>NZ_JACYUK010000005.1:0-492729 GCF_014841725.1 Pseudomonas sp. CFBP 8758 | reverse complement strand
GGCTCAGCAATCGCAAACTCGAACCCGAAGGATCGAGGTAACTCTTTGATTTCTCGTGGAGTTGTTGTGATGCTAATAATCTTGTTGACTAACAGTCTTAACTCACAAGCACCCACACGAATTGCTTGATTCAATTGTTAAAGAGCGGTGGGTTGATTCTTTCGTCTCAACCGAGGCGCGCATTCTACGCTAACCTCACATCCTGTCAAGCGTTTATTTTGAAGTATTTGGCCAGAAACCTGAACAACTTCAAACACTTGACTCGCTTCGATCACTCGTCAGCGGGAGGCGAATTCTACAGCGTTTCAAACCGCTGTCAACTGCCTTTTTCACCGCTTCCGACCTTGACGATCGAAACCCTTCAAAACCTTCTGAAACGGCCAACTCGTTGATTAACAAGGAGTTTATCGTTTCGGCTGCCCCGGAAGTGGGGCGAATTATAGACACTACAGATCTGCCGTCAACCCCCAATTCGAAAAACCGTCATAACCCCGCGTCCAAGCGTTCTTCTCTATAATGAAGAACGACTACACCACACCTGCAGCGTGAAGCTGGTCATAGGTAAGGGCGTCCATGTTCAGCAGCTGCTGCAGTACTTCCTTGGTGTGTTCGCCCAGCAGAGGCGGCGCATGTCGGTACTCCACAGGGCTGGCACTGAGCCGCAGGGGACTGGCAACCGTAGGCACGGTGCCAGCCAGCGGATGCTGCATATGGATCGCAAGCTCCCTGGCCACTACCTGAGGGTCGGCGAATACCTGGGACAGGTCGTTTATAGGCCCACAGGGCACACCGGCCACTTCGAGCTCGGCCACCCACTGCTCGGTAGTCTTGAACACCGTCGCCTGCCGGATGAGGGGGATCAGCTGCTTGCGGTTGGCGACTCTCTGCTGATTGGACGCGAATCGGGGGTCGCTCGCCCATTCCGGATGACCCGCCACCCCCGCGAACTTGGCGAATTGGCTATCGTTGCCTACGGTCAGGATGAAGTCGCCATCGGCCGTGGGGAAATCCTGGTAAGGCACGATGTTCGGATGGGCATTGCCCAGACGCTCAGGCGCCACGCCTGTCGTAAGGTAGTTCATGGCCTGGTTGGCCAGGCAGGCCACCTGCACATCCAGCAGCGCCATGTCGATCTGTTGTCCACCGCCGCCCTTGTCGCGATGCGCCAGCGCGGCCAGCATGGCAACAGTTGAGTACAGGCCGGTAAGAATATCGGTCAGGGCCACGCCCACCTTGGCGGGCCCGGCCCCAGGTTCACCGTCCGCCTTGCCGGTGAGGCTCATCAAGCCACCCATGCCCTGAACCATGAAGTCATAACCGGGGCGCGCGGCATAGGGGCCGGTCTGGCCGAAACCGGTGATGGAGCAGTAGATCAGTTGCGGGTTCACAGCGCTGAGTGATGCGTAGTCCAGGCCGTAGGCGGCGAGTCCGCCTACTTTGAAGTTTTCGATCAGAATGTCTGAGCCTGCAGCAAGGTCACGTACCAATTGCTGACCTTCGGGTCGGGTGAAGTCGATGGTGACCGAGCGCTTGTTGCGGTTGGCCGCCAGGTAATAGGCGGCTTCACCCGTATTGTTACCAGCGTGGTCGGCAAGGAACGGTGGCCCCCAGGCTCGGGTGTCATCACCCCGGCCTGGGCGCTCGACCTTGATGACCTCGGCGCCGAGGTCGGCCAGGATTTGCCCGGCCCATGGCCCGGCGAGTACCCGCGACAGGTCGAGAACACGAAGATGCGAAAGGGCGCCCATGACGACCTCCTATCAATAGAAGGCTTGCAGGCCGGTTTGCGCCCGGCCCAGGATCAGGGCATGTACGTCGTGAGTACCCTCGTAGGTATTGACCACTTCCAGATTGACCAGATGACGGGCGACGCCGAATTCATCGGATATACCGTTGCCGCCCAGCATATCCCTGGCCATGCGCGCGATATCCAGGGATTTGCCACAGGAGTTGCGCTTCATGATCGAAGTGATCTCCACCGCCGCCGTGCCTTCATCCTTCATGCGGCCCAAACGCAGGCAGCCTTGCAGGGCCAGAGTGATTTCGGTCTGCATGTCAGCCAGCTTTTTCTGGATGAGTTGGTTGGCTGCCAGTGGCCGACCGAATTGCTGGCGATCCAGGGTGTACTGCCTGGCGGTGTGCCAGCAGAACTCTGCAGCACCGAGCGCCCCCCACGAGATGCCATAGCGTGCCGAATTGAGGCACGTGAAGGGCCCCTTGAGACCACGTACATCGGGAAACATGTTTTCTTCCGGCACGAATACGTTGTCCATGACGATCTCGCCGGTGATGGACGCGCGCAGCCCGACCTTGCCGTGGATCGCAGGTGCACTGAGCCCGGCCCAGCCTTTTTCCAGAATGAAGCCGCGGATGTCTCCCGCATCGTCCTTGGCCCACACCACGAATACGTCGGCAATCGGACTGTTGGTGATCCACATCTTGCTACCGCTCATGCGGTAGCCGCCTTCGACCTTGCGCGCTCGCGTGACCATCGCCCCTGGATCCGAGCCATGGTCGGGCTCGGTCAGGCCGAAGCAGCCGATCCACTCACCGCTGGCCAATTTGGGAAGGTATTTCTGCTTTTGCGCCTGGGTACCGAATTCATTGATCGGCACCATGACCAACGACGACTGCACGCTCATCATCGAGCGATAGCCAGAGTCCACCCGCTCGACCTCACGGGCAATAAGGCCGTAGCACACGTAATTCAGGCCACTGCCGCCGAACTCTTCGGGGATGGTCGCACCGAGCAGACCCATCTCGCCCATCTCGCGAAAGATGGCAGGGTCGGTGGTTTCGTGGCGAAAGGCCTCCAGCACTCGCGGCATCAGCTTGCCTTGAGCGTATTGCTCGGCAGAGTCGCGCACCATGCGCTCTTCCTGCGTGAGTTGTTGGTCCAGCAGCAGTGGGTCGATCCAGTTGAAGCTTGCCATGTGCGCGTCCTCGGAAAAGCTGTATAGCCCGAGGGTAGGTGCTGATGCGTTGGTGAGCAAAGGAGGATTACGCATGAGCTTGTGATAATTTCTCACTTCAGAAACATGCGACAGGCAACATGGCCGGCAGTGATGTGAGGAACAGTTACATGCGTAGACGAATTCCCAGTACGGCGGCACTGATCTGTTTCGAAGCGGCGGCACGCCATGAGAGCTTTACCAAGGCGTCCCTGGAACTGTTCCTGACTCAGGGGGCGGTGTGTCGACAGATTGCCAACCTCGAAGAGTTTCTCGACGTGCGCCTGTTCCGGCGTTCGAAGCGTGGCGTGAAGCTGACCGAGGCTGGGCTGTCCTACAGCCGCCGGGTGGCCGCGCAGCTCGATGCTGTCGAGCGCGAGACACTGGCGGTGATGGGGCAGCAAGGTGCCAGCACCTTGGAGTTGGCGGTGGTGCCGACCTTCGGTACGCAGTGGCTGTTGCCACGCCTGAAGGACTTCCAGCGGCATCATCCGCAGATCACGGTCAACCTGACCAACCGAACTCGACCCTTTCTGTTCGCCGATACCGACTTCGATGCGGCGATCTACTTCGGTGATGGTGATTGGTCGGGGACGCAGACCAGCAGGCTGATGGAAGAGCATCCTGTCCCGGTATGCAGCCCGGCGCTGCTGCAGGGGCAACCAGCGCTGGCGCCAACACGCATTGCCGAGCTTGCGCTGTTGCAGCAAAGCACACGCCCCTATGCATGGCGGCAATGGTTTGCCAGCCTTGAGCTGAACGTGTCCCGCGACCTCAGTGGGCCGCGCTATGAACTATTCTCCATGCTGGCCCAGGCGGCGGTACATGAGATGGGGCTGGCGCTCATTCCTCCGTTCCTGATCCAGCGCGAGTTGCGCGAGGGCAGCCTGGTCATTGCCAACGCCCACGAGTTGCGCAGTAGCAAGGCCTACTACCTTGCCGTGCCAGAAAGGCATCGCGAGCTGGCGGCACTGCGGACCTTTCGCGACTGGTTGATGCAGCAGGCAGAGGATTATCGCCAACCCCTGCCACATGGAATGGAAATCGGTAGTGGCAAACGGTAGCAACCTACAGATGTACGTTTCTGGCGCGTTATTGAAAGCTTTGATAAACCGCGGTATTTCCGCTACAGCCGTTGAACTGCCTGCATATGGCAGGTTTTTGACACACTATCGCCTGCAGCCGATAAATATTTCGCAAAATATTTCGAGAAGCCCAGCCGCGCCTGTAACGCCCGTACTAGAAGGGCGGAAGCAGGAATGCTGTGACATTCGGTCACAGCGTGACTTGTAGTGCCCAGAGTGTATCGCTCCATAACCTGTTGAAGCCGCTCGTCGGGGCCTGCAAAATGCCGCGGCCCGCCGCTCTCAGGCGGTATCGCGCTGATGGCGCTCTGGCACGATGGCCATGGCCAGGGCTTGGGTACGACCAGGAAAAAGATCCAGCAGGAGATATAACGTGCACATTGGTGTTCCTCTCGAAACGCAGCAGGGCGAAACACGTGTAGCCGCTACCCCGGAGACCATCAAGAAGCTGGTCGCTCAAGGCCATGCGGTGACGGTCGAACATGGTGCGGGGGTTCTCGCCAGCGTGACCGACGATGCCTACCAGGCCGCTGGCGCGACCATTGGCAGTGCTGCCCAGGCATTTGCCACGCAACTGGTGCTCAAGGTCAATGCGCCCAGTGACGCAGAGCTGCAGCAGATGGCTGCGGGTACGGTG
Source organism: Pseudomonas sp. CFBP 8758 (assembly GCF_014841725.1). Classification (NCBI taxonomy): domain Bacteria; kingdom Pseudomonadati; phylum Pseudomonadota; class Gammaproteobacteria; order Pseudomonadales; family Pseudomonadaceae; genus Pseudomonas; species Pseudomonas sp. CFBP 8758. Next base: position 488,056 of record NZ_JACYUK010000005.1, on the reverse strand, counting down.
CTGCTGGGCATGCTCAACCCGTTCAACAACGAAGTGATCGCCAAGATGGCCGCGCGAGGCATCAGCGCCTTTGCCCTTGAGGCGGCCCCGCGCACTTCACGCGCACAGAGCCTGGACGTACTGTCTTCGCAAGCCAACATTGCCGGGTACAAGTCGGTGTTGCTGGCCGCGCACCACTATCCGCGCTTCATGCCGATGCTGATGACTGCCGCCGGTACCGTCAAAGCTGCTCGCGTGCTGATTCTGGGCGCTGGCGTGGCGGGCTTGCAGGCCATCGCCACCGCCAAGCGCCTGGGCGCGGTGATCGAGGCCTCCGACGTGCGCCCGGCAGTCAAGGAGCAGATCGAATCGCTGGGCGCGAAGTTTCTCGATGTGCCGTACGAAACCGACGAAGAACGTGAATGTGCCGTCGGTACCGGCGGCTATGCCCGCCCCATGCCCGCCAGCTGGATGCAGCGTCAGGCGCAAGCGGTTCACGAGCGCGCCAAGCAGGCTGACATCGTCATCACTACCGCGCTGATTCCCGGGCGCAAAGCGCCCACGCTGCTTGGCGCCGAGACGGTGGCGCAGATGAAGCCAGGCTCGGTGGTCATCGACCTGGCGGCGCTGCAGGGCGGCAACTGCCCGCTGACCGTGGCCGATCAGATCGTGGTGCACAACGGCGTGACCATCGTGGGCCCGACCAACCTTCCGGCGCAGGTGGGTGCCGATGCGTCGGCCTTGTATGCACGCAACCTGCTGGACTTCATGAAGCTGCTGTTCGACAAGGACGGGCAGTTCACCATCAACCTGGAAGACGACATCGTCGCCGCATGCTTGATGTGCCGCGATGGCCAGATCGTGCGCAAGAACGGCTGAGGACAATAACAATGGAAGACATGCTGATTTCCCACGGTATCTACAACCTGATCATTTTCGTGCTGGCCATCTATGTTGGCTATCACGTGGTCTGGAACGTGACACCCGCGCTGCATACTCCGCTGATGGCCGTGACCAATGCCATTTCGGCCATCGTCATCGTCGGCGCCATGCTCGCCGCAGCGCTCACCGTGACGCCACTGGGCAAGACCATGGGTACGCTGGCCGTTGCGCTGGCCGCGGTGAACGTATTCGGGGGGTTCCTGGTAACCCGGCGGATGCTGGAGATGTTCAAGAAGAAAGCACCGAAAGTGAAGGATGAGGCATCCAAACAATGAGCATGAACCTGGTTACGCTTCTTTATCTGGTGGCATCGGTCTGCTTCATCCAGGCGCTCAAAGGCTTGTCCCATCCGACCACATCTCGGCGCGGCAATCTGTTCGGCATGCTCGGCATGACACTGGCGGTGCTCACCACCGTTGGCCTGATCTACAAGCTGGGCGCAGAACTGGCCACCGCCGGGATCGGCTACGTGCTGGTCGGCCTGCTGGTTGGCGGTACTGCCGGGTCGATCATGGCCAAGCGCGTGGAAATGACCAAGATGCCGGAACTGGTGGCGTTCATGCACAGCATGATCGGGCTGGCAGCGGTGTTCATTGCCATTGCCGCCGTGGTCGAGCCGCAATCCCTGGGCATCGTCGCGCAACTGGGCGATCCGATCCCGACCGGCAATCGCCTGGAGCTGTTCCTCGGCGCGGCAATCGGCGCCATCACTTTTTCCGGTTCGGTGATCGCCTTCGGCAAGCTGTCCGGAAAATACAAGTTCCGCCTGTTCCAGGGTGCACCCGTGCAGTTCTCCGGGCAGCACAAGCTGAACCTGCTGATGGGTCTGGGCACCTTGCTGTGTGGCTTGATCTTCATGTTCACAGGCAGCTATGCCGCTTTCGGCCTGATGCTGGCACTGGCGTTCGTGCTGGGCGTGCTGTTGATCATCCCGATCGGCGGCGCGGACATGCCGGTGGTGGTGTCGATGCTCAACAGCTATTCGGGCTGGGCGGCAGCCGGCATCGGCTTTTCGCTGAACAACTCGATGCTGATCATCGCCGGCTCGCTGGTGGGCTCCAGCGGCGCAATTCTCTCCTACATCATGTGCAAGGCCATGAACCGTTCGTTCTTCAATGTCATCGGCGGAGGCTTCGGTGCCGTTGCAGACGCAGGCCCGGCTGGCGCCAAGGAAGCGCGGCCGGTGAGATCGGGCTCGGCGGATGACGCCACGTTCCTGCTGACCAACGCCGACACCGTGATCATCGTGCCGGGTTACGGCCTGGCAGTGGCCCGCGCGCAACATGCGCTGAAAGAGCTGACGGAAAAACTGACCCACGCGGGAGTGACCGTCAAATATGCGATCCACCCGGTGGCTGGGCGCATGCCGGGGCACATGAACGTGCTGCTGGCCGAGGCCGAGGTGCCTTACGACCAGGTTTTCGAGATGGACGACATCAACTCCGAATTCGGTCAGGCCGACGTCGTACTGGTGCTGGGTGCCAATGACGTGGTCAATCCTGCCGCCAAGAACGATCCGAAGTCGCCCATCGCCGGCATGCCGATCCTGGAGGCGTTCAAGGCCAAGACCATCATCGTCAACAAGCGCTCGATGGCCAGTGGCTACGCGGGACTGGACAATGAGTTGTTCTACCTGGACAAGACCATGATGGTGTTCGGTGATGCGAAGAAGGTCATCGAAGACATGGTAAAGGCCGTGGAATAGCATTCCGAGCCCACGCACCTGATGGGCTGCCGTACTGAAAAACCCCGCCCCATGGCGGGGTTTTTCATTAGGGAGGGAGAACAGCTGGCAGAGCTGAACGAGCGCTGCGGACCCGTAGGCGCTCGGCACTGCAATGGCGCACCGATCTAGGTTAAATCAGCACCGGGTTGCACACCCACGCATACAGTTGCAGGCTGCAGCGACTGAGCTTTTGTGCAACGTGATCAGAGATCGCAGCGAATAAATTTAACTGTACTACTGTACTGGTAAAGAAGTGAGAATCGAGGTACCCCAGAGCACTGGATTGGCGATAAATGCATTAAATTGGTGCAGACCCATACAGTTGCCTCATTCGAGAGCGAGACAGTTGGGTTTCACAGCTAACTGACTGCACACAATACAGGTGAACTGTGCCTATTGTAATGGACGGCGAGCGTGGAAAATGGGTACCAGATAAACCACTACTCAGCCCCGCCACAAGCGGAAGGATGTACATCATGGAACGTACCCTCAGTTCCGACCTGTTCCAGGCCAACACCCAAACTGCGCAAACTTCGGCTCCTCTGCGCTTCTTCGCCAACCTGATGCTCTGGCAGCGCCGTATCGCCAGCCGTCATCAACTGGCTCGTCTGGATGCTCGTCTGCTGGCCGATGCCGGTATCAGCGAAGCCCAGCGCTGCGAAGAGTTGAGCAAGCCGTTCTGGCGTTGATGCAACGCCCCGCTGGTAACAGAGCCTGAAGGCCGAACCAGCACCGAATTCAAGAAACCCGTCGCGGTCCACGCTGACGGGTTTTTTTTCGCCTGCGTGAAACAGGACAAGTACAGTTTTTGGTTATTAATTTATAACCATAACAGTTGAGTCATTGCGCTGCCGGTGTGGTCGGAGTGCTGGCGCCCGAGGCTTCCAGGCGCTCTAATAAGCTTTATTGCGCTCAAACCTCGTTCAGACCTGGAGATTCATCATGACCCGTAATTATTTGCTCAGTGCCGCCGTACTGTTGGCTCTGGCCAGTGGCGCACAGGCTTCAAGCTTCGTTGTCACCACCGATGCGCTGGTGCGTGGGGTCAACGCGTCGACCAACGCCACGTCCGACCTGTCTTCCTCGCTGCGTGACGACAAGATCGTCCGTGAAGCGCGCGATGACGCTGCAAGCTTCGTGGCCAGCCAAGGCGACATCCGCGGCGTGAAGCTGGAAAGTGCCTTTGCCCATATCCGCAAGGTTGCACCTCAGATGCAAGCCAGCGACACCCAACTGGCCCAGGCAATCCTTGCCATCTGATACGTTGCAGCGCGTGCTGCTCTAGATGAAAGAACCGGCAGGCTACCGGCTGCCGGACATCGAAGGTGGCTCTCGCGCAGGCGTTGGGCTAGCCTTGCCGTCCCAATTGCTCGACACCTGAAGCCCGATGCGTTATTTGCCATTCTTGCTTGCCCTCTGGGCGTCGTCGGCTGCGGCCTTCGATGTGAGCCTGCAGTCATCGGTAATCACCTTGTATGTGACCAGCCAAGTCACCACGGCACCGTTCGACCGCAAGTTGATTCTGTCTGCCCGGGACGATGCCGCCTGCTTCGTCGCCAGCGGCGGCCAATGCCGCGGCGCACGGCTCGAAGCGGCCATGGCCGTCATTCGCCAGGCGCACCCTCGAATGGCTGCAGGCGACCTTGAACTGGCGCAGGCGATACTCGTCCAATAAACACCTCGTATTACGGAGAAGCTCCATGCGTACCCCGCTGATTGCCGCTACCCTCGGCCTGTTCCTGCTGGCCGATGTGGCCCAGGCCCAAACTGTCGTGGCCACCAGTAATATCATCGTCCGTGCATTTGGCCGGTCGATCGATTTCACTTCCGACACCACGACCTCGATCCGCGACGCCAAGGTGGTCCTGGAAGCGCGGGACGACGCGGCCAGCTATGTGGCCAGCCAGGGCAACATCCGTGGCGCGCAGCTGGAGGCCGCCTTCAATGCGCTGCGTGAGCGCGTTCCACAGGCGCGCACCGCCAGTGACCAGGACCTTGCCGAAGCCATTCTCGCACTGTGAGGCGATTGGCCCGCTGGCTGCTGACAGCAGGCCTTCTGCTGACGGCTGCGCAGGCTTCTGCCAGCCTGCAGCTGGTGCTTGACCGCAGCGGGCTGGATGCCCGGCAGGCCGATGCCAGCCAGGCACTGCTCGACGATGCGATGGCCGCATTGCCACCACAGTTCGTCGCGCAGCTGGACCGGCGTATCGACGTCGGCTGGTCATCGCGCATGCCCGACAATGCCTATGGCCAAGCGTCTCTGGTATCCAGCCTGGAATTGAACCTCAATCAATTGCAGGGGCTGGCCGACGGCTCTTCCGCTCAGCGGCAGACCGACCGTCCTCATGGCACAGTGCGCGAAGAGCTGTTGGCCACCGTGCTGCACGAACTCACGCATATCTATGATCGGGCGCGCCTGTGGACACCTGCGGACCGTGCACTGATCAACCGCTGCAACCGTCAGAATGCCAGCCTTGGCAAGATTGGCTTGCCCGATGAGTGCCGTGGCCAGGGTATGCGGCGCTTTACCCTGAGCGACGACCCGCGCCTGCTGGACCTGGCCGGTTGGCAGCAATACGTCGGACGCCGGGGCGAGCGCGAAGAGCAGAACCGTCAGATCGTACGCAGTCCCGACATCTACGAAGTCAGCAGTCCGAAGGAATTCGTCGCGGTCAACATGGAGTACTTTCTCCTCGACCCGGCTTATGCCTGCCGTCGGCCGGCATTGTTCGACTACTTCAAGGCGCGTTTCAACTGGGCGCCGGCGCGCCAGCAAAGCTGCGCCGAAGGCCTGCCTTACCTGAATGCCGGCAGCGACTTCGGCAAGACGCCCTTGGGCAAGATCGATCCGCAACGTGTCTACGCGGTGGACTACCTGCTTGCCGAAGCCAATCAGAACCTCGCCAGCCGTTGGGGGCACAGCATGCTGCGCCTGGTCATCTGTGCCCCGGGACGCCCGCGGGGACCAGACTGCCGACTGGATCTGGAGCAGCACCTGGTGCTGTCGTACCGGGCATTCGTCAATGACGTGCAGCTGTCCACGTGGGGCGGTCTGATGGGGCAATACCCGTCGCGACTGTTCGTGTTGCCGCTGTCCCAGGTGATCGACGAGTACACCAAGACGGAGTTGCGCAGCCTGGCGTCGGTGCCGCTCAAGCTGGACCGCGGCGAGATCGAGTCGCTGGTGCGGCATGCCGCGGAAATGCATTGGAGCTACGACGGCAGCTATTACTTCCTGTCCAACAATTGTGCAGTGGAGAACCTCAAGCTGCTGCGTAGCGGTACCCATGATCCGAGGCTCCAGGGCATCGACAGTATCTTGCCCAACGGTTTGCTCGAGGTGCTGGAAGGGCGCGGGCTGGCCGATGGCAGTGTGCTCGATGATCCGCGTGAAGCATTGCGACTGGGGTATCGGTTCGATTCCTATCGCGATCGTTACCAGGCCATGTTCGAGGTGCTGCGCAAGCATCTGCCCATCCCGCAGCAGACCGTCGAGGATTGGTTGGCGCAGGACGCTCAGCAGCGACGGCCCTGGTTTGCCCAGGCTGACCTGCGCACCAGTGCTGCGCTGTTGCTGCTGGAGCAGGCCAGTTACCGGCGCCAGTTGCTGTTGGCGCAGGATGAGGTCAAGCAACGCTATCTGGGCGCCCGCGAGTTGGGGGATGGCAGCGTGGCCAATGCCAATCAGATGCTGCAGGAAATCCTGGCCAACAGTGGTTTTCTCAGCCGGCCGGCGGAGCTGCTCGACAACGGTGGCTACGGGTTGCCGCAGACGGCGGAGTGGCAGCGGCTGGAATCGGAAAGCAGTCAGCGCCAGCAACGGTTGCAGCGCCTGAGTACCGACTTGGACAAGGAGGTGAGGGCGCTGCTGACCCCTGAGCGGGCTGCGGAGATTGCGGCCAGTGAAGCGAATCTGAAGCAGGTGGGGGAACACCTGCGCGAGTTGCACAAGGCGGCGGGTGGGTTGGTGTTGCCTTGAGATCGAGGGGGCGCCATTCGCGGGCAGAGCCCGCTCCCACAAGGGACGGTGTTGTTTTGGGAGCGGGGCACGAGTATTCGCGGGCAGAGCACGCTCCCACAAGGACAATTGTATCGTTTTGAATGGCGAAAGGTTGTTGAAAGCTTGCCGACATAGGATCGACTCACCCCCGGCGTAAGACCGGCCGGCCAGATGGCAGCACTCAGGTGCGCTTTCGGCCTCTTGAACAACAACAATGGTGAAACCGATGTCCTTGATGATCCCTACCCGCAGTACCTCCCTTCCCATACTCCCGGCTCTTGCCATTCCTCGCTGAACCTCTCGTTCTTCGTCTTTAGCCGCGCTGTGCCTGGAGTATTCCCATGCTGACATTCCTTGGCTTTGCCATGGTCATCACGTTCATGTTCCTGATCATGACCAAGCGCCTTTCTGCGCTGATCGCCTTGATCATCGTGCCTATCCTGTTCGCTCTGTTCGGTGGTTTCGCACCGGAAATCGGCCCGATGATGCTTGCGGGCATCACCAAGCTTGCGCCGACCGGCGTGATGCTGATGTTCGCCATCCTGTATTTCGCCCTGATGATCGATTCGGGGTTGTTCGACCCGGCAGTGCGCAAGATCCTCAAGCTGGTCAAGGGCGACCCGCTGAAAGTGTCGGTAGGCACCGCCGTACTGGCGTTGATCGTTTCGCTGGACGGTGACGGCGCGACCACCTACATGATCTGCGTTGCCGCCATGCTGCCGCTGTACCAGCGCATCGGCATGAGCCCAAGGATCATGGCCGGTTTGATCATTCTGGCAGGCGGGGTCATGAACATGACGCCGTGGGGGGGTCCGACCGCGCGCGCTGCCAGTGCCCTGCATGTCGACCCTTCGGACATCTTCGTGCCGATGATCCCAGCCATGGCGGTCGGTGTCGTCGCCATCCTGGTGATTGCCTACATGTACGGCAAGCGCGAGCGCGTTCGTCTGGGCGAGCTGCACCTGCCTGGTGACGAGATCGACCACAGCGAAATCAGCGTGTCGCAGTTCCCTGACGCACGCCGGCCCAAGCTGATCTGGTTCAACGGCGGCTTGACCCTGCTGCTGATGATCACCCTGATCATGGGCCTGCTGCCTCTGCCGGTGCTGTTCATGGTCGCGTTCAGTATTGCCATGATCGTCAACTACCCGTGCCTGGAAGCACAGAAGGAACGTGTCGCAGCCCACGCCGGCAGCGTTCTGGCCGTGGTCGGATTGATCTTCGCCGCCGGTATCTTCACCGGCATCCTGACCGGCACCGGCATGGTCGATGCCATGTCCAAGAGCCTCCTGGCCGTGATTCCGGATGCCATGGGCCCGTACCTGGCCGTGATCACTGCGCTGGTCAGCATGCCGTTCACCTTCTTCATGTCCAACGATGCCTTCTACTACGGCGTATTGCCGGTACTGGCCGAAGCCGCGGCGCACTACGGCATCTCGCCGGTGGAAATGGCCCGTGCCTCGATCGTCGGACAACCGGTACACCTGCTCAGCCCGCTGGTACCCTCTACCTACCTGCTGGTCGCACTGGCCGGTATCGAGTTCGGTGACCACCAGCGCTTCACCCTCAAGTGGGCAGTACTGGTTTGCCTGTGCATAATGTTCGCCGCGCTGGCAATGGGGATCTTTCCTCTGTTCAGCAGTCTATAAATTCTATTCGCGAGCCAGGCCGGACGCCGTCGCGCCGCTACCCCATGGTAGCGGCGCTTTAGCATCCGGCCTTGCGCCGCCCTGACATTCAACACGAAGGACTTCACATGGAATGGTTCACCAACCCGGAAATCTGGGTTGCTTTCTTGACCCTGACGGCACTTGAAATCGTGCTGGGCATCGACAACATCATCATGATCTCGATTCTGGTGAGCCGCATGCCCAAGCACATGCAGGCACGCACACGGATTTTCGGCCTGGCGCTGGCCATGGTCACGCGCATTCTGCTGCTGCTTTCGATCACCTGGGTCATGCGCCTGACCGCCGACCTGTTCGTGGTATTCGGCCAGGGTATCTCCGGACGTGACCTGATTCTGTTCTTCGGTGGTCTGTTCCTGTTGTGGAAAAGCTCGCAAGAGATCTACCACGGCATGGAAGGCGAAGAAGAGGGCGGTGACGAGGTTGCAGGCAAGGGTGGCAACTTCATCTACACCATCATCCAGATCGCCATCATCGACATCGTGTTCTCGCTGGACTCGGTCATCACCGCGGTGGGCATGGTGTCCCATGTACCGGTCATGGTCGCTGCCATCGTCGTTGCGGTATTGGTGATGATGGTCGCTTCGGGCACCATCAGTCGCTTCATCGATCAGCATCCATCGCTGAAGATGCTGGCGTTGTCGTTCCTGTTGGTGGTCGGTACCGTACTGATCGCCGAAGCGTTCGACGTGCATGTACCCAAGGGCTACGTCTATTTCGCCATGGCGTTCTCGTTGGCTGTGGAAGCCGTGAACATCAAGATGCGTACTGCCATGGCCCGCAAGCGTCGCGAGTCCCAGGAAGAGTCCTGAGCCTGGAAAGCCGCGCGTTGCACTGGCAGCGTGCGGTAGTGGCCAGCAATGTGCTATGAACGACTGACCGGCCAGGGGGTCTGTTCCATTGACTTGGTCGATTTCAATGGAAGGGATTCATGCACGAGCGGGTGAAAAGCGCTCCCGGCACACAGCATCGTCTGCTGTGCCTGTGGCTCCTGGCGGCGACGCTGTTGTGCGCCGGCCGTGAAGCCGTGGCGCTGGACCGCTTCCAGGTCGAAGGGTATCTGTTGCCCAACGGCCTGCAACTGCTGCTCAAACCTGGCGACGAGCGTGCCCACGTGTCGATTCGCCTGGTGGTTGGCGTTGGTTTCGACGACTTCTCCTGCACTGATCAAGAACTGCCCCACCTGCTCGAGCATCTTCTGTTCAGCGGTATCGACGAGCACGGCGAAGGCGGTCTCGAAGAACGCATGCAGACGCTGGGCGGGGAATGGAATGCGTTCACCAGCAGTGCCGACACCACTTTCGTCATCGAAGCGCCAGCGCACAATCAGCGCAAGGTACTCGACCTACTGCTGGCTGCCGTCACTCGGACCACCATCGACGAAAAAGCCCTGGCCAGCGCCAAGCGCATCATCGAGCACGAAGACGGCGGCCATCATTCCCACCTGCAGCGCTTGCTCGACAAGCCCGCTCGGGACAGCGATGCCAGCAGTCAGTTGGCTATCGAGTTAGGCCTCAAGTGTCCGCAACCTGCCGAAGTCGCCGACCTGACGCTGGCGCAGGTGCGTGATGTCCGGCAAAACTGGTATGCACCGAACAACATGAGCCTGATCGTGGTAGGGGGCTTGGATAAGCTGCTACCGGCCTATCTGGAGCGTACCTGGGGTGCGCTGGATGCGGTGGAACCCAGCGACCATCAGGACCTACGTTCGGTCACCCATGCGGCCGAGCCGCAGGCTGAACTGACCCGCGGTTGGCTGGGCGAGGACGCCAAGCTTCATCTGTACTTCGTCGAACCGGTGCTTGAAACCGCGCATCCCGCTACTCTGGACCTGCTGCAGATGTATCTGGAATGGGAGCTTTACCGCGAACTGCGGCTTGCCCACGGCCTGTCGTACGGGCCCTGGGTGGCCCGCGAGTCGTACGGCGACAGCGGCCTGCTGAGCCTGAACGCCGATGTGGATCGAGCCGATATCGGTCAGACCGGCCTGGTCATGGGGCAGATGATCGCGCGTCTGCGCGACAACGGTGTGGACGCGGAGACCTTCAAGCGCCTGAAGAATCTTGCGATCGCCCGGCAAGCCTGGGCGGCGCAAGGCAACGTGGCGCTGGCCGACTACTATTGGGGAGCACTGGCCGACTATACCGACGGCCGCTTCGCCAGCCCGGCGCGGCAGTTGGCTCAGGTCACCGTCGAGGACGCCAACACTGCCTTGCGTCAGATGGTAGGGACGCAGGGGTATATCCGTGTCGACAAACCCCTGCTCGGCTATGACGAGCTCTATCGGATCGCCTGGGCGGTGTTGATCGGCATGGCAGCATTGCTGGTGGGGCTCATCGTCTGGCGGCGCGTAAAACGACGTTGATCGCTGCCGAGGCGGTGTCCTGAATACCGTTTCATTGCCTATTTTCTATGGAAGACCATGCCGTACTTCGTTCAGCGCCTCATCGACCTTATCAAACGCTACCCGGGTGTGATCGCACTGGGCGGTTTCCTGTCCGGCATCGGCAGCTTCGTGCTGGTCGATCGCCAGGCAGGCCTGGCCAGCTGGATCGCAGTGGTGATGCTGCTGACCTGGATCTGGTTGATGCTGGAGAACACCTTCACCCAGTTGTTCACCCGCTTGTTCAAGCGTGAGATACCCACGCCGGTGCTGCGCTACGCGACCCAGATGATCCACCAGGAAAGCCTGTTCTTCGTTCTGCCTTTCTTCTATATCACCACCACCTGGAACAGCGGCCAGCTGGTGTTTACCGGCCTGCTGACGCTGGCCGGGCTGGTGTCGATCATCGACCCGCTGTACTACAAGTGGGTCGCGCCCCGGCGCTGGCTGTTCATGGCGCTGCACACTTTCACACTGTTCGCGGCGTTGCTCACGGCGCTGCCGATCATCCTGCACCTGACCACCGATGAAAGTTTCAAGCTGGCGCTGGCCACCGCCATGCTGCTGGCCTTTCCGAGCCTGGCCGTCAGTTTCCCGATCAACCATTGGCGTCGCGGCGTGGCGCTGGTCTTGGCGACCTTGATGATCGGCGGTGCTGGCTGGCTGCTGCGCTCCTGGGTGCCGCCGGCCACGCTATGGCTGACCGAGGTGGCGGTGACCACCGAGCTGGACAACCGCAGCCGCACCCATGGCGACAGCCTGGATACGGTCAGCGCGGCACAGTTGCGCAGCAGCGGGCTGTACGCCTACACCGCCATCAATGCTCCACGAGGCTTGGACGAGCGTATCTATCATGTGTGGCAGCAGAACGGCACCGAGGTCGATCGCATCGCCCTGGACATCCACGGCGGGCGCAAGGAGGGCTATCGCGCCTGGAGCCACAAGCAGAATTTCCCCGGCAACGTCGCGGGGAAATGGCAGGTGCGGGTGTTGACCGAGGATGGTCAGATCGTCGGCGTGCTGCGCTTCACGGTGACCGACGACGCGGTTCAGGCCGCCGTGGCACCGAAGAACCAGTAGCAGACCACGATGGCGGCGATGACTCCGGCCAGGTCCGCCAGCAGTGCACAGCCGACCGCATGACGCGCACGCTGGATGCCCACGGCACCGAAGTACACGGCCAGCACATAGAACGTGGTCTCGGTGCTGCCCTGAATGGTCGCCGCAACCAGCGCCGGAAAGCTGTCCACGCCATGGGACTGCATGGTCTCGATCAGCATCGCGCGCGCGGCACTGCCGGAAAACGGCTTGACCAGCGCGGTCGGCAGGGCGTCGACGAACCGGGTGTCCATGCCCAGCCATTCGACCAGGTGACGAATGCCGTCCAGGCCCAGCTCCAGGGCGCCCGAAGCGCGCAGCACACCTACCGCGCAGAGCATGGCGACCAGATACGGCAGCAGGCTCTTGGCAACGTCGAAACCTTCCTTGGCGCCTTCCACGAAGGCCTCGTAGACCTGAACCTTGCGCAGCGCGCCGATGACCAGAAACAGGATGATCAGGCCAAACAGCGTGAGGTTGCCCAGGATCGAGGACAGCCCCGCCAGGGCTGTAGCCGAGAGGGTGCCCAGGAACGCCATGAACACGCCAAGCAGCAGCGCACCGGGAATCAGATAGGCCAGCACCACTGGATCCCACAGCCGCAGACGTTGCATCACGGCCACTGCCAGCAGCCCGGCGAGGGTACTGGCCGAGGTGGCCAGAAGAATCGGCAGGAACACCAGGGTCGGGTCGAGGGCGCCTTGCTGGGCGCGGTACATGAAGATCGATACCGGCAGCAGGGTCAGCGACGAGGCGTTGAGTACCAGAAACAGGATCTGCGCGTTGCTGGCGGTGGTCGCACTGGGGTTGAGTTCCTGTAGCGAGCGCATGGCCTTGAGGCCGATCGGGGTTGCGGCGTTGTCCAGGCCCAGGCCGTTGGCAGCGAAGTTCATGGTGATCAGCCCCAGTGCCGGATGGCCGCGTGGCACCTCGGGCATCAGTCGGCTGAACAGCGGCCCCAGGACCTTGGCCAGCCAATCTACGATACCGGCCTTCTCGGCAATCTTCAGGAAGCCCAGCCACAAGGTGAGGGTGCCGAACAGCAGGACCATTACTTCTACCGACAGCTTGGCCATGGCGAACAGGCTTTCGACCATCGCGGCGAAGATGCCGGCATTGCCGCCGATGAGCCATTGGCCGAAGGCCGAAATCGCGGCGATCAGAAAGAAGCTGAGCCACAGGCCATTCAGCATGGGTATTCCCTCGTTCGAAGATGCCCGGATGATAGCCCAAAGCGAGGTTGGATTCTGCCCCGCAGGGCAGCGTGGTGTGTCAGGGTTTTCGCGTGAGGCCGGACGCGGCTTGCACCGCTGCTACAGGGTACGAGCTGCGTCACCGGGTAGGTTGCGGATGCAGGTATCATCGCGGCGCGCCGTTCGCGGGCAGAGCCTGCTCCCACAGAGCCGCGTCAGGGGGCGACGCGGTCCTTGCTGCGCCAGTGCGGCAGGGAGTTCCAGTAACGCTCGCCCTTGGCATCGTCGTACATGCCTTCCCAACGCGAGATCACCAGCACGGCCAAGGCATTGCCGATGACGTTGAGCGCGGTACGGGCCATGTCCATGATGCGGTCGACGCCGGCAATGAAGGCCAGGCCTTCGAGCGGAATGCCGACGCTGCCCAGGGTCGCCAGCAAGACCACGAACGACACGCCCGGCACGCCTGCAATGCCTTTGGAAGTGACCATCAGGGTCAGTACCAACATCAGTTGTTGCCCGATCGACAGGTCGATGCCATACAGCTGGGCAATGAACAGCGCCGCGATGCTTTGATAGAGGGTAGAGCCGTCGAGGTTGAACGAGTAGCCGGTGGGCACCACGAAGCTGCTGATGGCCTTCGGTGCGCCATACGCTTCCATCTTCTCGATCACGCGCGGCAGGACGGTTTCCGAACTGGCCGTGGAATACGCCAGTACCAGCTCGTCCTTGAAGATGCGGAACAGCTTGAAGACCGAGAAGCCGAACAGGCGCGCGATGACACCGAGCACGACGATGGCGAAGAACAGGATCGCCGCATACACCAGCACCACCAGTTTGGCCAAGGGCAGCAGTGAAGCGAAGCCGAAGTTGGCCACCGTGACGGCAATCAGCGCGAAAACCCCGATTGGGGCGTAGTTCATGATCATGTGAGTGACCTTGAACATGCTTTCCGATACGCCCTGAAAGACTTTGACCAGAGGCTCGCGGGTTTCACCTGGCAGACTCGACAGGCCCAGGCCGAACAGTACCGAGAAGAAGATGATCGGCAGCATGTCGCCGCGAACGATCGACGCAAAGATGTTGGACGGAATCAGGTTGAGCAGGGTGGCAACGAACGCATGGTCATGCTGCACCTCAGCCGTGGTTTTCTGATACTGCGAGATATCCACGGTGCCCAAGGTACTCATGTCGATACCCAGTCCAGGCTGGAACAAGTTGGCAAGGCCCAGGCCAACCAGAATGGCAATGGTGGTCACCACTTCGAAATAGAGGATGGTCTTTACGCCAATGCGGCCGAGCTTTTTCGCATCGCCCACGCCGGCAATGCCGACGATCAGAGAAGAGATCACGATGGGGATCACGATCATCTTGATCAGGCGGATGAAGATGTCGCCTGCGGGCTGCAGGATATTGCCGATCCACCAGGCCTTCTCGGCACTGAAGTGGTTGAGCACTGCACCCAGTGCGATGCCCAGTACCAAGCCGATGAGTATTTGCCAGGCGAGGCTCAGTTTTGCCTTCTTCATGTCGTTACCCTTTTTCCAAGTCAACTCGTGATGCCTGTTCGCAAGCCGAACGGCCATCCGTAGAGGTTTCTTCACGCCATGGCGAAACGCTTTGGCGAACGAAAAAAGGCGCAACTATTCCGATGCACTGCGGCAGCGTCTAATGCCGGATGCGACTACCCTATGCAAGATCGGCATAACGCAATTGAATGATTTTCTGCTTTTGATATGTGCGTTCGGATAGACGACTGGTCATGCCGAAGCAATTGGCAGGTTTGCCGAAAGGGGGGTGCAAAAAAACCAACGACGTTCGCGAAACCGAACGCTGGGAATTTTCTGCTGGAAAAAGATGAAACAAGATGGAAGGCAGCTCGACGCTGCGAAGATAGGCTCTGCGCAAGCCGGGCACGTAATGATCGTACACCGCTTGCGCAGCAGCTGTTGCCTGACCCGGCCCGGTTCGGAGGTCCTCCCTGTACCCCTAGGTCACTCCGAACCGACTGCATTCAGAACAACCCGACCCCATGGTCATGACCGCCACGTTCTGAGTGCCGGCCATTCGGACCAGGATGACCCGGCCCAATCTGTAGATCTTTGATGCACTGCCGTGATGGCGCAAACCATCACGGCATCACAGGAAGTCAGTACCAGTCAGGGTCTTTCTTCAACTGTTCCATGAGCATCTGCTGCATGCCTTCGTCGGGCTTGCCGAGAAAGCGATAGGTCGCGTGACGCGTCGGCGACTTATCGGCAGGCAAGCCGGCAGGTACCTGGACATACAATGCGTACGCATCTTCCTTGTCCATGCTGAAGGCTACGAGCAGTCGCCCGCTTTTGCAGCTCTCAGCGGTTTCACACAGCGGCCCCACCAGGTAATTGTCGCCGTCCTCAGGGACTGCAGACATCTGCTGGGGCGAAACGCCTGACAGATTGATGATCCAGTCCGGAACACGTTCCTCGGACTTGATCACCGACTGCCAGGTATCGCGGTACTCGGTGCTCGAACCCAGTAGCTCGCTGACGCGAGCCTGACCGTCATTGGCGGCCATTGCCATGCTGCTGCCGACCAGCGACAGCGCCATGGCTATACCCTTGAGGGTCATGCTGGTCATGGTCAGCCTCGACCGCGACGGCCAAAGATGAACGAGACGACGAACAGCACCAGGAATACTACGAACAGGATCTTGGCGATGCCTGCTGCGGTGCCGGCGATACCACCGAAGCCCAAGACGGCGGCGATGATGGCGATGATGAGGAATGTGACTGCCCAACTCAGCATGGTGTATCTCCTTTACGATTTGTCGTGTTTTATCGGTTGATCAGATGCGTTGCCAGTACCTCAGAACACCCAACTGCGAATGTGTTCAACCGGCTCGTTCGCTTGTACGCGTTCAATGTTTCCAGATTGCTGACGCCCGACCCAATGCGCACTGGCTGGATTGAGGTGCGCGGTGTCGACCAGACGCTCCTGAGGTGGCAGAAGAAGTTCCTGCTGCTGGGCAGATGCCCAGCCTGCATACAGCTGCACCGCCAGCAGGGTCACCAGCGTCGCCAGAACCAGAAACAACGCTTGGCGCATTGATTGGGACTGGGCGGACGCTTGAGCTGCTTGAGGACGGTTCATCCGGAAACTCCTTGCACTGGGATGGCGACTGAATACGTGTTCTTGAAACGAGTATTGCAGCCTGCATGCCAACCTCTTATCTCCGATTAAACCCTTTAAAATCAGTTGGTTGTATTAATAGACGTTCAATACTCAATAGCAACCTGCACGATAACGCGCCTGGGCTCGGGCGATTTGCACGATCACAGTATTGGCTTGGACACTTTCAACAGATCGGCATCCACGCCACGGACACCGCGGATGTTGCGTGCCACCTCGACCGCCAGGGTTTTCTGCTCGGAACTGGCGACGTCGCCTTTGAGCGCTACCATGCCCGTGCGCGTCTCGACATCGATGCTCAGCCCGTCCAGATCGCGATTGAGCAACAGGCTCGCCTTGATCTTGCTGGTCACCCAAGTATCGCTCAAGGCTTCTTCGGTCTTCTTGGCCTTGGTCTCGGCCCGCGTCGTCGCCGTATCCGCTGCACCCAGGCTGATCAGGTTGTTCACCTGATAGACGCCATCGGTATTGGTCGCCAGGCTGCTAGCCAGTTGCTTGGCATCGGCAGTCTGCGCCTGGCCCTTGAGCGTCACGACACCGTCGCTGGTGGTGACGACGATATCCAGTGCTTGGGTACTGGTGTTCCACAGCAACTTGGACTTGACGATTGCCGTGAGCGTGGCGTCTTCCAGATGCTGGGCGAATTGCTGACGCTGATTGACGTGCTCAACCAATTCCGGATTGAGGGTCAGGCGGTTATCGACCTTGTCGATACCTTGGGTATTGAGGGCTACCTGCTCGGCAAGCTCGCGGTCGACCTGGTCTTCCACAGCGCCGGTCAACGTAGCGGTGCCCTCACGGACCTGCACGCCGAACTCGAAGCCGTTGAGCTGTCGATTCAAAGCCAGCGCCGTCCAGATGGAGCCCTCCTGGCGTGCTGCCTGCAGCCTGCTCTCGAGGCTGGATGATTCACCATCGTGTTTCTCGAGATTGGCAGGGGTGGCTGCCGAGACCAATGTCGACAGACCTACCAGACCTGCGATGACGCTTGCCAACGTGAGTCGCTTGATACCGCGCATTCCTACTCTCCTCCCATTGAAGACGATCGGTTGATATCGCAAGGCATATGCCAAACTTTTTACTTACTGAAAGCTCAGATATTTCATACAGTTAGAAATGTAATCAGCTAATAGCTACCATGCAGCCTGCCGAATCAATCAGAATCGACCATGCAACCTGCCCGATTTGTCCGGGACTAACCAAGAATTTTCTCTGAGGAGCGTAGGAACATGGAATCTGGCACGGAGCATAAAGGCCGCATTCTGCTGGTGGACGATGAGTCCGCCATCTTGCGTACCTTCCGCTATTGCCTGGAAGACGAAGGCTACAGCGTGGCGACGGCCAACAGCGCGAATCAGGCAGACACCTTGATGCAGCGGCAGGTGTTCGACCTGTGCTTCCTCGACCTGCGCCTGGGCGAGGACAACGGCCTGGATGTACTGGCACAGATGCGTGTGCAGGCACCATGGATGCGTGTGGTGATCGTCACCGCGCACTCGGCGGTGGATACCGCCGTCGATGCAATTCAGGCCGGCGCCGCCGACTATCTGGTCAAGCCCTGCAGCCCCGATCAGTTGCGCCTGGCGACCGCCAAGCAATTGGAAGTACGTCAATTGTCGGCTCGGCTCGAAGCGCTCGAAGGCGAGGTGCGCAAGCCCAAGGACGGCCTTGATTCCCACAGCCCCGCCATGATGGTCGTGCTGGAAACCGCGCGCCAGGTGGCGGTGACCGATGCCAACATCCTCATCCTTGGCGAATCGGGTACCGGCAAGGGCGAGCTGGCACGGGCCATTCATGGCTGGAGCAAGCGCGCCAAGAAGAGCTGCGTAACCATCAACTGCCCGTCGCTGACTGCCGAGCTGATGGAAAGCGAACTCTTCGGCCACAGCCGCGGCGCTTTCACCGGTGCCAGTGAAAGCACTTTGGGTCGCGTCAACCAGGCCGATGGCGGGACTCTGTTTCTCGACGAGATCGGCGATTTTCCCTTGACCTTGCAGCCCAAGTTGCTGCGTTTCATTCAGGACAAGGAATACGAGCGGGTAGGTGACCCCGTGACGCGGCGCGCCGATGTGCGCATCCTGGCGGCGACCAACCTCAACCTCGAGGACATGGTTCGCGAGGGCCGTTTTCGCGAGGATCTGCTGTACCGCCTGAACGTGATCACCCTGCACCTGCCGCCGCTGCGCGAGCGCAGCGAGGATATCCTGACCCTGGCCGATCGTTTCCTGGCGCGCTTCGTCAAGGAGTACGCGCGGCCAGCAAGAGGCTTCAGCGAGGAGGCACGGGCGGCGCTGCTCAACTATCGCTGGCCGGGAAATATCCGCGAGCTGCGCAACGTGATCGAACGGGCGAGCATCATCTGCCCTCAGGAGCGCGTCGAGGTCAGCCATCTGGGCATGGCCGAGCAGCCCGCCAACAATGCACCGCGCATCGGCGCGGCGCTGAGCCTGGACGAACTGGAAAAGGCCCACATCGGTGCCGTCCTGGCCACCAGTGATACCTTGGATCAGGCCGCCAAAACCCTGGGTATCGATGCCTCGACGCTTTATCGCAAACGCAAACAGTACAACCTATGAAACTGGCCATGAAGCTGCACACCCGGCTGTTTCTCAGCATCTCGGCGCTGATTACGGTCGCGTTGCTGGGGCTGGTGTTGGGTCTGGTCAGCGTGATGCAGATGGCAGCTTCGCAGGAAAGCATGCTGCGCAGCCACTTCACCACGCTGGACCTGGGGCTCAAGATGCGCCAGAGCCTGGGCGATCAATTGGTCATGATGCTGGAGCCTGATCCAGACGTCGCGGGCATCGGCCAGTCACAGGAGCAATTCAAGGCGCTGCTCGATGAAGGCATCGCCCATGAGCAAAGCCACAATGCTCACTACGGATTTCTCCAGTCCGCCGAAAACTTCCAGGCCTTTGTCGAGCAATACCAGGCCACGGCCACGCAACACCTGCCGTTGAGCCACAACCCGCCGCTGAGCCAGGCATTCAATACCCTGCGCACGGGCCTGATCGATTCGTACAAGAACACCCTGCAAAGTATCGCCGCACTGGAGCACGAGTCCCACCAACGGGCGATGTGGGTATCGGGTTTGCTCGGCCTGGTGGGCCTGGCGGTGCTGATCGTCGGCTTTTTTACCGCACACGGTATCGCGCGCCGTTTCGGCGGGCCCATCGAGGCCTTGGCCAAGGCGGCGGACGACATCAGCCAAGGCAATTTCGATGTGCAGCTACCCGTTTCACCGGCAGCAGAACTGAATCGGCTGGCCAGCCGCTTCGCCACCATGGCCCACGCGCTGCGTCAGCATCAGGCCACCAATGTCGATGAGCTTCGCGCTGGGCAACAGCGCCTGCAAGCGGTGCTGGACAGCATCGACGACGGCCTGCTGATGATTGATCGACAAGGCCAGCTGGAGCATTTGAACCCGGTTGCGCAGCGTCAGCTGGGCTGGGAAGACCACCGCCTGGGCCTGGGGCTGGGCGAAGCGCTTGGCAGGCCCGATCTGGACGAACAACTGAATTTGATCCTGCGCGGTGGCAGCCTGGAGCGTGCGCTGGACGACCTGAGCTTCGAAGTCGATGGTGAAGCGCGTCTGCTTTCGTACAGCCTGACGCCGGTGACCCATACCCAAGGCAATATCCTCGGCGCGGTCATGGTGCTGCACGATGTAACCGAGCAGCGCGCATTCGCACGCGTACGCAGCGAATTCGTCCTGCGCGCCTCCCACGAGCTGCGCACGCCGGTAACGGGCATGCACATGGCCTTTGGGCTGCTGCAGGAGCGCGTGCATTTCCCAGAGCAGAGTCGCGAGGCCGATCTGCTCATGACGGTCAACGAAGAAATGCAGCGTTTGATGCAACTGATCAACGACCTGCTCAACTTTTCGCGTTACCAGAACGGCCTGCAGAAGCTGGTGCTGGCGCCGTGTGCGCTGGATGACCTGTTGCAGCGCGCCTACGAGCGCTTCGCCAGCCGCGCCCATGAGCTGGGTATCCAGCTGACCATCGAGTTGGCCGAAGGGCTGCCACGCCTGCACGTGGACGCAGGGCAACTGGATCGGGTGCTGGACAACTTGCTGGAAAACGCCCTGCGGCACACAGCGGAAAATGGCCATATCCGCTTGCAGGCACGCCGCCATGCCGAGCGCGTGATCATCAGCGTCGAGGACAACGGCGAAGGCATCGCCTACGGCCAGCAGGGGCGTATTTTCGAGCCTTTCGTACAGGTCGGGCGCAAGAAGGGCGGTGCCGGACTGGGCCTGGCGCTGTGCAAGGAGATCGTGCAGTTGCACGGTGGCCGCATGGGGGTCTACTCAAGACCCGGCCAGGGCACCCAGTTCTATATGACCCTGTCGATCTAGCGCGATGGCCTGGGTGCCTTGCGCCCTCAGGCCTCGTCGCCGGCGCGCCGACCAGCGCGGCGCCGGCCCTTGGTGATCAGTTCCTTGAACTGTCGCGCATTCAGTGCCTGCGCGAACAACCAACCCTGACCGTAGTCGACGCCCTCGCTTTCGAGCAGCAGCGCTTGCGCCTCGTGCTCGATGCCTTCGGCGATCACCCGCAGATCCAGAGCATGAGCCATGCGAATGATATGGGGCGCCACGCCACTGCTTTCGACGTCATCGCCCAGGGCATCGATGAACGCCTTGTCGATCTTGAGGCAGTCCACAGGCAGGCTTTGCAGGTATGCCAGGCTGCAGTAACCGGTGCCGAAATCATCGATCAATACCGTATGGCCCACGTCGCGAAGGGCCTGAAGGTTTTCCCGCGCCACGTCGACGTCGATCAGGGAACGTTCGGTCACCTCGAAGGCGATCTGCTCGGGCGCCACGCGGTAGATGGAGAGCAGCCGGGCCACCACCTCGCCGATGCGCGGCACGGTGACATCGCACGCCGCCAGATTCACTGAAATGTACAAATGCGGGTTGGCTCGCAAGAGGTGGCTGAGCTGCTCGAGCGACTGCTGCAGGACGAAGTCGGTGATCTGGCGGATCTGGCCGCTGTGTTCCGCCAGCGGAATGAACAGCTCCGGGCTGGTGAGCGTACCGTCGGGGCGACGCCAGCGCACCAAGGCCTCGGCACCGACGCAGCGACGGTTGCTCAGGTCGAAGATCGGCTGGTAGAGCACCTGCAGTTCGCCCCGACGCAACGCACCGTGCAGCTCGCCGCCCATCGAGCGGCGCTGGGTGATCAGTTGCAGAACCAGCCAGCCGATGCACAGGGCCACCACCAGGCTGACAGGAAACAGCAGCCACAGCGGGGTATCGAATATGGGCAGTTCCTTGCTGCGCGGAGCGATCAGCACCAACTGGAAGTCCGGGGACTTGGTCGACATGCGGTAGATCAACCGGTCCGACGTGACCTGCAAGGCATCGACCGCATCGGCACGCCAACCCGATACCGGCGGCCATGGCTGCTCTGAACCCAGCACCGGGATCGCCCGGCGCCCCTGGTCGAGCACCACCAACAGGCTGCCACCGGCGGGCAGGTCGACCACGTCGCTCAGATGCCCCCGCGAGGTCGAAACCCGGAACGGCCCGCGGCCAAGCATCAGCGCGGCCCAGTTGTCATTGCGCTGAGTGGTGGTGTTGAGCCAGTAACTGTAGGTAGAACCCTGGATGTCCGGCGGTCGACCCAGGCTGGCGACGTCCTTGCCGCGGCGGTTGGAGCAGCGCTGGGCGCCGTCGATGAACGCGGCTTCGAAGACGAAGCGGTTGTCGAAGCCGATCTTTTCCAGGGCATCCATCATCTGCGGGCCGCAATGGCGCACAGGTTGAGCCTGCAACGCATCGACCCCCTCGCGCAGCTGACCGAACACCTGCTCCAGGCGGATCAGGAAGCGTTCGCCACTGGCATTCATCTGCTGCCGTTCGTTGAGCTGAACCTGGTGCATGATCAGCGCGAAACTGGCCGCGAACAGCAGCAGCGCGCTGGCCAGGGCGGCAAGCGTTGCCAGCGCCCAGGGGCGGTACAGAAGACTGCGGAGCTGCGGGAAAACGGCGGCCATCGAGGATCATCCAGTCGGGGGCATCAATGTATAGCAACCAGATGGCGATTGGCCCGCGCTTTCGAGCATATCGACGTGAAATCGATTGTTACCTGCTGATGAGCGCCTGCAGGATCGCGGCGCTTTGTGCATCGGGCTCGCCGTCGAAGCGTTGCGGACGAAAGTGCATCTGGAAGGCTGCAATTACGTGTCGCGTGGCGACGTCCAGCTCGCCGCTCTGGACCACCTCGTAACCCACTCGGGCCAACTGCTGCTGATACCAGGCGATACTCGGCGGGCTGGCCTGGAAGCGCGCCTGGTAGCGTGCCACGGCCTTCGCGTCGGGCCACATGCCCAGGCCGTGTTCGGCCAGGCGTTGCCAGGGAAACATCGGCCCCGGATCGGTCTTGCGCAGCGGCGCGATGTCGCTGTGGCCGATGATGTTGCGCGGTGCGATGCCGTTGCGCTGGACGATATCCTTGAGCAGGGCGATCACGGCCTGGATCTGCGCTTCGCTGTAGGGGTACCAGACCCGGCCGTTCGGGGTGTCCTTGTAGCCGGGGTTGACGATTTCGATGCCGATGGAGCTGGAGTTGAGCCAGGTGCGGCCGTCCCATTGGCTTTCGCCGGCATGCCAGGCACGGCGGCTCTCGTCCACCAACTGGTAGACGGTGGCCGGCTGGTCGCCGATCAGGTAGTGGCTGCTGACTTCACCATGAGTGAGCAATTGCAGCGAACGCGGCAGATCGGCCGAGGTGTAGTGCAGCACCACGAACTGCACGCGGTTGTCGTGGTTCGCGGACGGGTGGCTGCGATCGATGCTCAAGCCGTTGGAGCAACCGGCCAGTACCAGCAGGGAGAGGGCGACAAGGAGCAACTTCATAGGGAGATCACATGCAGGTTCGGGAACAGGGCATCAGCATAGCGTAGCCGGTTGTCTGGATTCAGCGGGCATGCGTTACGTCGCGTTGCCGAATGTTGCGCGCGCGTCCGTGGCGGGATGGCGCGGGAGCCTCAGGGAGCCGGCTCGATCTGGTTGCGTCCCGCTTCCTTGGCGCGGTAGAGCGCCTGATCCGCGCGCTTGAGCACCTGACTGGCATTCTCACCGGGTTTGAACACCGCTACGCCGGCCGACATCGTCACGCTCACACGCTCGCCCTTGAAATGAAAAGGGCATTGTTCGACGGCCGCACGCAGGCGTTCGAGCAGACGGCTGCCGCCGCCCAGATCGCTGCCCGGCATCAGCAGGGCGAACTCTTCGCCACCGAAGCGGGCGATGAAATCGTCACCGCGCAAGCCTTTGCGCAGCACGTTGGCGATGATCTTCAAGACCTTGTCGCCGGCCTGATGACCAAAGGTGTCGTTGATCGACTTGAAGTGATCGAGGTCAAGTATGGCCAGCAGCAGGCCATTGCCGGTCTGCTGCGAGCGGACATGCTCCAGGACCAGTCGCTCGCTCCAGGCAGCTCGGTTAGGCAGGCCGGTGAGCGGATCGAGCAAGGCCTTGTTGCGCTGCTGCTCGAGCTTGTCGCGGTAGTCGAGGGCTTCGCGCTCCATGCTCGTCACACGCTCGCCGAGGCCTTGCAGGCGCGCGGTGATTTCCTGCTCGCGTGCCTCGCGCTGCAGGCGGTGCTGCTCCATGCTGGCCAGCAAGCCCTCGAGCCGGCTTTCCAGCACCTGCTTGAGGCCGTCGATATCGACAGCGCCACGCATGCTCGTCTGCAACCCGTCGACGTGTTCACGCAGTACGTCGTCCAATGCCAGGGCGGCGCTGCGCGAGTCGGCATGGTCGCCATGGGTCAGCTGCAACTGGCGCTGGAAATTCTCCAGGCGCTGGTTGAGCTGTTGCAGGTAGCGTTCGAACTCCTGCTGACTGCCGTCATTGACGGCCAGCATCAATACGGCGAGCTCATCGAGCACCGGCAGCAGCTCGTACCAGTTCAGCCCGCGCTGGATGCGCGCGTGCATGGCCTGGGCCTGGGCCATGTAGCGCTCGGGCAAGGTCAACTCACTGAGCAGCTCGAGCAGGGTGGTTTCGATATGGCTGGCAACGCTGCTGTACGGCGGCTCAAGGCTGGCCGGCAAGGCATAGAAAGCCTGTTCATCGGTCAGGCCGCTGTCGAGCACCTGCGACTGTTCAGCGGCATTCTCGCTGGGCTGTTCGACCAAGGGCAATGCCACGGGGGCTGCAGCGCCAAGCGCGGGCGCTTCACTGGCAGTGTTGCTCGCTGGCAGGCGCAGGTCGGCCTCTGCCAACGCAACAGCGAGCGGGGCAGGCTGCGGCGCCGGCTCGTCTGCAATGGCCACGGGGGCCGCGTGAGCGTCGGATACTGCAGTGTCGGATTCCGCAGTGACGGGATCAGGCGTCGAGCCGGCCACTGCCGGTGAACCCTGCGCTGCGGGCACAGGTATGGACTGCACAGGGCTGGCGTCGGCCGGATCGGGGCTGCCGAACAAGCGCTGCAGCAGGCCCGCCCGCTGCGCGCGCAAGGGTCGGTCGAGGGTATTGAGCGCCTGCTCCTGCAAACCACTGAGCTCACTGAGCAGCAAGGGCATCTCGCGCGCCTGTCCAGCCCGCTCTTCAAGGCCCTGGGCGAGCTTTTTCAAAGGTTTGCTGACATCGCGGGGCAGCGGCAGCGACTGCAGTTGCGTGACCAGAGCCCCCAGTGCGGTGCCTATCTGCTGCACCCGGGACTGTCGGCGCTTCTCGGACTCCAGCACGGCAATTTCCAGACGCGGAATCAGCGCCGCCAGCCGAGCGTCCATGTCGTCGCCACGCAGCACCTCGCGCATCTCCTTCATGCAGACATCCACCGCCCGGTCGCTGCCTTCGGCCGCCAGGCTGCTGCGCACCAAGCCTCGACGCAGCAGGTCGAGGCGGGCGTTCCAGCGCCGCTCGAGCTTTTCCTGCTGGTCGATGCTTTGCAGGTATTTCTCTTTCCAGCGCTGGCTGTCGTCACTCATGACAAGGATTGCTCGTTGACCTGCAGCTCACACCCACCCGCGATGGGTGCGCTGCGAAAACGTCGTATCGCGGGTGATGCCGCTTACTTGGCGGCACGTTCCTTGGCAATCAGCTGGTCGGCCACGTTCAGGGTCTGCTCGGGACCGCCGGAGGTGCCCAGGTCGAAACGGTACTTGCCGTTGACGATCATGGTCGGCACGCCGGAGATTTCATACTTCTTGGCCAGCTCCTTGGCCTTGGCGATCTGGCCCTTGATGGCGAAAGAGTTGAAGGTCTGCAGGAATTTTTCCTTGTCCACGCCCTGGGTGGCGACGAATTCGGCCATGTCCTCGGGTTTGATCAGCGGCTTGTGTTCCTTCTGGATGGCATTGAACACGGCGTTGTGGACCTTGTGCTCCACACCCATGGCTTCCAGGGTCAGGAACAGCTGGCCATGGGCATCCCACGGGCCGCCGAACATGGCTGGAATACGGACGAAATTGACGTCGGCCGGGAGCTTCTCGACCCAAGGGTTGATGGTCGGCTCGAACGCGTAGCAATGCGGGCAGCCGTACCAGAACATCTCGACGACTTCGATCTTGCCGGGCTCGGCGACGGCTACCGGGCTGTTCAGTTGAACGTAGGTCTTGCCGGCTTCCAGCGGCACATCCGCCGCCTGGGCGGTCACGCCCATGGCACTGGCGACAACGAGGAAGGCGCCGAAAATCAGATTACGCATGCGTGACTCCTGAGCAGTTTCATACAAGGGACGGATCGGTGCCAGCACCGGACCTGCCTGATCGAGGTGGCTAGTGTAACGGCAGTGATGTCAAAAAAGGGTGGACGAGGAGGGCCTTTGCGCTATTTTCATGGCCCAATAGATGTAACCAGGCGTAAGACGGCCGCGAAGGTCTGGCGCCTGGCCTGCACCTGGCCCATGCCCGATCGTTTTCAGCGCAGTGCCTGAATATGAGTGGCCAGGGCTGCAATGTCGTCATCGCTGAGCCTGCCTGCAATGTCGTGCATGATCGCAGCGGCATCGCCCTCTTGGCGAAAAGCGGTCAGCCGCTTGATCAGGTACGGTGCATGCTGACCCCGCAGCTGTGGAAAGCCGGCCAGTGCGGTACCGGCACCCTCGGGAGCGTGGCAGCCGCTGCAGGCAGGTACACCCAGCGCCGGATCGCCACTGCGGTAGAGGTCCTGCCCACGCTGCGCCAAGCCGGCGTCGACTTCCGTGGGGGCGGGCGTCTGCTCGGCGTACCAGGCGGCGATGTCGAGCAGATCCTGGTCGCTCAGCTCAGCCAGCGTACCGGCCATTTCCGGGACCACGCGACGGTTTTCGCGGATGTCCAGCAACTGCTCGTTCAGGTAGCGCTCGCCCTGGCCGGCCAGCTTCGGAAAGATCGGCACCAGGCTGTTGCCGTTCGGGCCGTGGCACGCCGCACACAGTGTCGTCAGTGGCTGCCCTCGGGCGCTGTCGCCCGTCGTGCCGGCAGCACTTGCCGCGCTGCTGGCCAGCAGCGCGCAGAGCAGGCCCATCACACGCATTGCGCTCATCGACTGATCCCCAAGGTGAAGTTCTCGACCTGCCGCACCGTACGGCCGGCCTGGGCGCATTATGCCCGCACGCAGGCCATTGCCGGCAAAATCACCCACATATTGTCCAGCCCTATATACTTCGCTGCATCGTTCTTGCGGCTGCTGCATCGGGCCCTGCCTCTACCGGAAATCACATGCAACTCAAAAACCCCATCCTGGGCCTGTGCCAACAGGCTACCTTTTCGCTCAGCGCCGCCAAGGTCGAGCAGTGCCCCGATGACGAAGGGTTCGAGGTCGCGTTCGCTGGCCGTTCCAATGCCGGCAAGTCCAGCGCCTTGAACACCCTGACCCACGCCAGCCTGGCACGGACCTCGAAAACCCCAGGGCGCACGCAGCTGCTCAACTTCTTCAACCTGGACGAGGAGCGGCGCCTGGTCGACTTGCCCGGCTACGGCTACGCCAAGGTTCCGATCCCGCTCAAGCTGCACTGGCAGCGCCACCTGGAAGCGTATCTGGGCAGTCGTGAAAGCCTCAAGGGGCTGATTCTGATGATGGACATCCGCCATCCGATGACCGACTTCGACCTGTTGATGCTCGACTGGTCGGTGGCCAGCCACATGCCCATGCACATTCTGCTGACCAAGGCCGACAAACTGACCTACGGCGCAGCCAAGAACACCTTGCTCAAGGTCCAGGCCGAGATTCACAAGGGGTGGGGCGACGCGGTCAGCATCCAGCTGTTCTCCGCGCCCAAGCGCCTTGGCCTGGAAGATGCCTACACGGTGCTGGCACGCTGGATGGAGCTGCCGGACAAGAACACGGCAGAGGCCTGAGCCTGCCGTGAAGAAAATTCGGGCAAAAAAAACCCCGGACTTCGTATGGGGAGGGGGAAGTCTGGGGCTCAAGGTCCGAACCGCTGAGGGTCCGGATATCTGCCAACACTTAACACAACATAGGAGCATCGAAAGGCTTCACTAGCCAATCCCAATGTCTGACTGGGAGAGGCCGGGGGAGTTCCTTGGCAGATGCAAACTATTTGCGATAAGTCGTTGGTTTCATGTGGGGTTCAGGTTTTTCATCTGGCGTGGATTCAGCGTGTGCCCCTTCGCGGCCGCTGACCGCTCCTACAGAAAGCATGAGCATCCGTAGGCATGGTCGGCGACCGCGAAGCAGCAACACTGCGTCGAAGCAGTGCGCGGAAGCCCGTAGGAGCGGTCAGCGGCCGCGAAGCAGCAACACCGCGCCGAACCAGTGCGCAAAAGTCCGTAGGAGCGGTCAGCGGCCGCGAAGCAGCAACACCGCGCCGAACCAGTGCGCAAAAGCCCGTAGGAGCGGTCAGCGGCCGCGAAGCAGCAACACCGCGCCGGATCAGCGCGCAAAAGCCCGTGGGAGCGGTCAGCGGCCGCGAAGCCGTCAACCCGGTTTCGAATCAGTGCGCCTCGTCCCAGTTGGAACCCACGCCGACTTCCACCAGCAAGGGCACGTCGAGTTGCGCGGCGCCGCTCATGTACGGGCGGATCTGGGTGCCGATCTGCTCGACCAGGTCCTCGCGCACTTCCAGCACCAATTCATCGTGCACTTGCAGGATGACGCGTGCGTCCAGCCCGCTTTCGGCCAGCCAGTTGTCCACCGCAACCATGGCGCGCTTGATGATATCGGCAGCCGTACCCTGCATCGGCGCGTTGATCGCGGTGCGTTCGGCGCCCCGGCGCAAGGCCGGGTTCTTGGCGTTGATGTCCGGCACGTACAGGCGACGCCCGAACAGGGTTTCGACGAAGCCCTGTTCGGCGGCCTGGGCGCGGGTGCGCTCCATGTACTCGAGCACGCCCGGATACTGGGCAAAATAGCGGTCGATATAGGCCTGCGACTGCTTGCGGTCGACGCCGATCTGCTTGGCCAGGCCGAACGCGCTCATGCCGTAGATCAAGCCAAAGTTGATCGCCTTGGCACTGCGCCGCTGGTCGGTGGTGACCTGCGCCAGGTCTACCCCGAATACTTCCGCAGCCGTGGCCCGGTGCACGTCCAGATCGTTCTGGAAGGCATGCAGCAAGCCTTCGTCCTTGGCCAGGTGGGCCATGATGCGCAGCTCGATCTGCGAGTAGTCGGCCGCCAGCAGGCGATACCCGGGCGCCGCGATGAAAGCCTGACGGATGCGCCGACCCTCGGCGGTGCGGATGGGGATGTTCTGCAGGTTCGGGTCACTGGACGACAGGCGTCCAGTGGCGGCGACCGCTTGATGGTAGGACGTGTGGATGCGCCCGGTGCGCGGGTTGATCTGCTCGGGCAGGCGGTCGGTGTAGGTGCTCTTGAGCTTGCTCATGGAGCGGTACTGCATGAGCACCTTGGGCAACGGATAGTCCTGCTCGGCCAGTTCGGCGAGCACCGCTTCGGCCGTGGAGGCTTGGCCCTTGGCTGTCTTGGAGATGATCGGCAAGCCGAGTTTCTCGTAGAGAATCACCCCCAATTGCTTGGGTGATCCCAGGTTGAATTCCTCGCCAGCGATCTCGAACGCTTCGCGCTCCAGGGCAACCATCTTTTCACCCAGTTCCACGCTCTGGATACCCAGCAGCTTGGCATCGACCAGCGCGCCCTGGCGCTCGATCCGTGCCAGCACCGGCACCAGCGGCATTTCGATGTCCTGCAGCACGGGCAGCAAGCTGGGCACTGCATCCAGCTTGGCCTGGAACAGTTGATGCAGGCGCAGGGTGATGTCGGCGTCTTCGGCGGCGTAGGGGCCGGCCTGCTCCAGCGCGATCTGGTCGAAGGTCAGCTGCTTGGCGCCCTTGCCGGCGATGTCGGCGAACTTGATCGTGGTGTGGTTCAGGTACTTGAAGGCGAGGCTGTCCATGTCGTGCCGAGTGGCGGTGGAGTCGAGCACGTAGGATTCGAGCATGGTGTCGAAGGCCACGCCCTGCACGTCTATGCCGTTGTCCTGGACGCCACCGATGGCACAGTTGGCGAGGATATTGATGTCGTACTTGGCGTGCTGGCCGACCTTGAGCTTGCGCGGATCCTCGAGCAGCGGCTTGAGCGCCAGCAGCACGGTATCGCGGTCGAGCTGTTCGGGCACGCCCATGTAGGAGTGCGTGAGCGGAATGTAGGCGGCTTCGTGGGGTTCGACCGCGAAGGAGATGCCTACCAGCTGCGCGCGCTGGGCATCCAGGCCGGTGGTCTCGGTGTCGAAGGCGAACAGGCTGGCCTGTTCGAGCTTCTGCAGCCAGACATCGAAGCGAGCCTGGTCGAGAATCGTTTCGTAGCGTACTTCGATGGCCGCGACCGGCTCCTGCGCCGGCGCCAGTTCTTCGCCGGCGCGCCGGGCTTCACGCTCGACGTCTTCGATCCAGCTGCGGAACTCCAGCTCGCTGTAGATGGCAAGCAGTGCATCGCGATCCGGCTCGCTGCACATCAGTTGGTCGACTTCCACGTCCAGCGGTACGTCGATCTTGATGGTGGCCAGTTCATACGAGAGGAAAGCCATTGCCCGGTGCTCTTCCAGCTTGGCGGGCAGCGCCTTGGCGCCGCGAATGGCCAGGGCCGGGACCTTGTCGAGGTTCTCGTAGAGTTCCTTGAGGCCGCCGCCGATGCCGGTCAGCAGGCCCTGAGCGGTTTTTTCGCCCACGCCCGGCACGCCGGGGATGTTGTCGACCTTGTCACCCATCAGGGCCAGGAAGTCGATGATGTGCTCGGGACCGACGCCGAACTTCTCCTTGACGCCGGCGATGTCCAGCACGCTGCCGGTCATGGTGTTGACCAGGGTGATGTGGCCGTCGACCAGTTGCGCCATGTCCTTGTCACCCGTGGAAATGACCACCGGGCGATCGGCTGCCGCGCTGCTGCGGGCCAGGGTGCCGATGACGTCGTCAGCCTCGACGTTATCCACGCACAGCAATGGATAGCCCAGGGCCCGGACGCAGGCGTGCAGTGGCTCGACCTGTACCCGCAGGTCGTCGGGCATGCTCGGGCGGTTGGCCTTGTAGTCGCCGTACAGGGCATCGCGGAACGTCCCGCCCTTGGCGTCGAAGACCACCGCGAACGGGCTGTCCGGATACTGCCGACGCAGACTCTTGAGCATGTTCAGCACGCCCTTCACCGCACCCGTGGGCATGCCCTTGGAGGTGGCCAGCGGCGGCAGTGCGTGGAACGCCCGGTACAGATAGGAAGAGCCGTCCACCAGGACGAGAGGAGCTTTGCTCATGAGCAGAATCAACCTTTTCGGCGAGCCCGGCGTTAGAATGCCCGGAGCTGTGACAACGAGAACTGTGACAACAAAGGGACAAGGTTATCATGCGTAACGTAAAACACCTGTTGCTCGCGGCTCTGCTGCTGACCAGCCCGCTGATGACCCTGGCTGCGGACGACGCGCCTTCGGCCGATCCGGACGTGACCATTCGCCAGGACGGCGACAAGACCATCCAGGAGTATCGCCAGAACGGCTTCCTGTATGCGATCAAGATCACCCCGAAGCACGGCAAGCCGTATTTCCTGGTGCGTGCCGATGGCACCGATGACAATTTCATCCGCTCCGACCAGCCGGACATGCTGATCCCGGCCTGGAAAATCTTCGAGTGGTGAGGCTGTAACCTTCAATTCAACCGGGCGCCGCCCCTTGCGGCGCCAGTATGGGCAAATCTACGACATGTCTGTGTTTACACCCTTGACCCGCGCCGAGCTCGAAACCTTTCTGGCCCCCTATGGCCTTGGCCGTCTGCGGGACTTCCAGGGAATTGCCGCCGGTACCGAGAACAGCAACTTCTTCATCAGCCTGGAGCAGGGTGAATACGTGCTGACGCTGGTCGAGCGCGGGCCGACCCAGGATTTGCCGTTCTTCATCGAACTGCTCGATGTACTGCACGACGCTCGGCTGTCGGTGCCCTATGCCTTGCGCACCACCGAGGGCGTGGCGCTGCGCACGCTTGCAGGCAAGCCGGCCCTGCTGCAGCCGCGCCTGGACGGTCGCCATGTGCAGGCGCCGAACAACCAGCACTGTGTGCAGGTGGGCGAGTTGCTGGGGCACATTCACACCGCCACCCTCGACGCACCGTTGGTACGCCGCACCGACCGTGGCCTGGACTGGATGCTGGAAGAGGGCGAGAAGCTGGTCGCCGACCTGGATACTGCAGCCGCGGCGTTGCTGCGTCCGGCCCTGGCCGAGATCCAGGCGCATCACGCACAGATTCTGGCACTGCCACAGGCCAACCTGCACGGCGACCTGTTCCGTGACAACGTGATGTTCGAGGGCACCCACCTGACGGGTGTGATCGACTTCTACAACGCCTGCTCCGGGCCGATGCTGTATGACCTGGCGATTACCGTGAACGACTGGTGCTCGGATGAGCACGGTACCCTCGATGCGCCACGCGCGCGGGCATTGCTGGGTGCCTATGCAGCCCTGCGGCCATTCACTGCGGCAGAGGCACAGCTGTGGCCACTGATGTTGCGTGTGGCGTGCGTGCGGTTCTGGCTGTCGCGCCTGATCGCGGCGCAGTCGTTTGCCGGGATGGATGTGTTGATCCATGATCCCAAGGAGTTTCAGGACCGGTTGGCGCTGCGGCAGAAAGTTGGGGTGCCGTTGCCTTTTGCTTTTTAGAGCTTGAGACCGTGGGGCGGCCTTCGCGGGCAGAGCCCGCTCCCACAGGAACCTGCGTCTAGCCTGAACCTTCTCTCACAGGGCAGGGGTTCAGGCATGTGGGAGGAGCTTCAGAGCTTTTCCAGGCAGCCGGCGAGGTTGTCGGCCAGATTGCCCAGCAGGGTTTCGTAGCCGGTTGCGGTGGCTTCTTCGAAGCCGCCCAGAGCGTCCAGCTCGGCCAGGGTCACCGGCAGCCCGGCAGTCAGGGTCTGCGCCAGCTTGGGGCGCATCGGCGGCTCGCTGAACACGCACGTCTTGCCCACTTCCTGCAGGCGCTGACGCATCGCGGCAACATGCTGTGCGCCGGGTTGTACTTCGGCGGCCACGGCGAATACACCCGCATGCTTGAGGCCGTAGGCCTCCTCGAAATAATCGAACGCCTCGTGGAAGACGAAGTAGGGCTTGCCCTGAATGCCAGCCACCCGAGCGGCCAGACGTGTGTCCAGGGCCTGCAGGCGCTGCGTGAAGGCGGTCAGGTTGGCCTGGTAGCGCGGCGCATTGGCAGGGTCGGCAGCGGACAGGTCGGCGGCCATGCGCGTGGCGATCACCCGAGCATTGACCGTCGAGAGCCACAGGTGGGCGTCCAGGGTGCCCGGGCGGTGGTCGTGATCGTGGTCCGATGCTTCCTCGTCATGGCCGTGGCTGTCTTCGGCAAAATGCCGCAGGTGCATGCCCGGCAGCGTCTGGATCGAGACCGTCGGCTTCTGCCGAGCCTGCAGCACGCGCGGCAGAAAACCTTCCATGTCCGGGCCGATCCAGTACAGCAGATCGGCGTCGGCCACTCGCCGCACGTCCGATGGCCGCAGCGCGTAATGGTGCGGCGAGGCACCGGGCGGCAGCAGCACTTCGGGCTGGCCGACACCGTCCTGCACGGCAGCCGCGATCAGCTGCACCGGCTTGATGCTGGTCAATACCCGCACTTGCGCCTGTGCCGGCAGGGCAGTCAGGCACGCGGCGAGCAAACCGATGGAAAGAGCAAAAATACGGACCACAATGAACACTCTCGGGGGCAAGAACAGGTAACATAATAACGTCTCTATCAGAATTCGTCGCCGCTCATGTCCAAAACACCGCTGGCCAGCCGTCCCCACGACCACTCACATTGCGTGCACCACGCGCTGAGCGAAGCCGATGCCTTGTGCCTGAAACAGGGCCTGCGCCTGACCGCCTTGCGTCGTCGCGTGCTGGAACTGGTCTGGCAAAGCCACAAGCCACTGGGTGCCTACGATATCCTCGCCGTGCTCAGCGAACAGGACGGCCGCCGCGCGGCGCCCCCCACGGTCTACCGCGCCCTGGATTTTCTGCTCGACAACAACCTGGTGCACCGCATTGCCTCGCTCAACGCCTTCATTGGCTGCAACCATCCCGAGCATGCGCATCAGGGCCAGTTCCTGATCTGCCGCGCCTGCCACGTGGCCGTGGAGCTGGAGCACAAGACCATCAGCGACGCCATCGTCGAAAGCGCCCTGGGTGTCGGCTTCGTCGTCGAGGGGCAAACCGTGGAAGTGGTCGGCCTGTGCGCGGCCTGTCAGGGGGCGTGATGAGCGAAGCCTTGATCCGCCTGGACCAGGTCACGGTGGCATTTGCCGGCCAGCGCGTGCTCGATGACATCCACTTGTGCGTGCAGCCCGGCGAAATCGTGACGTTGATCGGCCCCAATGGCGCCGGCAAGACCACCCTGGTGCGTGCCGTGCTCGGGTTGCTCAAGCCCGATTCGGGCAGCGTCTGGCGCAAGCCGCGACTGCGCATCGGCTACATGCCGCAGAAGCTGCACGTGGATCCGACCCTGCCGCTGTCGGTCCTGCGCTTTTTGCGCCTGGTGCCGGGGGTGGACCGTGCCCGCGCTCTGGCGGCGCTGGAAGAAGTAGGCGCCGCGCAGACCATCGACAGCCCGATCCAGACGGTGTCCGGCGGTGAGATGCAGCGGGTGCTGCTGGCCCGGGCACTGTTGCGCGAGCCGGAACTGCTGGTGCTCGACGAGCCGGTGCAAGGCGTCGACGTGGCCGGCCAGGCCGAACTGTATGCCCTGATCACGCGCCTGCGCGAACGCCACGGCTGCGGTGTGCTGATGGTTTCCCACGACTTGCACCTGGTCATGAGCACCACCGACCAGGTGGTCTGCCTGAACCGGCATGTCTGTTGCTCCGGGCACCCTGCGCAGGTCAGCGGTGATCCGGCGTTCGTCGAGCTGTTCGGCAGCCACGCTCCCAGCCTGGCCATCTATCACCACCATCACGACCATGCCCATGACCTGCACGGCAGCGTGGTCAGTGACACTCATGTACACGGAGACAGCTGCAAGCATGGCTGATTTTTTACTGTATGCCTTGCTGGCGGGGCTTTCCCTGGCAGTGGTAGCGGGACCGCTGGGCTCGTTCGTGGTGTGGCGGCGCATGGCCTATTTCGGCGACACCTTGTCCCACGCGGCCTTGCTGGGCGTGGCCCTGGGCTTTGTGCTCGACATCAGCCCGGCACTGGCGGTCACGGTAGGCTGCCTGCTGCTGGCGATACTGCTGGTGACCCTGCAGCAACGCCAGCCGCTGGCCTCGGACACGCTGTTGGGGATACTCGCGCCCAGCACACTGTCGCTGGGTCTGGTGGTGCTGAGCTTCATGCACGACGTGCGCATCGACCTGATGGGTTATCTGTTTGGTGACCTGCTGGCGATCAGTCCGACCGATCTGTATTGGATCATCGGTGGCAGCGTGGCCGTGC
Organism: Pseudomonas sp. CFBP 8758; assembly: GCF_014841725.1. Taxonomy (NCBI): domain Bacteria; kingdom Pseudomonadati; phylum Pseudomonadota; class Gammaproteobacteria; order Pseudomonadales; family Pseudomonadaceae; genus Pseudomonas; species Pseudomonas sp. CFBP 8758. The sequence goes on along the minus strand of NZ_JACYUK010000005.1, from coordinate 453,067 downwards.
TCGCGCTGTTGATCGCCCTGTGGCGGCCGTTGCTGGCAATCACCGTTCACGAAGAGCTGGCACGGATCGAAGGACTGCCCGTGGCGGGCCTGCGCATGGCCTTGATGCTGCTGATTGCGGTGGTGATCGCGGTGGCAATGAAGATCGTCGGGGTGTTGCTGATCACCTCATTGCTGATCATCCCGGCGGCAGCCGCACAGCGGCATGCGCGCTCGCCCGAGCAGATGGCGCTGGGTGCCAGTGTGCTGGGGGTGATCGCGGTATGTGCCGGGTTGGCCTTGTCGTGGTTCAAGGACACGCCGGCCGGGCCTTCGATCGTGGTCAGTGCGGCGGTGTTGTTTTTGCTGAGTTTTGCGTTGCCCAAGCGGTAGTGGAGTGGCCGGCGCGTGTCGCTGTTATCTGTACACCTCGCGTCGATTGCCCAGCTGTGGACAGGCACAGACCCCGCTTTCCTCGGCCAAAGAGTGGTGGCCTCAGCGATTTTCGGCGTCCATATTTTCGCCGACACCCCCACGGTGTAGACTTGGCCGTTTTTTGGGCAAATAGAGAGTCGTAGCAATGAAGCCGTTCGTCTCCCGTTACCTGCTACTTGCCACACTTTCCCTGGTGTTGACCGCTTGCCAGACCTCACCGGCCGACCACGCCGCTGATGCGGGTCCGGATGCCTGGCAGCAGCTGGAAACAAACATTGCCAGCAGCGAACTGGCCACGGCCGAGGATCAGCTGGTCAAGCTGCAGGCGCAGGCACCGCAGGATCCACGCCTCACCGAGGCGCAGCGGCAGCTGGCCGAAGCCTACCTGCAGCGCAGCCAGGTGATGCTGCAGAAAGGTGACGTCAACGCTGCCGCCACTGCGCTGGGCCGTGCCCGCGTGCTGATGCCCCAGGCACCGGCGCTCACCGGTGGCGTCAACGGCGCCATCGCCCAGGCGCGCAAGTCTGAACTGGAGAAAGCCGAAGCCGCCCTGAAAGCTGCCGAAGCCAGGCCCAAGGCCCTCGTGCTGGATCCGAACGCCAGCGTTTCAGCGGTGCCGTTGAAGATGTACAGCGCGCCGCAGCTGCGCGCACAGATGCACGACATCGCAACCGACGTCGTTCATTACCAATGCGATGTGATCATTCAGGTGGCCCAACCGGGCGAGTATCGCCGGCTGGAAGCGCTGCTCAAGCAGCGCGTCAGCGAACAGTTGCCAGAGATGCAACTGAAGGTCGGTCGCCGTGTGGTCCACGGACAACCGACCCAGGTGGTGCTTATACCGCGCCGTTAAGCCGGAATGGCTTTGGCGGCCGGCTCGCGATCCCACACGCGGTGCTTGGCGATGGCGGCGATGAACGCCTTGATGGTGCTGTCATCGTCACCCACCAACAGGCCGGCATCTTCCTTCAGGCGCAACGCTTCGAGCAGCGCCTTGCCATCCTTGCTGATACCGATTGCCTTGAGGTGCTTGTAGGCCTCGAGCAGGTAGTGCAATGCCACACCATCGGCGCTCAGCGCCTTGATCGAATCGGCGCCGCCCGGCACCCACACCGCATCGAAAGCCACCGAAGGCAGGCCTTCCTGGGAAGCGTCGACGGCCAGGGTCTTGCCATCGGCCGTCTTGACCGGTGCGCTGGTAGGGCCCAGCACCTTGGCATGCGCGCCTTCGGCCTTGAGCGCCTTCTGCAACGCAGCGACTGCATTGCCGTCCACGCCGTTGGCAACCAGAATGGCGACCTTGCGGCTCTTGATGTCGCCGGACAACAGGTTCATCTGGCTCAGCGCAGGCGATTCCTTCAGCGAGGAAGGCTTGACCGATACGGTGCCCTTGGTAGGCGCCGGCAGACCCAGGTTGGCCGCAACGCGCGAAGCCAGTTCCAGATCGATGTTGGCCAGAATCTCGTTGACCTGACGGGCACGGATGTACTCGCGCTCGACCTTGCCCAACTCGAAGCTGTAGGCCGCGATGATGTGCTCTTTCTCGGCATGGCTCATGCTGTTGAAGAACAGCGTGGCCTGGGAGAAGTGGTCGGAGAACGATTCGCTGCGCTCGCGGACCTTGTGCGCATCGACACGCTCGGGATAGGTCTCGAAGCCGCCGTCGATGGGTGCCGATGGGGTTTCCTTCGGCCAGCCGCCGTCGATCGAGTTCGGTTCGTAGGAAGCACGGCCCTTGTCGATACGCGTGCGATGCTGGGCATCACGCTGACCGTTGTGGTTCGGCGCGATCGGACGGTTGATCGGGATCTCGTGGAAGTTCGGCCCACCGAGGCGGCTGATCTGGGTATCGGTGTAGGAGAACAGACGGCCCTGCAGCAGTGGGTCGTTGCTGAAGTCGATGCCAGGCACGATGTGGCCCGGGCAGAACGCGACCTGTTCGGTCTCGGCGAAGTAGTTATCCGGGTTACGGTCCAGCACCATGCGGCCCAGCGGAGTGACCGGGACCAGCTCTTCAGGGATGATCTTGGTCGGGTCGAGCAGGTCGAATTCGAACTTGTGCTCGTCTTCTTCCGGCACGATCTGCACGCCCAGTTCCCATTCCGGGTAGTCGCCCATCTCGATGGATTCCCACAGGTCACGGCGGTGGAAATCGGTGTCCTTGCCGGCCAGCTTCTGCGCCTCGTCCCAGACCAGCGAGCAGGTACCGAACTTGGGCTTCCAGTGGAACTTGACGAATGTGCCTTTGCCCTCGCCATTGACGAAGCGGAAGGTATGGATACCGAAGCCCTGCATGGTGCGCAGGCTTTTCGGGATCGCCCGGTCGGACATGGTCCACAGCACCATGTGCGCCGACTCAGGCACCAACGAGACGAAGTCCCAGAAGGTGTCGTGGGCGGAGCCGCCGGTCGGGATCTCGTTGTGCGGCTCAGGCTTCACCGCGTGGACGAAGTCGGGGAACTTGATCGCGTCCTGGATGAAGAAGATCGGCATGTTGTTGCCGACCAGGTCGAAGTTGCCTTCGTCGGTGTACAGCTTGACCGCAAAACCACGTACGTCGCGCACGGTGTCGCCCGAGCCACGCGGGCCCTGCACGGTGGAAAAGCGCACGAAGACCGGGGTCTTTTTCGACGGGTCGCGCAGGAAGCCGGCCTTGGTCAGCGCCGAGTGGTCTTCGTAGGTTTCGAAGAAACCGTGGGCCGCGGTGCCGCGGGCGTGGACGATACGCTCCGGGATGCGTTCGTGGTCGAAGTGCGTGATTTTCTCACGCATGATGAAGTCTTCGAGCAGCGACGGGCCGCGCGGGCCAGCCTTGAGGGTGTTCTGGTTGTCGCTGATTTTCACGCCATGGTTGGTGCGCAGCGCTTGTCCGGTGCCATCGGCACGGAACTGCTCGAGCGATTCGAGCTTGGCGTTGGTGTTCTGGCGATCCAGGGTATCGGTGCCAGCGGCTTCGCTCTTGCCGGTAGGGGGGGTCTTGTTGCTCATCGGGCCTTAACTCCTTGGTTCACGGCAGTCCGTGGACGGACTCTGATAAGTACCCTCACCTGATCACGGCAGGCATGGGCCAGGGATACTCAGCAAGTGACCGGACGAATTGCGTGGACGTTCCTTTTTTTTCGCGAACGGTGGGTGGGCGAGCCTTTAGTCGCGTTATTGCCAAATCGCAGGTCGCCGCGAAAATAAATGCTAAATGCCACGGGATGCCTGGGCTAAAATGCGCGCCCGGCTACCCGCTGCCCCCATTCATGCGCCCCACAAGGTTCGCTACGTGATCGAGTTCCAAGATGTCCACAAGACCTACCGCGTGGCCGGTAGGGAAATTCCCGCGCTGCACCCCACCCGGCTCACGGTGCCGGCAGGCCAGGTGTTCGGCCTCATCGGCCACTCGGGCGCGGGCAAAAGCACGCTGCTGCGCCTGATCAACCGCCTGGAGAACCCCAGCGGCGGCACCATCATCGTCGACGGTGAAGACGTCACTGCCTTCGACGCCGACGCCCTGCGCGGTTTCCGGCAACAGGTCGGCATGATCTTCCAGCATTTCAATCTGCTGGCGTCCAAGACCGTCGCCGACAACGTGGCGATGCCGCTGAACCTGGCCGGCCGTCTGTCGCGCAAGGAAATCGACCAGCGCGTGGCCCAGTTGCTTGAGCGGGTGGGCTTGTCCGACCACGCACGCAAATACCCGGCGCAGCTGTCGGGCGGACAGAAGCAACGCGTCGGCATCGCCCGCGCCCTGTCGACCAACCCGAAGATCCTGCTCTGCGACGAGGCCACCAGCGCGCTGGACCCGCAGACCACGGCCTCGGTATTGCAGTTGCTGGCCGAGATCAACCGCGAACTGCAATTGACCATCGTGCTGATCACCCATGAAATGGACGTGATTCGCCGGGTCTGCGACCAGGTTGCGGTGATGGACGCCGGGCGCATCGTCGAGCAAGGCACGGTGGCCGACGTGTTCCTGCACCCGCAACATCCAACCACGCGTCGCTTCGTCCAGGAAGACGAGCAGGTCGACGAGAATGAGCAGCGCAGCGACTTCGCCCATGTGGCGGGGCGGATCGTGCGCCTGACGTTCCAGGGCGAGGCCACCTATGCGCCGCTGCTGGGCACGGTGGCACGCGAGACCGGTGTCGACTACAGCATCCTGGCCGGTCGTATCGACCGCATCAAGGATACCCCCTATGGCCAGTTGACCCTGGCTATCACGGGCGGCGACATGGAAGCGGCCTTCGCTCGCTTCACCGCAGCCGACGTTCACATGGAGGTGCTGCGCTGATGGACCTGATCAACTTCTTCGCCAGTGTCGACTGGAGCGAAATCTGGCAGGCCACCCTGGATACGCTGGTGATGCTCGGCACCTCGCTGCTGTTCACCATCCTGCTGGGGCTGCCGCTGGGTGTCGTGCTGTTCCTCACCAGCCCACGGCAGATGTTCGAAAAGCCACGCTTGTACGCGGTGCTTTCGTTCATCGTCAACGTGGTCCGCTCGCTGCCGTTCATCATTCTGATCATCCTGCTCATCCCGGCCACGGTGGTGTTGGTAGGCACCTCGCTGGGGGTAGCCGGTGCAATTCCGCCACTGGTCATCGGCACCGTGCCATTCTTTGCCCGCCTGGTTGAAACCGCCCTGCGCGAGGTCGACCGCGGCATCATCGAGGCGACCCAGGCCATGGGCGCCACGACGCGGCAGATCATCACCCGGGCACTGGTGCCCGAAGCCATGCCGGGGATCATCGCGGCCATCACCGTGACGACCATCACTTTGGTGTCGTACACCGCGATGGCCGGTGTGGTGGGCGCCGGAGGCCTGGGCGACCTGGCGATTCGCTACGGCTACCAGCGCTTTCAGGACAACGTGATGTACGTCACGGTGATCATTCTGATTCTGATGGTCCAATTGCTGCAGATGCTCGGCGACCGTCTGGTCGTGCATTTCTCGCGCAAATGATTCATGCCTCGCACCTCATTCATGCCTGGTAAATAGTTCACAGTCAGGCCCGCAGGGGCCGACAAGGAAACCGAAGATGAAAAGACTACTGGCCGCCATGGCCGCCGTCGCTGCACTGTCCGCCCAAGCCAACGAAACCCTGAGCGTGGCAGCCACTGCAGTGCCTCACGCGGAGATTCTCGAGTTCGTCAAGCCGCAGTTGGCCGAACAGGGCGTGGACCTCAACATCAAGGTGTTCACCGACTACATCCAGCCCAACGTCCAGGTGGCGCAGAAAGCCATGGACGCGAATTTCTTCCAGCACCAGCCTTACCTGGATGAATTCAACAAGGGCAAGGGTACCGACCTGGTCGCCGTGACCGGCGTCCATCTGGAGCCGCTGGGCGCCTATTCCAGCAAGATCAAGACCCTCGACGAGTTGGGCAACGGCGCCAACGTAGTGGTGCCCAACGACGCCACCAACGGCGGCCGCGCGCTGCTGCTGTTGCAGAAGTACGGGCTGATCCGCCTCAAGGAACAGAGCAACATCCTGGCGACCACCAAGGACATCGTCGAGAACCCCAAGGGCTTGAAGATCCGCGAGCTGGAGGCAGCGACCATCCCGCGCGTGCTGACCCAGGTCGACCTGGCCCTGATCAACACCAACTATGCCCTGGAAGCCAAGCTGGATCCGTCCAAGGACGCGCTGTTCATCGAAGGCAGCGATTCGCCGTACGTGAACATCCTGGTGGCACGCCCCGACAACAAGGATGCGCCGGCCATGCAGAAGCTGGCAGCCGCGCTGCACAGCCCCGAGCTCAAGCAATTCATCACCGAGAAGTACAAGGGTGCAGTATTGCCGGCCTTCTGAGCCCGTAACGGCTTGACCGGCGCGTCCCTCAATCGCCCGCGACCAGCCCTGGAAGCTGGGCGATCATCTTGGCATTGTCGATCGGCCCGCGGATGAACCCACGCTGGCGCCCATCCGGCCCGATCAACGCCAGGTTGGCACTGTGCTCCACCAGGTAATTGGGCTTGCGCGTGTCGGCCGCGATGAATGGAATGCTGATGGCCCTGGCCAGTGTCTGCAGAGTGTCGACCGGCGCCACCCACCCCTGGAATCCCGCCTTGAAATAACCCAGGTATTGCTTGAGCCGCTCGGGCGTGTCGCGGTGCGGGTCGACGCTGATCAGCACCACTTGCAGGCGCTCGCGCGTGGCGTCCGGTAGCTGGTTCTGCACATCGCGCAGGTTGGCCAGCGTGGTGGGGCAGATATCCGGGCAGAACGTGTAGCCGAAGAACAGCAGCGACCATTTACCCTGCAGCCGGGTCAGGTCGACCACCGATCCGTTCTCGTCGGTCATGTGCAGGGCAGGCATCGCGCGGCTTTGCGCCAACAGGATGATGCCCGCATCGACCAACCCGGCGCGGTCGGGTTGACGCTGTCCACTGAGCAGGTGATGAACGCTCAGCCCGATCAGCAGGGCAAGGGCGCCGGCAAGGGTAAACACGATTTTCTGCGTTCGGGTCATGAGCCTGGGATCGAGAGACGTTGGAGGAGGCGACGTTATCAGGCGAGCCGCAGCGAGGGTAGTGGTCAAGCGCCGTTATGAAATGTGTCCTGATTATGACAAATGCGTCTTAGCCTTCCCGATGGGCCAGCTATCGTTCCCACTTCACTTGCGTGACACTCGCCTGGAGCCTTCATGAACACCGCCGCATTGCGCGAGCAGATTCAACGTGCAACCGAACACGAGGCCGCTACCGGCCACCTGCATCAACGCCTGGAAAAACAGTTGCCGCAGCTGCACCCGGCCATCGACCTGGCCGAGGGCGGTGGTGTCGCTTTGTGGCGCTTCGTCAGCGCCTACATCGAGGAAGTCCCGCAGTTGCTCGATGCGGCCAGCGAAGTCGCCGGCAAGGCCGGAATCGAGTCGCAGATCAAACCGGTACTGAAGATAGCCGAGGAGTATTTTCTGCGTCCGCCCGGAATTGTGGCCGGCCAGGAGGGGCTGGATGGCCTGCTCGACGAAGCCTACCTGGCGCATCGCCTGGTCGAGGAAGTGAACGACCTGTACATCCGCCACCTGGGCCAGCCACTGATACCGCTGGACATGACCGTGGCCAACCTGATCGCTCACCAGTTGATCGGTGAAACGTTCGCCAACCAGCTGGATGAAGTCGTGCATCACTCGATGGCTCAGATGCTGTGCGACGAGCGCTTCGAGCTGCCGTCGGTGCTGGCCTATCGCGACAAGCTGATCAGCCCTGAAACCGGCGCGGCGTGGCAGCAATGGCCGTGCATGTCGCGGCGCCTGGGTATTGGCCTGGACCTGAACTCGGCCAGTTCCTGAGGGCCTGCACGGGGCCTGGCGAGCGGTCGTCGCCAGGCCCCGTGCAGCCGGTCTGCGCTGTCGTGCTAGCTGCCGAAGCCTGCCGTGGTGCGCAGCCGACCCTCGATACGCCGCTTCAGCCCGCGGCTTTCGATGACCATCCGCGAGCCCTTGCTCTGGTTGGCCCGACCCCAGTCTTCCAGCAGCTCCAGGCATGAGTGGTCGATGTAGTTCAACCCGGCCAGTGGCACATGCACGGTCGTACCCTCCGGAATGCTCGCCAGGGCCTTGGTCAGGGCCGGTACCTTGAGAAAGGTCGCCGAGCCCACCATGCGCAATTCCACTTCACCCGGTGCCTGGTCGATCAGGGTGATCTTCAGACGTGCCGCCTTGAAGGCCAGCTTCAGCAAGGTCAGGGCGAAACCCAGCAGCACACCGGTGAGCAGGTCGGTGAAGACGATTGCCAGCGCCGTGGCCGCGTAGGTGAACATCGGCATCCGGCCGTAGCGGCCCAGGCCCTTGAAGGCCTTGAAGTCGACCAGCTTGACGCCGGTGAAGACCAGCACGCCCGCCAGGCTAGCGACCGGGATGCTTTGCAGCAGGCTGGACAGCAGAACCACGAACCCCAGCAGCCAGACACCGTGCAGGATCGCCGACATGCGTGTCTGTGCGCCGGCCTGGACATTGGCCGAGCTGCGCACGATCACGCCGGTCATGGGCAGTGCGCCCAGAATGCCGCAGAGCATGTTGCCTACACCTTGTGCCGACAGCTCGCGGTCGAAATCCGAACGCTGGCCGTTGTGCATGCGGTCGACCGCTGCTGCCGAGAGCAGGGTTTCGGCACTGGCGATGAAGGCCACGGCGATCGCGGCGATGAGCAGGGCAGGATCGGCCAGGTTGAGCAGGTCTGCCGGGCGCAGCCAGTCGATGGCTTCCGCCAGGTTCGCCGGCACTTCGACACGCTTGACCGGCATCGCGAAGAACAGGCTGAGGCCCGTCGCCAGGCCCACACCGAGCAAGGCACCGGGCACGAAGCGCAGTTTTTGCGGGCGCAGCTTTTCCCACGCATACATCACGGCAATGGTCAGCAGGCCCAGCAAGCCAGCCTGCCAGCCCAGCCCGCCACCGATGCTGGGGATGGCCTGGCCGACCACGGCGGGAAATTCGATCAGGTTGCTCAAGCCCGAGGGTTGCGGCGCCCGGTCGAGCATTACATGCACCTGGGACAGCACGATCAGTACGCCGATGCCGGCGAGCATGCCGTAGACCACTGCCGGTGCGGTGACGCGGAACCAGCAGCCGAGCTTGAAGCGCCCGGCCAACAGTTGCAGCAGGCCGGCCAGCAGCAGGATCGGCCCGAGCATGGCCATGCCATGCTGGCGAACCAGCTCGAAGACCAACACCGCCAGGCCGGCGGCGGGACCACTGACCTGCAACGGCGACCCGGCCAGGAATCCGACCACGATACCGCCGATGATGCCGGTGATCAGGCCTTTGGAAGGCGGCATTCCCGAGGCGATGGCGATACCCATGCACAACGGCAGCGCAACCAGAAACACCACGACCGAGGCGAGCAACTCGCGCGGCAACACTGCTTTCATCTGTGCAATATTCACGTTCAATCTCCTGCAAGCATTCAGGCGAGCCGGGCCGCACTTTCCGACAGGCAGCAGCGTGCCTGCCCAATCCCCTGCGGCCCAGCCAACGCGGCTGGGTACAGGTGGATTCGGCAAGCGAACGATGAGGTGTGCTGTCGACAGATTACGGCCAGGCGGGCCCTGTCATACGAATGACGCGGCTACCTAGAACCGGCCCTTGGGCGTCGCGCTCGGGGTCGTGGTCATTCTGTCGAGGGGACGGAAGCAGTCCTGTTCGGCGTCGTAGGCCTTGATCTCGCTGGTTTCGATGTTGTAGATCCAACCGTGGATGAACAACTGGCCGCTGGCCATGCGCGAGGCTACCGATGGGTGCGTGCGCAGGTGCTGCAGCTGGGAGATGACGTTTTCTTCGGTCAGCACTTTCATGCTTTCGGCTTCGTTGGCGCAGTTGCAGTTGTCTTCGACGACCGTGCGGGCCACTTCCGAATGGCGCAGCCAGGCCTTGACCGTTGGCATCTTTTCCAGCGAAGCCGGGTTGAGCACGGCGCGCATGGCGCCGCAGTCGGAGTGGCCGCAGACGATGACGTGCTGCACGCCCAGCGCCAGGATGGCGTATTCCAGCGCTGTGGAAACGCCGCCGTTCATTTGCCCGTAGGGTGGCACGACGTTACCGACGTTGCGGGTGACGAACAGGTCGCCGGGGGAGCTTTGGGTGATCAGTTCAGGGACGATTCGCGAGTCTGCACAGGTGATGAACATGGCCCGTGGCGCTTGCGCAGTGGCAAGCTTCTTGAACAATTCCTGTTGCTGGGGGAAGACGTCATGATGGAAATGCAGGAAGCCGTCGACGATCTGCTTCAGGGAGGCTTCAGCCGTATCGGCATGGCTCGGTGTAGGATCCTTGTCGCTCATGATTCATCCTCTTGCTGGATTTGAGATGGTTCCCAGTTTACCGGGTAAAAATTCCCACAGCTCATGGCTGGATGAGACGATTCACACAGGATTATGACTCGTGAGTCATTTGTCACTAACCCTACCGGTGAAAACTTAACTGAACCTGAATCGAGGCGTCTATTGCGCGGGGATGAGGGTTGTCGAGACGATGAACGGTGTTACAGGAGCACGCGGTCCCTGTAGCAGCGGCGCGAGCCGCGTCAGGCGTCACCGCGCTCTCCCAGATGCACCACATGGACCGCCGACGCGGCTCGCGCCGCTGCTACAGGGATCATGCGATCCGCAAACACGGTGCAAGCCGCTCCGGTGTCGGCTGTAGCAGCGGCGCAAGCCGCGTCATGAGGGCATACGGTGCAGCTGGCGGTTCAACGCACCAGGCAGGGACGCTTGTTGTCGAACTGCCAACCCGAGATCAGGTATTGCATGGCAATGCCGTCATCGCGCGCGCCGAGGCCCTTGGCCTTGTACAGCTCGTGGGCCTTGGCCACTTCGTCCATGTCGATGTCCACGCCCAGGCCCGGTTTGGCCGGCACCTTGACGAAGCCATCGACGATCTGCAACGGCTCCTTGGTCAGACGCTGGCCGTCCTGCCAGATCCAGTGCGTGTCGATCGCGGTGATCTCACCCGGCGCCGCCGCCGCTACCTGGGTGAACATGGCCAGGGAAATGTCGAAGTGGTTGTTGGAGTGCGAGCCCCAGGTCAGCCCCCAGTCGTTGCACATCTGCGCCACCCGCACCGACCCCTGCATGGTCCAGAAATGTGGGTCGGCCAGCGGGATGTCTACCGACTGCAGCTGGATGGCATGGCCCATCTCGCGCCAATCGGTGGCAATCATGTTGGTGGCGGTGGGCAGGCCGGTGGCACGGCGGAACTCGGCCATGACTTCACGCCCCGAGTAGCCGTTCTCCGCGCCGCATGGGTCCTCGGCGTAGGCCAGCACATGGTGCTGGTCACGGCACAGGCCGATCGCCTCCTTCAATGACCAGGCACCGTTGGGGTCCAGGGTGATGCGCGCCTCGGGGAAGCGCTCGGCCAGTGCGGTCACCGCCTCGATTTCTTCGGCACCGCGCAGCACGCCACCTTTGAGCTTGAAGTCATTGAAGCCGTACTTGGCCTTGCCCGCTTCGGCCAATCGCACTACCGCCTCGGGGGTCATTGCCTTTTCATGGCGCAGGCGGCTCCAGTCGTCGCCGGCGTCCGGCTCGCTGCGGTAGGCCAGGTCGGTCTGGCCACGATCACCGACGTAGAACAGGTAGCCCAGCATCTTCACGGCGTCGCGCTGCTGGCCTTCACCCAGCAGCGCCGCCACCGGCACCTCGAGAAACTGCCCAAGCAGGTCGAGCAGGGCGGCTTCCATGGCCGTCACGGCATGGATGGTGATGCGCAGGTCGAAGGTCTGCAGGCCGCGGCCGGCGCTGTCACGGGCGGCGAAGGTGGTGCGCATGCGATTGAGGATCTGCTGGTACTGGCCGATCGGCTGGCCCACCACCAGGCTGCGGGCGTCTTCCAGGGTTTCGCGAATGCGCTCGCCCCCAGGCACCTCGCCAACCCCGGTGTTGCCGGCGCTGTCCTTGAGAATCACGATGTTGCGGGTGAAGAACGGGCCATGGGCACCGCTGAGATTGAGCAGCATGCTGTCGTGCCCGGCAACCGGGATGACCTGCAGGCTGGTGACGACAGGAGCGTTGTGTGCGGTCATGTTGTTTTCCTTCTCCATGTTGTTGTCCTTGTCATTGAATCCACGCCAGGCGCCGCATGGGCCTGGCGAAAACAGTGCAGGCCGGCGTGCCCGTCAGAGCGACCGGGCCTGCGCGGGTTCGGCCAGGCCGTTGGCAGGCTTGCCGGGCTTGGGCTGGGTGCGCGCGAAGAACACCACGATCGCGGCCAGCACCGAGGTACCGGCCAGGCCGTACAGCCCGCCCTGAATGGAGCCCGTGCTCTGCTCCAGAAAGCCGAAGGTGGCCGGTGCGACGAAGCCACCCAGGTTGCCCACCGAGTTGACCAGGGCGATCACCGCCGCAGCGATGCGTGCATCCAGGTACGCCTGGGGAATCGGCCAGAACAGCGACGAGGCCGACTTGAAACCGATCGCGGCGAAACACACGGCGACGAAGGCGAACACCGGCCCACCGGTGGTCGACATGAACATCCCAGCGGCGGCGATCAGCAAGGCCGTGGCCACCCACGCCTGCTGGAATTTGAACTTGCCGGACAGGGCCGCGAAGCCGTACATGGCAATGATCGAGATCAGCCAGGGTATGGAGTTGAGGAAGCCCACCTGCAGGTCGTCCAGGCCGCCCATTTTCTTGATGATGCTGGGCAGCCAGAAGGTCGCCGCATAGATGGTCAGCTGGATGCAGAAGTAGATCAGGCAGAACAGCAGGATCTGGCGATCCCTGAGCAGGGTGCCCAAGGTAGGCTTGACGGTGTGCATGGCATCACGTTCGCGCTGTTCGCGGTCAATCTCGCCCACCAGCGTATCTTTCTCTTCCTGGGTCAGCCATTTGGCGTCGTGAACCCTGGAATCCAGCCAGAACCAGACAAAGAAGCACAACAGCACCGAGGCCAGGCCTTCGATCAGGAACATCCACTGCCAGCCGTGCATGCCCAGCCCTTCGATCTGCAACAGGGCACCGGCCAGTGGCCCGGAAATCAGCGAGGCCAGGGCCGAACCGCTGAGGAAGATGGCAATCGCCTTGCCACGCTCGACCCCAGGCAACCAGCGGGTGAAGTAGTAGATCACTCCCGGGAAGAAACCGGCTTCGGCGATCCCCAGCAGAAAGCGCAGGATGTAGAAATGGGTTTCGTTCTGAATGAACGCCATCATCGTCGCGACGATGCCCCAGGTGAACATGATCCGCGTCAGCCAGACCCGTGCGCCGACTTTCTGCAACAGCATGTTGGACGGCACTTCGAACAGGGCATAGCCGATGAAGAACAATCCGGCGCCGAATCCATAGGCCGCCGCACCGATGCCCAGGTCATGCTCCAGGTGCGTGCGCACGAAGCCGATGTTGACCCGATCGATGTAGTTGACGATGAACATGATGACGAACAGCGGGAGTACGTGACGCTTCACTTTCGAGACGGCGCGGGCCAGGACGGCATCGCCGGTTGCAACGTTTGAATTGCTCACAATTCAAATCTCCCACTGATTGTTTTTATGCGGGTAGTGTGTGGATCGAGCGGCAGCTGTGTGCTCGGTCGGCAGACATCATACAACTCAGCATCATTAAAACTCAACGCTTATGCAGGCTTTAAGCATGCCATCCGTCGTTGTCATACATCTTGGGCGGGCAGGTGGCGATGTCGATGGTCATTCCGGGAAACCCGTACCGGGCCCGGTGCAATGCCTGAGTGATACACCCAAGGTATGATCGGATTTTTCCTCGAGGGGGGCTCATCGATGTCCAAGCGACCCAACAGCCTGGCCCATGTGCTGGTGGAGGCATTGAGCCAGCAGATCCGCCTGGGCACCTTGGCGCCAGGGGCCAAACTGCCGTCGGAGGGCGCCATCGTGGCCGAGCACGGGGTCAGCAGGACCGTGGTGCGCGAAGCCTTGTCACGCTTGCAGGCGTCCGGGCTGGTGGAGGCCCGGCATGGCGTCGGCACCTTCGTGTTGCAGCGCGAGCCGGCCCATGGCCTGCGCTTGAACGTCGATACGGCGCTCAGCGTGCGCGGCATCCTGGAGCTGCGCCTTGGCTTGGAAACCCAGGCGGCGGCTTTGGCGGCCAAGCGTCGCAGCGACGCTCAACTGGAACGCATGCGCAAGGCGCTGGATGACTATCAACGCTCGCTGGCCAACAACGACAGTTGCGTGGAGGAAGACAAACGCTTTCACTTGCTGATTGCCGAGGCGACCGGCAATACGTATTTCACCGACATCATGCAGCACCTGGGTGATGCGATGATCCCGCGCACTCGTCTGAATGCGCTGGAGAAAGGTGACGCCGATCTGTCCCAGCTGGGGCAGTTGGCGAACCTCGAGCATGAAGCGATCTACCAGGCCATTCGCAAGCAGGATGCCGACGCGGCGCGGGCGGCGATGTGGCTGCATTTGAGCAACAGCCGTGATCGTTTCAATGCCGATTGAGGGGGAGGCCTTTTACTGAAGGGTTTCAGTGGGGGCCTCTTCGCGGGCAGAGACCCGCTCCCACAAGGATGGTCACCCATTCACATACCTGTGGGAGCGGGGCGGGCGGCGAGCCCTCTGCCCAGGAAGAGGCCGGCTGCCTCGATCAATGGCTGGTGGACTGCCCCAGGTCATCGCCGGAAGTGTGTTTCATGTCGTCACCGCGCATCTGCTTGACGTCGCTGGCCGACACCGCCGAGCCCTGGTTGCCCCAGCTGGTGCGGATGAAGTTCACCACGTCGGCCACTTCCTGGTCGGACAGGCGCCAGGCGAAGGCAGGCATGGTGAACGTCGACGGCGCCGTGTGCGTCGCTGGCAACGTGCCCCCGGCCAGTACGATATGGATCAACGAACTGGCATCCTCGGTCTGCAGCACCGGGTTGCCGGCCAAGGCCGGGAACACCCGGGTATAGCCCTGGCCATCGGTCCGATGACAGGCCGCGCAGTTGTCGATGTACACCCCGGCGCCGACCTTGCTGTCGTCGCCCTTCCACAGCGCATCGGCCACGCGCGCATCGTATTCATGCGGCTTGTCGGCCCGGTCCACTGCCGGAAGCGTCTTCAGGTAGCGGGCAATTGCGGTCAGGTCTTCATGGCTCATGTACTGCATGCTGTGCTCGACCACGTCGCTCATGCCGCCGAACACCGCGCTGCGGTCGCTGCGGCCGGTCTTGAGAAACTGCACCAGTTGCTCTTCGCTCCAGCTGCCCAGGCCGTCCTTGTGATCGCCGCGCAGGCTCTTGGCGATCCAGCCTTCGAGCGGTGCGCTGCCAGCAAGGAAGTCGGCGCTGTCGGCGGCGCTCAGGGCCTTCTCCTGCATGGTGATCGCCCGCGGCGTATGGCAGGCGCCGCAGTGCCCGAGCCCTTCGACCAGATAGGCGCCGCGGCTGATCACCGGATCCGAGCCCGGCGGTGGCTGATAGGCACTGACCTTGGGCGCGAACAGACCGCGCCAGATCGCCAAAGGCCAGCGCATGCTCAACGGCCAGGGAATGTCGGTGGCCTTGTTCGGCTCGGCCACCGGCGCCACGCCCTTCATGAAGTAGGCATACAGGGCCTGCATGTCGGCATCGCTGACCCGCGCATACGACGGGTAGGGCATGGCCGGGTACAGGCTGCTGCCGTTCTTGCCGATACCGTGGCGCACGGCCTTGTCGAAGTCGTCGAAACTGTAATTGCCGATGCCGTCGCCGTGCGGCGTGATATTGGTCGAGTAGACCGTGCCGATCGGGGTTTCCATGCCCAGCCCACCCGCGAATGGCGCACCGCCCTTGGCGGTATGGCAAGCCACGCAATCACCGGCACGGGCCAGGTAGCGACCCTGCTCGATCAGGGCGTCGTCGGGCTCGGCGGCCCAGGCCGGCAGACTGGTCGACAGGCAGGCCAGCAAGGTCAACGCAGCGATCTGGATAACGTTCATCTCTGCGCTCCTTATGCCTGCACCAGCGGGCCGGGGTTCTTCAGGTACTGCTCGCGAATGGCCCGCGCCGACCAGTAGGTCAATGCCGCCACCAGGCCAGTGGGGTTGTAGCCAAGGCCCTGAGGAAAGGCCGAGGCGCCTGGAACGAACACGTTAGGCACATCCCAGCACTGCAGATAACGGTTGATCGCGCTGGTCTTGGGGTCGGTGCCCATGATCGCGCCGCCATTGAGGTGGGTGGTCTGGTAGGAGGCAGTGTTGAAATGCTCGCCGACCTTCTTGCCGAGCAGGGCAATGGCCTTGGGGTTCATGGCCTGGGCGACCTTGCTCATTTTCTCGACCATGAAGCGGTTCATCTTGATGTCGTTTTCCTGCCAGTCGAAGGTCATGCGCAGCAACGGCAGGCCATAGGCATCGCGGTACACCGGGTCCAGGTCCAGGTAGTTGCCACGATAGGACTGATGGGCGCCGTGGGCATCCATCGACACCTGATGGGTGTAGTAGTCGGCAGTGGCTTTCTTCCAGGCGCTGCCCCAGGCAGGCGTGCCGGGTGGATTGGCCGTACCGGCGATGGGCCGGCTGCCGGCCTGGTTGACCCACATCGGCGAGCCGCCGACGAAGCCATGGGGGCCATGGTCGAAGTTGTCGGCGTTGAAATCGTCGAACGCCACACCGTTGCCACCGGCACCGATGAAGTTGTTGGTGTGGGTGTCCTTGTCGAAGAAGGCCTTGATGGTGGCCATGTTCTGATAGGCGAAGTTCTTGCCGACCACGCCTTCGCCGGTCTTGGGGTCGTACGGCTGGCCGATGCCGGAGAGCAGCATCAGGCGTACGTTGTTGAACTGGAATGCCGCAAGAATCACCAGGTCTGCGGGCTGCTCGACCTCACGGCCCTGGGCGTCGACGTAGGTCACGCCGGTTGCCTTGCGCTTGCTGCTGTCCAGGTTGACCCGCAGCACGTGGGCATTGGTGCGCAGCTCGAAGGTGTCGACCTGACGCAATGCCGGCAGAATGTTCACGTTCGGTGACGCCTTGGAATACATGTAGCAGACATAGCCGCTGCAGAAGCCGCAGAAGTTGCAGGGGCCCATCTGCGCGCCATAGGGGTTGGTATACGGCCCCGAGGTATTGGCCGAGGGCAGGTTGTACGGCTTGTAACCGACCTCGGCCGCAGCCTTCTGGAACAGCTGCGCCGACACGGTGTTCTTCTGCGAGGCCAGCGGGAACGGGTTGGAACGGTCCGGCGCATACGGGTTACCACCCTTGCCTTCGCCGACGCGCACGCCGTTCACCGTCCAGGCCTGACCCGAGGTGCCGAAGACTTTTTCGGCAAAATCGAAGAACGGTTCCAGCTCTTCATAGCTGACGCCGAAATCCTGGATGGTCATGTCCTTGGGAATGAACTGCTTGCCGTAGCGCTCTTCGTAGTGGCTGCGCATGCGCAGCTCGATGGGATCGACCCGGAAATGCACGCCGGACCAATGCAGGCCGGCACCGCCGACGCCTTTGCCTGGCAGAAACGCACCCAACTGACGGTTGGGCAGGGCGACGTCGTTGACGCTGTGACGGATGGTCACGGTTTCCTTGGAGATGTCCTGGAACAGCTTCTTGCGCACGCTGTAGGTCAGCTCGTCGATCACCTGTGGATAACTGCCGTCGGGGTAGGTGTCCTGCATCGGGCCGCGCTCCAGCGCGACCACGTTGAGGCCCGCCTCGGTGAGTTCCTTGGCCATGATCGCGCCGGTCCAGCCGAACCCGACGATGACCGCGTCGACCTTCTTCATTACCGTTGCCATGTCAGGCCCTCTCGCCGCGAATCGATACTGCCGGGAAAGGGTATTGCTCGTTGCGTTCCACCCAGTCCATGAAATCGGCGCGGGCGCCGGGAAAACCGATCTGCGTCCAGCCGACCATGCCTTTGTTGCCGCCATGCACCGGATCGCAGAAGAAGCCTTCGCGGGTGTTCTGCAGCATCAGACTGAAAAATGCCGTGGCCGGCAATTCCTCGAAAACCAGCTCGCCTGCTTCGATCTTGCTGAGAATACGTTCCTGGGTAGCGCTGTCTTGCTCAGCAAAGGTTTTGCCTGATTGAGCCTTGCACCAGGTGTCCGTGGCAGCGATGCCCAAGCGATAGATCTGCTGCGGCACCAACTGCAGCTGATAGCCCATTTGCGGCGCGGCGTCGGTGACAAACGGACCCTGCATGTACCACAGCGCGCCGGTGGCGTAGGGCGTGTTCATCTGGCGGTCGATGAATTCTGCCGCTCCGGCTTCCAGAGCACCTGGGCCCAGATCGTCCGCCGGAATCAAGCGAGCCACTGCGGCTTGGACGAAAGCCCATTCTTCAGCGGTGAAAAATGACGGCTGGTAGTCGGCGGCGGGCGCGGGGGCTGGCGCTGGCGAGCGAGTATCGGCATTGGCATTGGCAGTCAGGGCAGCGACGCCCAGGCCACTGCTGGCAACGGTCACCACCGGAATGAGGGTCAGGGTTTTGCGCAGAAAATCCCGGCGCGGGTTGTTTTCTTGCTCGGACATCAAGGTTCTCATCAGCTGTTCGATACGGTTTTATCGATGCGCAGCCCAACGGTACGTGTTCGTTGCACCACGCGGCCGGAGGCGGGTGGTGCTTTGTTGAAGGCGCAGACGCGACACATTCGGCACGAAGCCAGGCGCGGCAAAATGCCGCCCTGACGGTTCAGCCGATAAATGTATCCATTTGTGACGGCAAATGAAACCGGTTTCAGCCTACCTGTGCTCAGTCTTCACGTCTGTCGTTGCCCGAACGGCTCACGTCTTGATGCCCAGATCGAGCAGCAGCGCTTCGATACCCGCCTCGCTGCCAGCGAAGCTCTCGACCAGTTCCGCAAAAGGTCGCGTCCCTCCCGATGCCAGAATCAAACGTTCGAAATCCCCACCGACCTGACTCGAGAACAGCCCCTCACGCTTGAAACGGGCGAACAGATGAGCGGCCAGCACCTGCGCCCAGACATAGCTGTAGTACCCGGCGGCGTAGTCGGCGCCGGTGAACAGGTGGGCGAAAGTGTTGAGCCAACGAACATAGGGTGGATGACGGACGATCTGCGTCTGCTCCAGCACCTGTTCGCCAATCTGCTGCGCCGACAGCGTGTCGCTGTGGCTGTGCAGGCGATAGTCGACCAGAGCGTATTCGAGTTGCCACAGCAGGGCCTGGGCACGAAAGCGGGCCTGGGCCGCGAGCGCCCGCTCGACGAAGGCGCTACCGATGGCTTCGCCGGTCCGATGATGTCGCGACATCGATTGCAGAACTTCAGGCTGCATGGCCCAGTGCTCGAACACGCCGCTGGGCAATTCCACCGCATCTTCGGCCACGCCCTTGATGCCAGAGACGCTGCCATGGTCGATGCGGGTCAGTACATGGTGCAGCGCATGCCCCAGCTCGTGGAAGAACGTCTGGATGTCGCCCAGGCTCAGCAGGCAGGGAAACGCTGGCGTGTCGGCGGCGAAATCACATCCCACGTGGGCGATGGGCAGCTGCAGCCGACCATCGGCGAAACGGTGGCGGTCACGCAGGGCTTCCATCCAGGCACCCGCGCGTTTCTTCGGCCGACTGTGCAGGTCCAGATAGATATGGCCCAGGACCTGCCCCTGCTCGCTGAGTTGAATCAGGTGCACCGATGCAGGCTGGCGCGGTGCTGGCGGGCATTGCAGCCACTGCACGTCGAACAGCTGCTCGAGCAGCCGCTGCAGCCCATCGAGCACCGCCTGCACGGGAAAGTATTCACGCACCTTGAGCTCTGTCACCCCATGATGGATCTGCAGGTATTTCTCCTGATAGTAATTGCAGTCCCAGGGCTGCAGCGCCGGCACTCCGAACAGCGCGGCCAGTTCCTGCAGCGGGGCGAACTCCGCCCGCGCCGCAGGGCGGACCTTGTCGATCAATTGCAGCAAGAGCTGCTCCACGTCCGCGGCCTCGTCGAACATGCGCGTGGCCTGGGCCAGCGAGGCATAGCTGCGATAGCCACCCGCTTCGGCCAGCTCGGCGCGGGCGGCAAGGATGCGTTGCAGCACCGGTCCATTGTCATAGGTTCCGGCCTGCGGGCCTTGCTCCGAAGCCTGGGTGTAGAAGGCGCGGTACACCTGCTCGCGCAGCGCGCGGTCATGGGCCTGGCTCAATACCGCCAGCACCAGTGGCAGCTCCAGTGGCAGCCGCCAGCCCGACTGGCCGGCCTCGCGCGCGCATAGCGCCATGCTGGCAAGTACCGCGGGAGCAATGCCTGCCAGAGCGGTTTCGTTGTCGAACGCCAAGGCCCCGGCTTCGCTGGCTGCACTCAGGTTGTCGGCAAAGGTTTGGTACAACCCGGCCAGCTCCATCTGCAGACGCCCAATGCGCTTCTGGATCGACGGCTGGGTGCCTACCCCGGCCAGGCGCGAAGCACGCAACGCATGGCTCAATGCAGCCTGCTGGGTCGGATCGAAATCGAGCGCCTGCGGGCTCTGCTGCAACAGCTGCAGCACGGCATGCACGGTACGGTTGTGCTTGATGGCCAATTCATAGGCCTGCACCCGATCGCGGCAGCGCGCATAGGCGTTGATCACCGCCAGGTGCTGATGACGACTGAGCAACTGCTCGGGCTGCAGCACCGCCAGCAGGCGCTGGTGCATGTCTTCCAATGGCTTGACCAAGCCTTCCCATGTAGGTGCCGCGAGCTGCTCGGGGAGCAATTGCGCCAGCTGCCGGAGGTTGGTCTGGATCACATGCTCGATCGCCGGCTCGACGTGTTCGGCCCTGATCAAGTGGTAGGGGATCACATCGTGATGGCCCAGCAGGGGGTTTTCGGCAAGCAGGGCGGGGAGTACAGCGAGGTGCGCAGCGGTCATGTTCGATTCCTTGAATGACGCCTGAGTGGCGCGCCAGTCTAGGAACGGGAACGAAGCATGACGTGGTAGCCGGCTATTGACGTCGGCCTGCCCTTGCGGCAAGTCGACGGCACGCCTGGCTCAAGGCTTCTTGAGCTTGGGGTTGGGAAAGAACTGCACCGGTTGCGAAGTGGGCCGGGCGACCTTGACGGCCACCTTATTGACCCGCGTGCCCAGCTCGCTGGGCACCGATTGGCCCTGCGCGTTCAGCGTGTCGCTGTAGCCGCAGGCCACGCATTCGCGATGCGGAACCTCGTCGACGCTCCACATCATCAGCTTGTCCGGCTCGCTGCAGGCCGGGCAGACGGCCCCGGCGATGAAGCGTTTCTTGGTGATCATGCTGCCGCTTCCTCACTCAACCCGCTGTGACGCAGCAGCGCATCGATGGAGGGCTCGCGACCGCGGAAGTCGACGAACAGCACCATCGGTGCCTGCGACCCACCACGGGCCAGAATGGCTTCGCGGAACGCGCGGCCAGTGTCGGCGTTGAGCACGCCGTCTTCCTCGAACTTGCTGAACGCGTCGGCCGACAGCACTTCGGCCCACTTGTAGCTGTAGTAACCGGCCGCGTAGCCGCCGGCGAAGATGTGCGCGAAGCTGTTGGGAAAGCGGTTGTAGGCCGGTGGACGCATGACCGAAACCTCGTCGCGGACACCGTCGAGCACTTCCATCACGCTGCGGCCGTCGCCGTGGGAGGCGTGCAGTTCGAAGTCGAACAGCGAGAACTCGATCTGCCGGACCATCATCAAGCCGGACTGGAAGTTCTTCGCCGCCAGCATTTTCTCCAGCAGGTCCTGGGGCAACGGCTCGCCGGTTTCATAGTGACCCGAGATCAGGGCCAGGCCTTCGGGTTCCCAGCACCAGTTTTCCATGAACTGGCTGGGCAACTCGACTGCGTCCCACGCCACGCCGTTGATACCCGAGACGCCCACATGCTCGACCCGCGTCAGCAGGTGGTGCAGGCCATGGCCGAACTCGTGGAACAGGGTGGTGACTTCATCGTGGGTCAACAGCGCGGGCTTGCCGGCATCGGCCGGGGTGAAATTGCATACCAGATTGGCCACCGGGCTCTGCAACTCGCCGGCCTCGGTGCGACGCCGGTCGCGCGCGCCGTCCATCCAGGCGCCGCCGCGCTTGTTGGCGCGCGCATAGAGATCGAAGAAGAAGCGGCCCACGTGCTGGCCGTTTTCCTTGATCTCGAACAGGCGTACGTCGGGGTGCCAGGTGTCGAACCCTTTCTGCTCGGCGATCTCGATGCCGTACAGGCGCTGCACGATGGCGAACAGGCCGCCCAGCACCTTGTCGATGGGGAAGTAGGCGCGCAGCGCCTCTTGGGAAACGCTGTAGCGCTGTTCGCGCAGCTTTTCGCCATAGAAGCCGCTGTCCCAGCTTTGCAGGTCGGCACAACCCTGTTCGGCGGCGTAGGCCTTGAGCTGTTCCAGATCCTGGGCCGCGAACGGCTTGCTGCGCTGAGCCAGATCACGCAGGAAGGTCAACACCTGATCGGTCGATTCGGCCATCTTGGTGGCTAGGCTCAACTCCGAATAGCTGGCGTAGCCCAGCAGCTGCGCCAGCTCCTGGCGCAGGTCGAGGATCTCGCGCATCACCGGCGTGTTGTCGTTCTGGCCAGCATTGGGGCCTTGGTCCGACGCGCGGGTGCAGTAGGCTGCGTAAAGTTCTTCACGCAGGGCACGGTCGTGAGCGTAGGTCATGACCGCGTAGTAGCTGGGGAACTCGAGGCTGATGAGCCAGCCGTCCAGGCCCTTGGCCTGCGCCGCTGCAGCCATCTGCGCCTTGGCCGAGTCGGTCAGCCCGGCCAGGGCCGCTTCGTCGGTAACATGCTTGGTCCACGCCTGGGTGGCATCGAGCAGCTGGTTGGAGAAACGGCTGCCCAGTTCCGAGAGCTTGCTCTGTACCTGTGCGTAGCGCTGCTGCTGATCCACCGGCAGATCGATACCGGACAGGCGGAAATCGCGCAGCGAATGCTCCAGAATGGTTTTCTGGGCAACGTCGAAGCTCGCAGCTTCAGGGCTGTTGGCCAGGGTTTCGAAGGCCTGGAACAGTTCGCGGTTCTGGCCCAGCTCGGTGGAGTAGGCACTGAGCGCTGGCAGGCACGCTTCATAGGCCTGGCGCAGTTCGGCACTGTTGCACACGGCATTGAGGTGGCTGACCGGGCTCCAGGCGGCGCCCAGGCGGTCGTTCAGCTCGTCCATGGCCAGCACCAGGCCGGCCCAGGTAGGCTGGCTGCCCTGGGTTTGCAGAATGTGGGCAATGGCCGCGCGGTTGTCGGCCAGGATCTGTTCAATCGCCGGTTGTACGTGCTCGGCACGGATCGCCGAGAACGGCGGCAGGTCGTAGGACTGCAGAAGGGGATTCGCGCTCACGGTTAAACACCTTGGCTATTGAAGAAACACTGGGACATCTTAATTACAATTGCGATTCACCGCAGCTATCGACAACACAGAGGATGCCTATCGTGGCTATTCGCACATTCCAGCAGCATACGCCGCGCCTTGGCGAACGCGCCTTCGTCGACCGCTCGGCGGTGGTCATCGGCGACGTCGAGATCGGCGCCGACAGTTCGATCTGGCCGCTGACCGTGGTGCGCGCAGACATGCACCGCATCCGCATCGGCAAGCGCACCAGCGTGCAGGATGCCAGTGTGCTGCACATCACCCATGCCGGCCCGTTCAATCCGGACGGTTTCCCGCTGCTGATCGGCGATGATGTCACCATTGGACACAAAGTCATGCTCCACGGCTGCACCCTGGGCAATCGCATTCTGGTCGGCATGGGCAGTACCGTCATGGACGGCGCGGTGGTGGAAGACGACGTGATCATCGGCGCCGGCAGCCTGGTGCCGCCGGGCAAGCGCCTGCTCAGCGGCTTCCTGTACGTGGGCAGCCCGGCTCGGCAGGCGCGGCCGCTGACCGACAAGGAACGCGCGTTCTTCGCCTACACCGCTGGCAACTACGTGAAGCTTAAGGACCAACACCTGGCCGAAGGCTTCGACAAGGACTGATTCCGTGCACTATCAAAACATTCTGTTCGACCTCGACGGCACCCTGACCGACCCGCGCGAGGGCATCACCCGCTCCATCCAGTATGCCTTGGCCAAACTGGGCATCGACGAACCCGACCTGCGCAACTTGGAGCATTTCATTGGCCCACCCCTGCTGGAGCAGTTCATGCACGCCTATGGTTTCGACGAAGCCCGCGCCTGGCGGGCAGTGAATTTCTACCGCGAGCGCTTCCGCGTCACGGGCCTGTATGAAAACCAGATCTTCGCCGGTGTCATCGCGCTGCTCGAAACATTGCAGGCGCAGGGCCGGCATTTGTACATCGCCACGTCCAAACCCTGGGAGTTCGCCCGGGAAATCGCCCGCCATTTCGATTTCGCCAGGCACTTCAAGGTCATCTACGGCAGCGAGCTCGACGGCACGCGGACCGACAAGGTGCAACTGATCGCTCATATCCTCGAGCAGGAAGGGCTGCAGCCGACGCAGACCTTGATGGTCGGCGACCGCAAGCATGACCTGATCGGCGCCCGCCTCAATGGCCTGGATTGCGCGGCGGTGGGCTATGGGTTCGGTTCGCGGGAAGAGCTGGTCCTGGAAAATCCGACGTATCATTTCGATACGTTGCAGGCGCTGCATGAGGCGTTTTTGCAAGGCGCGGGATGATGCGGTGAAGGCGCGGGCCTCTTCGCGGCCACTGGCCGCTCCTACGGGGATTCGTGCAGCGGTATAGATACCGGGTTACGCAAGGCCTCGTGTAGGAGCGGCCAGTGGCCGCTCCTACAGGGGTTCGTGTAGCGGTATAGATACCGGGTTACGCAAGGCTTCGTGTAGGAGCGGCCAGTGGCCGCGAAAGGGCCCGAGAGAACACTGCGACCATCATCTGCCCAACCGATTCAACTCGGTCCTGCGCTGGTCCATCGGCAACTTGCCCAGCTTTTCCGCTTGGGCATAGAACGCCTGCCAATCACCATTGACCTGCCGGAACAGGCCGGCGAACGCCGGCACCCATTGGTCGTACAATCCGAACGGCAGCAGCTTGGCATTGTTCATCGGCCCATTCATCCAGGCATCGAAACGCCGGTCGCCACCCCAGCGTTCATCGCGCAACTGGCGATACTCGCGGCGCAGGTGCTCGAACTCGGCAGCCTTGCCTGCGCGCATGGCCTCGGCCGACAGCGGCTGTGCATACAGCGCACCCAGGCGTTCGCGGGTCTCGAGCACCAGCCGGGTGAACTGCTCACGTTGTACTGCAGGTGTGCCTGCCGCATTTGCCAAACCGCGCCAGGCCCGCCACTGCCGAGTGCCCTCCTGCTCGACGAAGGTGGCGAAGGACTCGTTGAACTCGGTGTCGTCCTGCACATACACGCGCTGATGCGCCAGCTCATGGAAGATCAGCGTGGCCAGGCGCTCGTCGCCCCAGCCCAGCATGGTGTTGAGAATCGGATCATCGAACCAGCCCAAGGTCGAGTAGGCTTCGACGCCGCCGATGTACACATCCCGGCCCGACAGCTTCTGCAGCGCCGCTTCGCCCCGCGCGCCGGATTGGCTGTAGTAGCCGCGGTAGGCAACGCACCCCGCGATGGGAAAGCAGTGGGTCAACGGGGCGAGGGAAAACTCGGGCGTGGTGAACACGTTCCACACCACCAGCGGCCGACCGATGTCGGCATACAGCCGATAGCTGCGGTTGTCCGGCAGGTGCAGATGCGCGCTGGCGAAATCGCGAGCGGCCTGGGCACGCTGCAACTGCTCGCGCAGACGTGGATCGCGCGAGGGGTCGGCCAGGATCCGCGCCACCGGCTCACGCGCCTGCAGCAGCCGCCACTGGCCCTGCATCAACTGGCCGTAATAGCCGACGCTGGTGCAACCGCTGAGCAGGAACAGCAGGCACAGGGGAACAAAAGCGCGCAAACCGCGGTCGAGTGCGGCAAGAATGGAACGACGAACAACAACGAATTCATGCATGTGGTTTTCCATGGCCAGGCCCGCCAGCGAGCAGGTGTTATCGGCGCTGACCCTGCATCTTACGATCCCATCAGGAGAATTCCATGCGCGCATTGATCATTGCTGGCGGCATGCTGGCCCTTGCCGGCTGCGCCGGTCTGCCCGACCCGGACCCCAACCAGGCCTGGATCGATCTGCAGGCCAACGGGCACAACGCCCTGCAGGCGACGCAAGTCGACGAGCGGGAATGGGGCGACACCCGTTATTTCGAAGTCGAACCCGGCAGCCATGAGCTGACCGTGCGCTTGCAGTTTCCCGTGCAGCCGACCAACATCGGCCCAGTCCCCGCGCCGCTGTGGCGCAACTGCGAACTGAACCTCACCTATGCCGGCTTCGACGCGGGGCAACGCTATTTCCTGGAAGCCGGCAGCGTCGGCTTTCGCCCGTGGGCCAGGCTCTACGACGAGCAGCGCAAACTGGTAGGCCAGGCGCAACCTGCGGGCTGCCAGAGCGCCTGAGCACGGGCCTGAACATGGCCACCGTCGGCGGCGACTCGCAGCGCCGACGCAAAGCTTCTAGACTCGACCTTTGTCCTGCTCACTTTTTTCCTGCAGCCAAGGAGCTTCCATGCGCGCCGTGCTCGCCCTGTTGACCCTCGCCATGCTGGCCGGCTGCGCCAATCCGCCGTTGCCGGCCGTTGACCCTGGCAAGGCCTGGATCGAGATGTTCACCACGACCGGTCGCCTGGTCATGGCAGAAAGTCTGGATGGTCGCAAACTCAATGACGGCCGCTACTTCCAGGTAGATCCCGGCAGCCATGAGCTGGAAGTGCGTTTTGACTACGAAATGTACGCCGGTGGCGGGCTGGTCAACGACCCGTTCGACCGTACCTGCTACCTGACCGTGCGCTATGACGGCTTCAAGGCAGGCCAGCGCTACCGCCTGGAGGGCAGGGCAATTGCCATGCAGGCCAGTGCCCGTCTGTACGATTCAAGCCGGCAGATCGTCGCCGAAGACCGGGCGATTCACTGCATTCCCTGAATCCGGGCGCAGCGGTGCACCACTGAACGACGACAGCGGATGCCGTGGGATCAGGTGTCGTTCTTTTGATAGATGATCTTGCGCGTGCCGTTGTCGCAGGACCCCACCACCATGCTCGGATCCTTGGCGTCCAGATTGTCGACGATTTCCAGGGTGTAGGACACAACGCCTGCCCCTTGGATCTTGGCTTCGATCTCGGCCTTCAATTCTTCACACGACTTGGGTGCCGCCAACGCCGAGGTTGCCAGGACACCGCACGTCATCGCCAAAATGAATCGTTTCATGGGCAATTCTCCAGGTGAGTGAGCAGTGTACGGCAACCGGGCGCAACCCTACCTCAAGATTCCAGCTTAGCGTCCAGAGTGATCTGGGCGTTCAGCACTTTCGACACTGGGCAACCTTCTTTGGCCTTGTTGGCCAGTTCTTCGAACTTCGCCTGGTCGATGTTGGGGATCTTCGCCGACATGGTCAGTTTGATGGCGGTGATCGCGAAACCTTCGCCTTCCTTGTCCAGCGTAACCTCGGCCGTTGTGTTGATCTGGTCTGGCGTGAAGCCTTCGCCACCCAGGATCATCGAGAAGGCCATGGAGAAGCAGCCGGCATGGGCCGCGCCGATCAATTCTTCAGGGTTGGTGCCTGGCTGGCCTTCAAAGCGGGTGTTGAAACCATAGGGGTTGCTTTTCAGGGCGCCGCTTTGCGTCGAGATCTCGCCCTTGCCGGTTTTCAGATCGCCTTTCCAGACAGCCGATGCGGTTTTCTTGATGCTCATAAAGCCTCCTTGATGGGCGCGACGGGTTCGCGCGGTGACAAGTGTTCAGAGGCCACGGCGCGAGGCAAGTTCAGCGCCGTTCTGACCGCTGGCTATTGAATCCGAATGATAAGCCCATATTGATTACACACTCGGTAGCAAAGATGCGCGGGGCATCCCACCTGCCACATACCCACAGGATGCCAATGATCATGACTGGTTTGACCGATACGAAATACTCCGTCCTCGACCTTGTACCAGTGCGTGCCGACCACGGCCCGGCGCGGTCGCTGCACAACGCGCTGGACCTGGCGCGCCATGCCGAAACCTGGGGCTACAACCGTTTCTGGGTAGCCGAGCATCACAACATGGACGGTATCGCCAGCTCGGCGACCTCGGTGCTGCTGGGCTATCTGGCGGGGGGCACTTCGTCGATCCGCGTCGGCTCGGGCGGGGTGATGCTGCCCAACCACGCGCCGCTGGTCATCGCCGAGCAGTTCGGCACGCTGGAAAGCCTGTATCCGGGACGGATCGACCTCGGCCTGGGCCGCGCGCCGGGGTCGGACCAGATGACCGCTCGAGCGCTGCGCCGTGAGCGCTCCGGCAGCGCCGACGACTTTCCCGACGACGTCCGCGAACTGATGGCCTATCTGGGTCCGCGTACTCCGGACCAGAAAGTGATTGCCGTGCCGGGCAGCGGTACCAACGTGCCGATCTGGTTGCTGGGCTCCAGCCTGTTCAGCGCGCAGCTGGCGGGCATGTACGGCCTGCCGTATGCCTTCGCTTCGCATTTTGCGCCACGCTACATGCATGAGGCGATTCGCGTCTATCGCGCCCACTTCCAGCCCTCCGAGGTGCTCGACAAGCCTTATGTGATGCTCGGGGTGCCTTTGGTGGCAGCCGACAGCGACGAGCATGCCGACTACCTGGCGACCTCGGTCTACCGCCGCATCCTCAACCTGATGCGTGGCCAGACCCTGGTGCAGCAGCCACCCGTGAAAAGCATGGAAGGGTTGTGGTTACCCCATGAAAAGGCTGCGGTCGGGGACTTTCTGGGCCTGGCGATGGTGGGGGGACCGGCGAAGATCCGCGCCAAGCTGGACGTGCTGAAGGAACAGACTCAGGCAGATGAGCTGATCTTTACCTGCGATCTGTACGAGCATGCCGACCGTTTGCGGTCGTATGAGCTGTTGGCGCAGGTGATGCAGGGCTGAGTCTTGCACCGACCTGGGTATTGCGGAGTTCGTTTCGCGGCCGCTGACCGCTCCTACAGGGGATTTCGTTTTCTGTGGGAGCGGGGGGCGGCTGCAATCTTCAGCGCTTGTAGACGATAGCCTTGGTGCCGCCTTCACACGAACCGACTACCTGGAAACCGGCATCCGGAGTGACGTTGTCGACCACTTCCAGCGTGTAGCCCGACACGCCATTGGCGTCGATCTTCGCGGCGATTTCGCCCTTGAGTTCTTCACACGACTTGCCCGCAGCGAACGCGCCGCTTGCCAGGCTCAACAAACCCACAGCCAATAAAACTCGCTTCATCGCTTACATCCTTGGTCTGGTAGTGCCGGTTTAAAGACAAACGGCGGGCCGCCTGGATTCAGGTCGACACGCCGGTAATGTGTTGTAACTCAACCTATGGCATTCGGCCAGTCGGAAGATTCCGTGTTTTCTGTCAGCTGTTCTGGATACGGAAGCCGACTTTGAGTGTGACCTGGAAATGCGCCACGCGACCGTCTTCGATATGGCCACGGGTTTCGGTCACTTCGAACCATTCCATTTTCTCGATGCTTTTGCTCGCTTCGGCCAACGCGTTGTTGATGGCGTCTTCGATGGTGGTGGTCGAGGAACCTACCAGTTCAACCTTCTTGTACGTGTGATGATCGCTCATGATGCTCTCCATTCGGGTGGCTACTGAAGTGGTTGTCTACCTGTGTGGGGATTTCTGCGCTAAAAGTTCACACGCACTGCACTTTCATCTTGCAGCGCAGTCGGAATCTACACACGCTATTCACCACAATGAAGGAGAGTTACCCATGGCAATTTCGTCACGCAAAGCTTCGCTGCAGAGCATGGAAGCAGAAATCGAAAGCCTGCTCCGCTCCCTGGAAAGCCTGAAAGAAGATTCCACCGAAGAATCGCGCAAGGTGCTCAAAGCGTTGAAAGCCAACGCGGAATCCGCGCTGAGCCATTCGCGCAGCCTGATCAGCGACGCCTATGAAGAAGTCAAGGTCAAGACCAAGGAAACCGGCATTGCCACCCGTGACTACGCCCAGGAGCATCCTTGGGCCGCCGCTGGCGTCGCTGTTGGCGCGCTGGGCCTGATCGCTGCCTACCTGATGTGCAATCGCAGCAACTAATCGACCTGGCGTTCGAGCTCTTGCGCAAGCCATAGCGCCAGTTGTCGGGCGCGCCCATCTGCGGCGCGCCGCGGGACCCAAAGTGCCAGCCGCGCCGGGGTTTGCGTAAACCCCCATGGCGCGGCCAGGCGCCCGGCACGCAGGTCATCGACCACCAGCGGTTCGGGCGCGATGGCAATGCCCAGCCCGGCCACCGCCGCCTCCAGCAAATAATACAAATGCTCGAACCCCTGTCCCATGGTCAACGCCTCGGGATCCAGACCGTTGCGCCGTGCCCAGCTGGGCCAGGCCTGTGGCCGCGATGTGGTGTGCAGCAACGAGTGCCCGAGCAAGTCGCTGGTCGCACGGCTCTGCAAGGCTTCGAACCCTTGGAAGCGCGGGCTGAGTACCGGGCCGATACGCTCTTCGGCCAGCTCGTACACGTCCATGTCGGCGGGCCAGGGCGGCTCGGCGAACATCAGCAAGGCATCCAGCCCAGGACGGCGAGGGTCCAGGTCACCTTCGCCAGCCGAGAGGTGCAGGCGCAAGTCCGGCAGCTCGCTGTTCAGCCGACCCAATCGAGGTATGAACCAGCGCGCCAGCAAGCTTCCCGAGCACCCCAGAACGAACGGTGCCTGAGCCTGGGCCTGGCTGAGCTCCGTACAGACCAGACGCAAACGCTCGAAGGCCTCGGCGCTGGCATCGCGCAGTCGAATGCCAGCATCTGTGAGTTTCAAGCCACGTCCCTGCTTGACGAACAACGCGATGCCCAGATGCTCTTCAAGCACTTTCAACTGTCTGCTCACGGCACCGTGGGTAACGCTCAAGTAGTCAGCCGCCTTGCTGACGCTGTTGAGCCGGGCAGTGGCTTCGAACGCTTTGAGGGCATTCAACGGGGGCAGGTCACGGCTCATGGTATTGTGAGAAATCCTGACAGGTTGTCGAGATCTTATCGGTTTTCTTCGATCGTTGTCGTGGGTACAGTGGCTACATCGTCATTCAATTCCCCTGGAGCTTCGCATGACCCAGACCAATCTTCGCAGTGGTCCTGACAGCAACGGCCTGTTCGGCGCCTTCGGTGGCCGCTACGTCGCCGAAACCCTGATGCCGCTGGTGCTGGAGCTGGCTCGCGAGTACGAAGCCGCCAAGGCCGATCCCGAATTTCTCGAGCAGCTCGCCTACTTTCAACGCGACTACATCGGCCGGCCCAATCCGCTGTATTTCGCCGAGCGCCTGACAGAACACTGCGGCGGGGCGAAAATCTACTTCAAGCGCGAAGAGCTCAACCACACCGGCGCGCACAAGGTGAACAACTGCATCGGCCAGGTGTTGCTGGCCAAGCGCATGGGCAAGAAGCGCCTGATCGCCGAGACCGGCGCCGGCATGCACGGCGTGGCCACGGCCACGGTGGCGGCTCGGTTCGGCTTGCCTTGCGTGATCTACATGGGCGCCACGGATATCGAGCGCCAGCAGGCCAACGTGTTTCGCATGAAGCTGCTGGGCGCTGAGATCGTGCCGGTCACTTCCGGTACCGGCACCTTGAAAGATGCCATGAACGATGCCTTGCGCGATTGGGTCACCAATGTCGACGACACCTTCTACCTGATCGGCACCGTGGCCGGTCCGCACCCTTATCCAGCCATGGTTCGCGATTTCCAGTCGATCATCGGCAAGGAAACCCGCGAGCAGTTGCAAGAGAAGGAAGGGCGCCTGCCCGACAGCCTGGTGGCTTGCGTAGGTGGCGGTTCCAATGCCATGGGCCTGTTCCATCCTTTCCTGGATGACAGCAGCGTGGAAATCATCGGTGTCGAAGCCGCCGGCCATGGCGTGGATTCCGGCAAGCATGCCGCCAGCCTCAACGGCGGCGTGCCCGGCGTACTGCACGGCAACCGTACCTATCTGCTGCAGGACGACGATGGGCAGATCACCGACGCGCACTCCATCTCGGCCGGCCTGGACTACCCCGGCATCGGCCCTGAACACGCCTTTCTGCATGAAATCAAGCGCGTGAACTACACCAGCATCACCGATGAAGAGGCGCTGGCCGCGTTCCACGCCACCTGCCGCCTGGAAGGCATCATCCCGGCGCTGGAAACCGCCCACGCCCTGGCCGAGGCCATGAAGCGCGCGCCAACATTGCCCGCCGACCATCTGATGGTGGTGTGCCTGTCCGGCCGCGGCGACAAGGACATGCAAACCGTCATGAGCCATATGGGCGCCCACCCGAAGGAGACACTGGCATGAGCCGCCTCGAACAACGCTTCGCCGACCTCAAGGCCGAAGGCCGCGCCGCGCTGGTGACGTTCGTCACGGCAGGCGACCCAGGCTACGATGCTTCGCTGTCCATCCTCAAAGGCTTGCCGGCTGCCGGCGCCGATGTGATCGAACTGGGCATGCCCTTCACCGATCCGATGGCCGACGGCCTGGCCATCCAGCTGGCGACCCTGCGCGCGCTCAACGCCGGGCAGACGCTGGCGAAAACCTTGCAGATGGTCCGCGAATTCCGCGTCGACGACAGCACCACGCCGATCGTGCTGATGGGTTACTACAACCCGATCCACCGCTTCGGCGTCGAAGCCTTCGTGGCCCAAGCCAAGGAAGCCGGTGTCGACGGCCTGATCATCGTCGACCTGCCGCCCGAGCACGACGGCGAACTCGCCACCCCGGCGCAAGCCTCGGGTATCGACTTCATTCGCCTGACCACCCCCACCACCGATGATGCGCGCCTGCCACGGGTGCTGGAGCGCAGCTCCGGCTTCGTCTACTACGTGTCGGTGGCCGGCGTGACCGGTGCGGGCTCGGCCACCACCGAGCATGTCGGCGCTGCCATCGAGCGACTGCGCCGGCACACCCACCTGCCGATCAGCGTCGGCTTCGGCATCCGCACGCCCGACCAGGCCGCCGCCATCGCCCGGCTCGCGGACGGCGTAGTGGTCGGCTCGGCCCTGGTCGACAAGATCGCCAACGCCCAGCATCACGGCCAGGCCGTAGAGGATGTGTTGTCGCTGTGCAGTGCCCTGGCCCAAGGCGTACGCAGTGCTCGTGTGCAGTGAATCCGAGAGTATTGACCCAGGGCACACTCCTGGCCCGTGCAAAGCCAGCGGCCAGAGCGACATAGAAGGGTGAAAGGAACAGGCAGCTATCGCCCGCCTTGTTCCTCCATCACCCAATCCAGAAAGCGCTGCACCATCTGCCCGCGGCGCTTGCGTTGCGGGACGACCACGTAATAGCCCAACGCCGATGTTGCGCTGCCCTGAAGAGGGCGGCACAGCAGCTCTTGATCCAGCAGCGCATCCACCAGGTGCCGCCAACCGATGGCGACGCCCTGACCAGCGATGGCCGCCTGGATCAGCAAGGTGTAGTTATCGAAACGCAACTGGCCGGGGGCAGGCACACCTGGAATGTGCAGCGCGCGAAACACGTCGTTCCAGTCGAACCACTGGCTGCTGTGCTCGCCGCGCAGGTGCAGCAACGGCAACTCGATCCAGGCATCCAGCGCCAACGGCTGACGGTAACCGGCCAGCAGGCGCGGGCTGCACACTGGATACACCTCTTCGTTGAACAACCAATGGCTTTCGCCCTGGCGAAACCGACCATCGCCAAACAGCACCGCGACGTCGATATCGGGCCGGAGCAGGGCGTGACTGCGCTCGCTGGTGACCAGGCTGACATCGACCTGTGGATAACGTTGATGGAAGCGGTGCAGCCGCGGCATCAACCAGTACGCCGCAAAGGCGAAGTCAGTCGACACCTGCAGCACCTCGTGCTGAGTCTGCGCGGTGATTGCCTGCAAGCCGTCGTCGATGCGTTGCAGCCCCGCCTGGACCGCCTCGAACAGCGCAAGGCCGGCGTCCGTCAGGACGATGCCACGGTAGATGCGATCAAACAGGCGAGTGCCCAGCTGTTCCTCCAGACGCTTGATCTGCTGGCTGATGGCTGGCTGAGTGGTGCCCAATTCGACAGCCGCTGCCGTGAAGCCATGCAGACGCGCCGCTGACTCGAAGGCACGCAACAGGTCGAGGGACAAACCGCCGATACTTTCATACATAAGCTGCGCTTATCCTAGACATTGTCGACAGCAGGCTTTACCGGGCTGGGCAGGGGCCGCATTCTGAATCGAAGCAAATTCGCATTACTCCCGACTATGGAATGCCCTGAGCCGATGAAGCGCAAGAACATTCTTTTCATCATGGCCGATCAGATGGCCGCACCCATGCTGCCGATCTACGCGCCATCACCGATCAAGCTGCCGAACATCAGCCGTTTGGCCGAGACCGGGGTGGTCTTCGATGCGGCCTACTGCAACAGCCCGCTGTGCGCGCCTTCGCGCTTCACATTGGTCAGCGGCCAGTTGCCGAGCAAGATCGGCGCCTACGACAACGCTGCCGACTTTGCTGCCGACGTGCCGACCTATGCCCACTACCTGCGGCGCCTGGGTTACCGCACCGCACTGTCGGGCAAGATGCATTTCTGTGGCCCGGACCAGCTGCACGGCTACGAGGAACGCCTGACCAGCGATATCTACCCGGCCGACTACGGCTGGGCGGTCAATTGGGACGAACCCGACGTTCGCCCCAGCTGGTACCACAATATGTCCTCGGTGTTGCAGGCTGGCCCGTGCGTGCGCACCAACCAGCTGGATTTCGATGAAGAGGTGGTCTTCAAAGCCCAGCAGTACCTGTTCGATCACATTCGCGAAGACGGCGATCGGCCATTCTGTCTGACGGTGTCAATGACCCATCCGCACGACCCCTACACCATTCCCAAGCCGTTCTGGGACCTGTACCGCGACGAAGACATTCCACTGCCTCAGGATGTACCGGACCAGGCCGCGCTGGACCCCCACTCGCAACGCCTGCTCAAGGTCTATGACCTGTGGGACAAGCCCCTGCCCGTGAACAAGATCCGCGATGCACGCCGCGCCTACTTCGGTGCGTGCAGCTACATCGATCACAACGTCGGCAAACTGCTGCAGACCCTGGAAGAAACCGGGTTGGCCGACGACACCATCATCGTCTTCTCCGGCGATCACGGTGACATGCTCGGCGAGCGTGGGCTCTGGTACAAGATGCACTGGTTCGAGATGGCCGCGCGGGTGCCGCTGCTGGTTTGCGCGCCCGGGCAGTTCAAGCCAGGGCGAGTGCAGGCCGCAGTCTCTACCGCCGACCTGCTGCCGACCTTCGTCGAGCTGGCCGGTGGCGAACTGGAACCCGGCCTGCCGCTGGACGGACGTTCGCTAGTGGCCCATCTGCAGGGTGAAAAGGGGCATGACGAAGCGTTCGGTGAATACATGGCCGAAGGTACCCACAGCCCGTTGATGATGATCCGCCGTGGCGCGATGAAATTTATCTACAGCGAGGTCGACCCTTGCCTACTCTATGACGTGGATAACGACCCACGCGAACGTGAAGACCTGAGCCAGTCACCCCCGCACCGGGCACTGTTCGAGGCTTTCATGAGTGAAGCCCGCCGCAAATGGGACATGCCGGCGATACACCAACAGGTGCTCGCCAGCCAGCGCCGACGCCGCTTCGTGGCCGGCGCACTGGCCCAAGGCAATCTGAAGAGCTGGGACCACCAGCCGCTGGTGGACGCCAGTCAGCAGTACATGCGCAACCATATCGACCTGGACGACCTGGAGCGCAAGGCACGTTACCCACAACCCTGCCCATAACATTCGAAGCTCTGAGGGGAAGTCGCATGAAGGTCACCATGAAGATATCCACAGCCCTGGCCGCCGGTTGGCTGGCCGTTGCCGGGACCACGGCGGTCGCCGACGAACAACGCTGCGAGACGGTGAAGATGGCCGACCCGGGCTGGAGCGACATTGCCGCCACCAACGCGCTCACCAGCCTGGTGCTGGAAGGCATGGGTTACCGGCCCAAGATCGACACCCTGGCGGTGCCGATCATCTTTGGCGGTCTCAAGGATGGCCAGGTGGATGTCTTCCTCGGCAACTGGATGCCGGCCCAGCAGGGTTTCTACGACAAGTTCGTGGCCAATGGTGACGTGGTGCAGTACGCCAAGAACCTGGACGGCACCGAGTTCACCCTGGCCGTCCCCGACTACGTGTATGACGCGGGTGTGAAGGATTTCGCCGACCTGGACAAGCACGCCGACAAGTTCGGCAAGAAGATCTACGGGATCGGTTCAGGAGCACCGGCCAACCTCTCGCTGGCCGAGATCATCAAGAAGAACGAGTTCGGCCTGGGTGACTGGAAACTGGTGGAGTCCAGCGAGCAGGCGATGCTGACCGAGGTCAATCGCAACGTGAAGAAGAAGTCGTTCGTGGTCTTCCTCGGCTGGACGCCGCACCCGATGAACGTGCAGATCAAGCTCAAGTACCTCACCGGCGGCGAGAAGTATTTCGGCTCGACCGGCACCGTGCACACCCTGACCCGCAAGGGCTATGGCGAGAGTTGCCCGAACACCGGCAAGCTGCTCAGCAATCTGGTGTTCACCCAGGACATGGAGAACAGCATCATGGCCGATGTGGCCAACAACAAGAAAACCAGCGCACAGGCGGCGCAGGCCTGGCTGAAAGCCAATCCGGCGGTGTTGGAGAAGTGGCTGGAAGGTGTGAAAACGCTGGATGGCAAGGACGCGCTGCCGGCGGTACGCGCGAAGCTTTGATCTGACGGGCTTTGATTTGATGGGTGTCAGTCATGGCCTCTTCGCGGGCAGAGAGCTCGCCGCCCGCGAAGAGGCCTTCACTGACACCCTTCAATCAACTCAACCCGCCGCCATCTCCCGGCGCAGCTGGCTCAGCACCGGTGCCGTATCCACCGCCACGCCGCGCCAGTAGGTGAACGCTTCGGCTGCCTGCTCGACCAGCATCCCGAAACCGTCCAGCGACAGCCGTGCGCCGTGTTCGCTGGCCCAGCGGCAAAACGGCGTTGGCTCCTTGCCATACATCATATCGTAGCAGACCGTCACACCAGGCTCGATCAGGCTGGCGGCGATCGGTGGCAGATCGCCCGCCAGGCTCGCCGAAGTGGCATTGATGATGATATCCACCGGTTCCTCCAGCCAATCGAAGCCACTGGCCGCCACCGGCCCCAGGTCAGCGAACAGCTGCGCCAGCTGTTCGGCTTTCTCGACCGTGCGGTTGGCGATCACCAGTGACAGTGGCTGCTGTTCGAGCAACGGCTCGACCACTCCACGCACCGCGCCGCCGGCACCCAACAGCAGAATGCGCTTGCCCTGCAAGGTCACGCCGGCGTTGTTGACCAGGTCGCGCACCAGCCCCACGCCGTCGGTATTGTCGCCACGCAGGCTGCCATCGGGCAGCCGACTGAGCATGTTCACCGCGCCGGCGCGCTGCGCGCGCGGGGTCAGTACGCTGCACAGGCCGAACGCCTGCTCCTTGAAAGGTACGGTGACGTTGGCGCCCAGCCCTTCTTCGAAAAAACCCAATGCACTTCGGGTGAAGTCGTCGATGGGCGCCAGCCGTGTGTCGTATACCAGCGCCTGGCCCGTCTGCTCGGCAAACAAACGGTGAATGGCGGGTGATTTGCTGTGCCCCACCGGGTTGCCGAAAACCACGTAACTGTCCATGCGAATCGGTTCCTGAATCATAGGGGAGGGGTCTGCGCCAGCCAGTCGCGATCCTGCAGAAAGTAGTCGGTGAGCCGCGCTTCCTCGCTGCCAGGTACGGCTTTCCAGTCATAGCCCCAACGCACCTGCGGCGGCAGTGACATCAGGATCGACTCGGTACGGCCACCCGACTGCAGGCCGAACAGCGTACCGCGGTCGTAGACCAGGTTGAACTCGACGTAGCGCCCGCGGCGGAACTCCTGGAATTCACGCTGCTGCGCGGTGAACGCCATGGCCTTGCGCCGCTGCACGATGGGCAGGTAGGCGTCGATGAAGGCATCGCCGATGGCGCGCATGAAGGCGAAGCTGGTGTCGAAATCCCATTCATTCAGGTCATCGAAGAACAGGCCGCCCACGCCTCGTGGCTCGCCCCGGTGCTTGAGATGGAAATAGCGGTCGCACCAGGCCTTGTAGCGTGGATAGACATCGGCGCCAAAGGGCTCGCAGGCTTGTTGCGCGACACGATGCCAGTGGATGCAGTCTTCCTCGTGAGCGTAGTAGGGCGTCAGGTCGAAGCCGCCGCCGAACCACCAGACGGCCTCTTCGCCTTCCTTTTCGGCAATGAAGAACCGCACGTTGGCGTGGGAGGTGGGCACATGCGGGTTGTGCGGGTGGATCACCAGCGACACGCCCAGTGCCTCGAAGCCGCGGCCGGCCAGCTCCGGTCGATGGGCGCTGGCCGAAGGTGGCAGGCCGGTGCCGAATACATGGGAAAAGTTAACCCCGCCTTTCTCGATCAACTCACCGTCTGCAATTACCCGGGTGCGCCCGCCGCCGCCCGCTGCGCGCGTCCAGGCATCTTCGACGAAGTGCGCGCCGCCGTCTTCGGCCTGCATGGCGTGGCAGATTCGATCCTGCAGATCGAGCAGATAGGCCTTTACGGCCTCTGTGCGGGTAGTCATGGCATCACCTTGAAAAAGGGCAAATACCGCCAGCGGCCTGGGAACACGCCTGACCGGCGATCAAGTCGGCGCGTAGCATAGCATCGCTCACCGCGTGCGGCAGTTGACGCCGATCAAGCAAAGGCGTCCGATAGGCCCTCGCCCAACGACAGCAGGAGTGAGCAGATGGCAAAGCGTATCCAGTTCGGTTCCACCGGCGGCCCGGAAGTCCTCGAGTTCGTCGACTTCGAGCCCAGGCAACCGGGCCCGCAAGACATTCGCGTACGCAATCACGCCGTGGGCGTGAACTACATCGACAACTACTTCCGCAGCGGCCTGTACCCGACGCCACTGCCTTCGGGCCTGGGCACCGAGGCCGCTGGCGTGGTCGAGGCGGTCGGCAGCGAGGTGGACCGGTTCAAGGTCGGCGACCGTGTGGCCTACGCAGGTGGCCCCCTGGGCGCCTACAGCGATCTGCACGTGCTGCCGGCGGCCATGGCCGTACGCCTGCCGTCGAGCATCAGCTTCGAACAGGCCGCTGCGGTGATGCTCAAGGGCCTGACCGTGCAATACCTGCTGCGTCAGACCTACAAGGTCGAGGCTGGCGAAACCATCCTGTTCCATGCCGCCGCCGGTGGTGTGGGCTCGCTGGCCTGCCAATGGGCGGCAGCACTGGGCGTGAAGCTGATCGGCACCGTCAGCTCGCCCGCCAAGGCCGAACGGGCCAAGGCCCTGGGTGCCTGGGAGGTGATCGACTACAGCCACGAAGACGTGGCCAAGCGAGTGCTCGAATTGACCGACGGCAAGAAATGCCCGGTGGTGTACGACGGTGTCGGCAAGGACACTTGGGAAACCTCGCTGGACTGTCTCCAGCCGCGCGGCTTGATGGTCAGCTTCGGCAATGCGTCGGGTGCGGTCAGTGGGGTCAACCTGGGCATCCTGTCGCAGAAGGGCTCGCTGTACGTGACTCGCCCGACCCTGGCCAGCTACGCCGTGCCCGGCGCAGTACAGGGCATGGCCGACGAGCTGTTCGAGATGATCGCCAGCGGCAAGCTCAAGGTCGACGTCAGCCAGCAGTACGCACTGAGCGATGCCGCCAAGGCGCAGACCGCACTCGCCGCGCGCGAAACGGTGGGCTCGACCATCCTGCTGCCATGAAACCAGACAGGGAGCCCCGTGAACGCGGCTCCCTGCCTGGCCTCAGGGCCTGATCACTTCACCGGTGATCAGGTCGCGAATCACGCTCGGGCTCTTGCGCCCGCCCAGCGCGCCGCCCAGCACGACGTCCACTTCGCCACGAAAGTATTGCTCGACGCGCAGGCGGCTGCGCGCGGCCGGGCGGCCTTGGCGATTGGCGGAGGTCGACACCAGCGGCCCGACCAGCGCGCACAGCTCCCGCACCTGCGGGTGATCGCTCACGCGCAGGGCCACGGAATCGTGGATACCGGTGATCCATTCGGGTAGCAGGCCCTGGTGAGGCACCAGCCAGGTGTTCGGGCCGGGCCAGGTACTGGCCATGCGATCGATCCACTCTTCGGGAAAATCCTCGAACAGAAAGTCGAACTGCCGGATGTTGTCGGCGATCAGGATCAGGCCCTTGTCGACCGAGCGCTCCTTGATGGCCAGCAAGCGATACACCGCTTCTTCGTCCCATGGATCGCAACCCAATCCCCAGACAGCTTCGGTAGGGTAGGCGATCACCGCGCCCGCTCGGATCTCGCGCGCCGCTTGCTGCACACGCCAACTGCTCACCATCTGCTGTCACTCCCATTGAAGACTGCCGCCAGTGTACTTAGCTGGCCCGTGCAAACCAACGCCCCGCCTGGCTGACCACGCGCCCCTGCATCTCCAGCTCGGTAAGTTGCGCCATCACCCGCGGCAACGGCCATCCCAACGCCGTGGCCAAGCCTTCGGTGGTGTGCGCGGCGGCCACCAGTACCTCGAGCAGCGGATCGGCGGGCTGGGCTGGCGCCGCTGGCAGGACCGGTGGCAGACGCTGCCAGCCCTGCAACCCTTCAAGAATATGATCGATGGTCTCGACCAGTTGCGCGCCATCGCGGATCAACTGGTGACAACCGCGTGCGCCGGGGTGATGAATGGAGCCGGGCAGCGCCCACACCTCGCGGCCATGCTCGGCGGCCAGCCTTGCGGTGATCAGTGAACCGCTGGCCGGGCTGGCCTCGATGACCAGCACACCCAGCGACAGACCGCTGATGATCCGATTGCGTCGGGGAAAGTTGCCCGGCTGCGCCTGCGCGTCGAGGGGAAACTCGGAAACCAGCGCACCCTTGCGCTCGACGATGGCCTGGGCGAGCACGCGATGCTTCTGTGGATAAAGTTTTTCCAGACCGGTGCCCAATACCCCGATGGTGTGCCCACCCACCTCCAGCGCACCTTGATGCGCCGCCCCGTCCACACCCAGGGCCAGGCCACTGGTGATGGCAAATCCCGCCGCTGCCAGGCTGCGGGCGAAAGCCCGGGCGTTGTCCAGGCCGGGCGGCGAAGCGCGGCGACTGCCGACCACAGCGATCTGCGGCCGCTCCAGCACACTGGGGTCGCCGCGTACGAACAACAGCGGCGGTGGATCGGCGATTTCCTTGAGCAGGGCGGGGTAGTCGGCGTGGTCCCACATCAGCAAATGCTGATGCGGACGCTCTAGCCAGGCCATTGCAGCCGCCGCGTCGCGATGGATGCAGGGGTCGCGGCGGGCCTGGGCACTGGCGTCGCTGCCGCCGGCCCCGCGCCATTGCCCGACTGGCGCAGCAAGCGCCGAACGCGCGCTGCCGAAGTGCGCAACGAGCTTGTGGAAGCGTTGCGGGCCGATTTCCGGCAGCACGTGCAAGCGCAGGCGCGCCTCGAGTTCGGAAAGGGTGTGAGCAGTGGTATCGAAAAGCGGCATCCGATCATCCTTGAATCGGCAGGCTCGCAGACAGCTGGACAAGCTGTGGATAACTCTGTGCACAAAAGTATCGGAAAGCGCCCGGGCGTGACCTCGTCATGCCCGGTGCCTTATGCGCTACGGGTTGCCTACCTTGTCCATCACTGCCAACGAGCGGTTGGCGTTGAGGATCAAACCATAGCTCAGCTTTTCATAAGTGCGGAACACCATAAGCAGCCCGGAGCGCTCGTCGGGGACCTTGACCTGCTCGCCGGTGATACGATCGCGCACTGTCTCGCCGGTCTTGTACACCGCGAGAACGTTGCCCTCGCGCAGTCCGTCGCGCGTTCCGCGGTTCAAGGTGACCACGTCGTACTTGCCGATCTGTGTAACACCTCGTGGCACATCAATGATCACACCACGAATGTCAGTCTCTGGCGCGCTGGGGAAAAACGTCGAATTGACCGCGCGTTGTTCATCGCTGAACAGCCGGTCGCCCAGGCGGACCTCTTCGCGCGAGCGTTGCAGTACCAAGGTAGAGATATCCCCCTCGGTCGCGACGATCTCGCCGCCGCCGATGTTGTCGGCGTTGATACCCAGAAATTCCTGGGTGTCGGGGTCGATGTAGGTCTTGCCCTGGCGGAAGATGCCGTACACCGACTGCGCCGGGTCGAAGGCGCCACGTGCGTAGATGCGGTCGCCCATGCCACTGAGCACGCGCTCGGCATTGCCGGCCACGATGTAGGGGGCGGCGTTGAATTGCTCGACCGAATCCATGATGCGGTTGGTCAGCAGGAAGCTGTTGATCGATTCCAGTGGGATGCTGGGTATGGCCTCGGCCACAGGCGTGGTGCGCACCCTGGGCGAAAGCTTGATGGTGCCGCGCGAGGCGCCACGTTCGAGCATCAGCTGCGGCTGGCCGTTGACGAAGCCCAGCACCAGCGAGTCGCCAGGGTAGATGAGGTCCGGGTTGGCGATCTGCGGGTTGGCGTGCCAGAGGTGTGGCCACTGCCACGGCTGGCTGAGAAACTTCCCGGAAATGTCCCACAATGTATCGCCACGCACCACCGTGTAGCGCTGTGGATAGCCGTCCCTGAGCTGCACTTGCGCCTGCGCCAGGCCGGCCATTGCCAGCATCAGCAGGGCGAGTAGTGATTTCCTCATGCCGTGAATCCCTTTATCATGTCTGCTCACGCGAAATAACGACTTTACCTCACAGTGCAGCACATACGCATATGGCTATTTTAAACATCCTCGAATTTCCAGACCCGCGCCTGCGCACCGTCGCCAAGCCGGTCACGGTGGTGGACGACAGCGTTCGCCAGCTTGTCGATGACATGTTTGAAACCATGTACGACGCCCCTGGCATCGGTTTGGCCGCCACCCAGATCAACGTGCACAAGCGCATCGTGGTCATGGACCTGTCCGAAGATCGCAGCGAACCACGGGTGTTCATCAACCCCGAGTTCGAGTCGCTGACCGACGAGATGGACCAGTACCAGGAAGGTTGCCTGTCGGTGCCCGGCTTCTACGAGAACGTCGATCGCCCGCAGAAGGTCAAGGTCACCGCGCTGGACCGCGACGGCAAATCCTACGAACTGATCGCCGAAGGCCTACTGGCCGTGTGCATCCAGCACGAGTGCGATCACCTCAACGGCAAGCTGTTCGTCGACTACCTGTCCAACCTCAAGCGCGACCGCATCAAGAAAAAGCTGGAAAAACTGCACAAGCAGCAGGCCTGATTCCGGTGCCCTTGTAGGAGCGGCTAGTAGCCGCGAACAACGCACCTCGGTGCGTCAGGAAGGGCCCCTTCGCGGCTGCTAGCCGCTCCTACAAAGGGTTGCGGCCCACCCCCAACAGCGAGAACTC
This sequence comes from Pseudomonas sp. CFBP 8758, assembly GCF_014841725.1. NCBI lineage: Bacteria > Pseudomonadati > Pseudomonadota > Gammaproteobacteria > Pseudomonadales > Pseudomonadaceae > Pseudomonas > Pseudomonas sp. CFBP 8758. Next base: position 410,081 of record NZ_JACYUK010000005.1, on the reverse strand, counting down.
CATGCGCATCGTCTTCGCGGGCACTCCCGAGTTTGCCGCCGAACACCTCAAGGCCCTGCTGGCCACTTCGCACGACATCGTTGCCGTATACACCCAGCCCGATCGCCCGGCCGGGCGGGGGCAGAAACTCATGCAAAGCCCGGTCAAGCAATTGGCCCTGGAGCACGGCATTCCCGTCCTGCAGCCAGCGACCCTGCGCGACCCCCAGGCCCAGGCCGAGCTGCGCGCGCTGGCACCGGATTTGATGGTGGTGGTCGCCTATGGCCTGATCCTGCCGCAGGCGGTGCTCGACATCCCGCCGCTGGGCTGCATCAACAGCCATGCCTCGCTGCTGCCGCGCTGGCGCGGAGCGGCGCCGATCCAGCGGGCGATCCAGGCGGGCGACGCCCACAGCGGCGTTACCGTGATGCGCATGGAGGCGGGTCTGGATACCGGCCCGATGCTGCTCAAGGTCAGCACCCCGATCGCCGCCCACGACACCGGCGGCAGCCTGCACGACCGCTTGGCGCAGATGGGCCCACCGGCCGTGGTCCAGGCCATTGCCGGCCTGGCCGCCGCTACCCTGCAGGGCGAGGCGCAGGACGACAGCCTGGCCAACTACGCCCACAAGCTGGACAAGAACGAAGCGCGCATCGACTGGGCACAACCGGCCGTGGTGCTCGAGCGCCAGGTGCGGGCGTTTTTCCCTTGGCCTGTCTGCCACAGCACCTTGAATGGCGAAGCGCTGAAGGTGCTGGCCGCCAGTTTGGCCGAAGGCAGCGGCCGGCCAGGCGAAATCATCCAGGTCGACAAGGACGGGCTGACCATAGCCTGCGGTGAACAGGCCCTGCGCCTGACCCGCCTGCAGTTGCCGGGAGGCAAGCCGCTCGACTTCAGTGACCTGTTCAACAGCCGCCGCGATCGTTTCGTGGTCGGCACGGTGCTGGGCCAATGAACCCGCGCCTGGCGGCAGCCCGTGCCCTGGCCGCAGTACTCAACGGCAAGGCCTCGCTCAACAGCTCCCTGCCCCGGGAGCTGGACAAGGTCGAGGCGCGCGACCGTGGCCTTACCCAAGACCTGGCATTCGGCACCGCCCGCTGGCAGCCCCGTCTCGACGCGCTGGCCGAGCGCCTGCTGCAGAAGCCTTTCAAGGCCGCCGATGCCGATGTACATGGCTTGCTCCTGATCGGTCTCTACCAGTTGCTGTACACCCGCATTCCAGCCCATGCCGCGATCGGCGAAACCGTCGGCTGCGCCGACAAGCTGAAGAAGCCCTGGGCCAAGGCGCTGCTCAATGCCGTGCTGCGCCGAGCCCAGCGTGAGAGCGAGGCCATTCTTGCCGAACTCGAGCGTGACCCGGTGGTGCGCACGGCGCACCCGCGCTGGCTGCAGAAATCGCTGAAAGCCTTCTGGCCCGAGCAGTGGGAAGCCATCTGCGCCGCCAACAACGCTCATCCGCCGATGATCCTGCGGGTCAACCGTCGCCATCAGCCGCGCGATGCCTACCTGGGCCTGCTGGCCGAACAAGGCGTGGCTGCCCAGGCTTGCGTGTACAGCCGTGATGGCATCGTCCTGGCAGAAGCCTGCGACGTGCGCGGGCTGCCGGGCTTCAGCGAAGGCTGGATCAGCGTCCAGGATGAAGCAGCGCAACTGGCCGCGGAACTGCTCGACCTGGCGCCCGGCCAGCGGGTACTCGACGCCTGCTGCGCGCCGGGCGGCAAGACCTGCCACATTCTGGAAGCCGAGCCGGCCCTGGCCACTGTGGTAGCCGTGGATCTCGAGGAAAAGCGTCTGGTTCGAGTGCGCGAGAACCTGCAGCGATTGGGGCTGCAAGCCCAGTTGATCGCAGCCGATGGCCGCGATACCCAAGCCTGGTGGGACGGTCAGCCGTTCCAGCGGATCCTGCTCGACGCCCCCTGTTCGGCCACTGGCGTGATCCGCCGCCATCCCGACATCAAGCTGACCCGCCAGCCCGACGACATTCCGGCCCTGGCCGTGCTGCAAGGGCAGTTGCTCGACGCCCTGTGGCCAACCCTGGAGGTCGGCGGGGTGCTGCTCTATGCCACCTGCTCGACACTGCCCACGGAAAATACCGAAGTCATCGAAGCGTTCCTGGCGCGCACGCCCGGCGCCCGCGAACTGGACCTGGCCACGTCCGCCGGCATCAAGCAGGCTCATGGCCGCCAATTGCTGGCACAAGAAGGCGGTCACGACGGCTTCTACTATGCCAAGCTGATCAAGATCGCCGCCGTACGCGGCCACTGACGGGGAGTAATGGATGAAGATCATCATCCTGGGCGCAGGTCAGGTGGGCGGCACGCTGGCCGAGCACCTGGCCGGCGAGGCCAATGACATCACCGTGGTCGATACCGATGCCGAACGCCTGCGCAACCTTGGCGATCGCCTGGACATCCGCACCGTGCAGGGCCGCGGCTCGTATCCGACAGTGCTGCGCCAGGCCGGTGCCGACGATGCCGACATGCTGGTGGCGGTGACCAACAGCGACGAGACCAACATGGTCGCCTGTCAGGTGGCCTACACCCTGTTCCATACCCCCACCAAGATCGCCCGGGTGCGCGAGTCGGCCTATCTCACCCGCGCCGGCCTGTTCAACAACGACGCCATTCCGGTGGATGTGCTGATCAGCCCGGAACAGGTGGTGACCAACTACATCAAGCGCCTGATCGAGTACCCCGGCGCCCTGCAGGTCATCGACTTCGCTGGCGGCAAGGCACAGCTGGTGGCGGTCAAGGCCTACTACGGCGGCCCGCTGGTGGGTCAGCAACTGCGGCAGATTCGTCACCACATGCCCAAGGTCGATACACGGGTGGCCGCCATCTTCCGCCGCGACCGGCCGATCCTGCCACGCGGCGACACGGTCATCGAAGCCGACGACGAGGTGTTCTTCATTGCAGCCCGCGAAGACATTCGCGCGGTGATGAGCGAACTGCGCCGGGTCGACCAGAGCAACAAGCGGGTGGTCATCGCCGGCGGCGGGCAGATCGGCGAGCGCCTGGCAGAGGCCATCGAAAGCCGCTACCAGGTGAAGATCATCGAGATGAACCCGGCGCGCTGCCGCTACCTGTCCGATACCCTGGACAGCACCGTGGTGCTGCAGGGCAGCGCCTCCGACCGCGACCTGATGCTCGAAGAGAACATCGCCCAGGCCGATATCTTCCTGGCCCTGACCAACGACGACGAAGCCAACATCATGTCCTCGTTGCTGGCCAAGCGCCTGGGCGCGCGCAAGGTCATGACCATCATCAACAACCCGGCCTATGTCGACCTGGTCCAGGGGGGCGAAATCGATATCGCCCTGAGCCCGCAGCTGGCAACCATCGGTACCCTGCTGGCGCACGTAAGGCGGGGCGATATCGTCAGTGTGCACTCGCTACGCCGGGGCGCCGCGGAGGCCATCGAGGCCATCGCCCATGGCGACGCGCGTTCGAGCAAAGTGATCGGCAAGCCCATCGAAACCATCGACCTGCCTCCGGGAACGACGATCGGCGCGATCATTCGCGATGACCAGGTGATCATCGCGCACAGCGACACGGTGATCGAGGCCGGTGACCACGTGATCCTGTTCGTCGTGGACAAGAAATACATCCGCGACGTCGAGAAGCTCTTCCACGTCGGCCTGAGCTTCTTCTGACCCCCAGCCTCGCTCATCCAAAAAGCGGGCCGTCCAGGAGCCCGCTCTGTGAAAGCCGGTCTAGTGCAAGCATGCCCTGTGGGAGCGGGTCTCTGCCCGCGAAGAAGCTCCCACGCCGGCCGCTAGCTCAATACCACCTGGCCTCACCCGCCGGCCGCTTCTTGAAGCGCTTCATGCTCCACATGTACTGGCTCGGATAGGCCCGCACGTACTTCTCGACCACCGCGCTCATGGCTGCCACCGAGGTATACGTGTCGGTGCTGTACATGCCCTCGGGTGCCGCTTCCAGGATCACCTTGTAGCCCGAACCATCGGGCAGGCGCACGGCGTGCAGGAACACGCCGACGGCCTTGCCGCCGGCGAGCATGTTGGGCACGAACTTGCTGGTCAGCGCCAGGGTGCCGAGAAACGGCACGAACAGCCCGGCCGATTCGGCGGGTTCCGGGTCGGCGGGAATGCCCACCTGGCCACCCTTGCGCACCTCCTTGATGACACTGAGGATGCCTTCCTTGGTCGAGGCCGCAACGCGGTTGCCCAATTGCACCCGTTGCTTGCGCAACAGCTCGTCCACCGCCTTGAGCTTGGGTGGACGGTAGAAGATGATCGGCTTGCACTGGTTGCAGTAGAAGTGATTGAGCACTTCCCAGTTGCCCAGGTGGCTGGTGATGCCAACCACGCCCTTGCCCGATGCCAGGGCATCCTTGAGCACGTCCAGCCCCTCGACCTCGCGCACCAGGTCGAGCGAGCGCTGGGCCGGCCAGATCCAGGCGCAGGCGCTTTCGGTCAGGGTCTTGCCGATGTCCATCAGGCTGCGTCCTGCGAGGCGCTCGCGCTCGGCAGCGTCCATGTCCGGAAAACACTTGGCCAGGTTGATGCGCACCACCTCGCGAGAGCGATTGGGCAGCTTCCACATCAACCAGCCGATGGCCGTGCCGACCCACTGCACGGTGCGCCACGGCAGCAGCGCAAACAACCGCAAGGCACCGACCATCAGTGCCCCTTTGAACTTATCCACAGATCACCCCTTAATTGCCCAGACGCCCATTCTAGCCTCAGCCGACCAGCTCGGCGTAGCGGTCGCAATCCTGGGTGTGGTCCATGACCATGCCCGAGGCCTGCATGAAGGCGTAGCAGATGGTCGGCCCGACGAAGGTGAAACCGGCTTTCTTCAGGGCCTTGCTCATGGCCCGGGCTTCTTCGGTTTCAGTGGGGATCTCGCTGCGATCGCGCCGATGGTTGACCCGCGGCTGCCCACCGACGAACGACCAGAGGAAGGCTGCCGGGTCTTCGAGCTGCAACCAGGCGCGGGCGTTCTTGCGTACACCGTTGAGCTTGAGGCGATTGCGCACGATGCCCGGATCCTGCATCAGCACCTCGATTTCCTCGTCACTCATCTGCGCGAGGCGTTGCGGGTCGAAGCCGTGGAGCACCTGCCGATAGCGTTCACGCTTGCGCAGCACGGTGATCCACGACAGGCCGGCCTGGAACCCTTCCAGCGCAAGCAACTCGAACAGGGCGCCCGCCTCGCGCAGCGGCACGCCCCATTCAAGGTCATGGTAGGCCTGGTACAAGGGGTCTTGGGTACACCAAAAGCAGCGAGGCATTAGGGCTCCATGGGTAGAGGCGCCGCGGATTCGCGGTATACTCCCGCTCTTTATATTCGCAGCCCTAGAAACAGGTGAATTTCGTGAGCCAGCCTACGCCAGCCGTGCGTACCTTCCAAGACTTGATCCTCGCCCTCCAGCAATACTGGGCCGAGCAAGGTTGTGTGGTGCTTCAGCCCTACGATATGGAAGTGGGCGCCGGCACTTTTCATACCGCCACGTTCCTGCGCGCCGTGGGCCCGGAAACCTGGAATGCCGCTTACGTGCAACCCAGCCGCCGTCCGACTGATGGCCGCTATGGCGAGAACCCCAACCGCCTGCAGCACTACTATCAGTTCCAGGTGGTTCTGAAGCCCAACCCGGACAACTTCCAGGAACTGTACCTGGGTTCGCTCAAGCACATCGGCCTCGATCCTCTGGTGCACGACGTCCGTTTCGTCGAAGACAACTGGGAGTCGCCGACCCTGGGCGCCTGGGGCCTGGGCTGGGAAGTCTGGCTCAACGGCATGGAAGTCACCCAGTTCACCTATTTCCAGCAGGCGGGCGGCATCGAATGCTACCCGGTCACCGGCGAGATCACCTACGGCTTGGAACGCCTGGCCATGTACCTGCAGGGCGTCGACTCGGTCTACGACCTGGTGTGGGCCGATGGCCCGTTCGGCAAAGTGACCTACGGCGACGTGTTCCACCAGAACGAGGTGGAGCAGTCCACCTACAACTTCGAGCACGCCAACGTCGACAAACTGTTCGAGCTGTTCGATTTCTACGAAAGCGAGGCCAAGCGCCTGCTCGAACTGGACCAGCCACTGCCGCTGCCCAGCTATGAAATGGTCTTGAAGGCGTCCCACACCTTCAACCTGCTCGATGCTCGCCGCGCCATTTCGGTCACCGCGCGCCAGCAGTACATCCTGCGCGTGCGGACCCTGGCCCGTGGCGTGGCACAGGCCTACCTGATGGCCCGTGCCAAGCTGGGTTTCCCCATGGCGACCCCCGATCTGCGAGATGAAGTATTGGCCAAGCTGGAGGCTGCGCAATGAGTGCTCAAGATTTTCTGGTCGAGCTGGGCACCGAAGAGCTGCCACCCAAGGCCCTGAACACCCTGGCCGACGCCTTCCTGGCCGGCATCGAGAAAGGCCTGCAGGCCGCCGGCCTGAACTACAGCGCCAAGAACGTCTACGCCGCGCCACGCCGCCTGGCCGTGCTGATCACCGGCCTGGATACCCAGCAGCCGGACCGCAGCATCAATCTCGACGGCCCGCCGCTGCAGGCCGCCTTCAATGCCGAAGGCGAGCCGACCCAGGCTGCACTGGGCTTCGCCAAGAAGTGCGGGGTCGACCTCAGCGAAATCGACCGCAGCGGCCCCAAGCTGCGCTTCAGCCAGAACATCGTCGGCAAGCCGACGGCCAGCCTGTTGCCGACCATCGTCGAAGATTCCCTCAACGACCTGCCGATTCCCAAGCGCATGCGCTGGGGCGCGCGCAAGGAAGAGTTCGTGCGGCCAACCCAGTGGCTGGTCATGCTGTTGGGCGACGACGTCATCGATTGCACGATCCTGGCCCAGAAGGCAGGCCGTGAATCGCGTGGTCACCGTTTCCATCATCCACAGAACGTGCGCATCAGCTCGCCCGCCGGCTACCGCGAAGACATGCGCAAGGCCTACGTACTGGCCGATGCCCACGAACGCCGTGAACTGATCGCCCGACGTACCGCCGAGCTGGCCACCCAGCAGGAAGGCAGCGCCATCGTGCCACCGACGCTGCTGGACGAAGTGACGGCCCTGGTCGAGTGGCCCGTGCCGCTGGTGTGTTCGTTCGAGGAACGCTTCCTGGATGTCCCGCAGGAAGCGCTGATCACCACCATGCAGGACAACCAGAAGTATTTCTGCCTGCTCAACGCCGACGGCAAGCTGCTGCCGCGTTTCATCACCGTGGCCAACATCGAGAGCAAGGACCCGCGCCAGATCGTCGAGGGCAACGAGAAAGTCGTGCGTCCACGCCTGACCGATGCCGAGTTCTTCTTCAATCAGGACAAGAAGCAACCGCTGGAAGCCTTCAACAAACGCCTGGAAAACGTGGTGTTCCAGGCGCAGTTGGGCAGTGTCTACGACAAGGCCGTGCGGGTTTCCAAGCTGGCGGCCTACATTGCCTCGCGCATTGGTGGCGATGCCCAGCGCGCGACGCGGGCAGGCCTGCTGTCGAAGTGCGACCTGGCCACGGAAATGGTCGGCGAGTTCCCGGAAATGCAGGGCGTGGCGGGCTATTACTACGCGCTCAACGCCGGCGAACCCGAAGACGTCGCGCTGGCACTCAACGAGCAATACATGCCCCGTGGCGCCGGCGCCGAGCTGCCCAGCACCCTGACCGGTGCGGCGGTGGCCATCGCCGACAAGCTCGACACCCTGGTCGGCATCTTCGGCATCGGCATGCTGCCTACTGGCAGCAAGGACCCCTATGCCCTGCGTCGCGCGGCCCTGGGCGTGCTGCGCATCCTGATCGAAAAGCAGCTGGACCTGAACCTCAACGAAGCCGTGAGCTTCGCCGTTTCGGCCTTCGGCACCCAGGTCAAGTCGGCCGGGCTTGCCGAGCAGGTGCAGGAGTTCATCTTCGATCGCCTGCGCGCTCGCTACGAAGACGAGGGCATCGATGTGGCCACTTATCTTTCGGTGCGTGCCCTGCAACCCGGTTCGGCACTGGACTTCGATCAGCGCGTGCAGGCTGTCCAGGCGTTCCGCCGGTTGCCTGAGGCCGCCGCCCTGGCAGCCGTCAACAAGCGTGTCTCGAACCTGCTGAGCAAGGCCGAGGGCAAGGTTGCTGCCACCGTGGAGCCCAAGTACTTCGACAACGCCAACGAGTTCTCGCTGTACTCGGCCATCACCCAGGCCGACCATGCGGTGGCGCCGATGGCTGCCGAGCGTCGCTACAACGAAGCCTTGACCCGTCTGGCCGCCCTGCGCGAGCCAGTGGATGCGTTCTTCGAAGCGGTGATGGTCAATGCCGAAGATGCCAATGTGCGGGCCAACCGCTATGCCTTGCTGGCACGCCTGCGCGGTCTGTTCCTGGGCGTCGCCGACATTTCGTTGCTGGGGTAGGCCTTGAAACTGCTGATTCTCGATCGCGACGGGGTCATCAATCATGACTCCGACGCCTACATCAAATCAGTCGCCGAATGGCTGCCATTGCCTGGAGCGATCCAGGCCATTGCACAGTTGCACCAGGCTGGCTGGACGGTGGCCGTCGCTACCAACCAGTCTGGCCTGGCGCGCGGTTACTACGACCTGGCCACCCTCGATGCCATGCACGCCCACCTGCGCGCGCTGGTCGCGGAGCAGGGCGGCGAGGTTGGCCTGATCGTGCATTGTCCCCATGGTCCGAATGACCAGTGCACCTGCCGCAAACCGCGGCCGGGTTTGCTGCAGCGCATCGCTGCCCACTATGACGCGCCCCTGACCGGCGTTTGGTTCGTCGGCGACAGCCTGAGCGATCTGCACGCCGCAACGGCAGTGGCTGCTCGACCCGTGCTGGTGAAGACCGGCAAAGGGCTACGGACCTTGACCCAGGACCTGCCCGAGGGAACCCTGATTTTCGATGACCTGGCGGCAGTCGCCAGGCACCTTATCCACACTTGACGGTATCCACCGCTATGTCGATCCTGCGGGCAATCAGAATCTTTGCCTTTTATCTGCTTCTGGGCAGCAGCGCCTTGCTGTGGTGCACCCTGAGCTTTTTCATCGCGCCCTTTCTGTCCTTCAAGGCGCGCTACCGTTTCATCAACGTCTACTGGTGCCGCTGTGCGCTGTGGCTGACGCGCGTCATGCTGGGTATCGACGTACGGGTGAAAGGTGCGGAAAACGTTCCGCAAACTCCATGCGTCATCGTTTCCAACCACCAGAGCACGTGGGAAACCTTTTTCCTTTCCGCCTACTTCCAGCCCCTGAGCCAGGTGCTCAAGCGCGAGCTGCTTTTCGTGCCGTTCTTTGGCTGGGCCATGGCCATGCTGCGCCCCATCGCCATCGACCGCGACAATCCCAAGTCGGCACTCAAGGAAGTCGCCAGCAAGGGCGACACGCTGTTGAAGGACGGCGTCTGGGTACTGATCTTCCCGGAAGGTACCCGTGTGCCATACGGCCAGATCGGCAAATTCACCCGCAGCGGCAGTGCCTTGGCGGTGAACGCGCAGTTGCCGGTGTTGCCCATTGCGCACAATGCCGGGCGCTACTGGCCCAAGGAAGGCTGGAACAAGCATCGCGGTACCATCGAGGTGGTCATCGGGGCACCCATGTACGCCGAAGGCACCGGACCGCGGGCCATTGCGGCCTTGAACGAGCGCGTCCAGGCCTGGAACGAGCAAACTCAACAAGCCATGGGCGCGCTGCCGGAGCATCCGGAAATCGCACCCACGCCGGTTATCTAGTTTCTGTGGATAACTTGTGTATTGTTTCTCGTGCAAAGTCTTTGAAAGCTGCGTAACCCTATGTTGGCTATGCAGTTTTCAAAACCCATCAAAACCCGGCAATTGGTGCATAAGTTTTTTGCACGGCGGTGAAAGGCTCGTCTTTTCGAGCCTTTCACCGCTGGGTTTTCAGCCAGACGTCAGACCTTGTCCAGGTCCACGTGCCGGGTTTCCTTCAAACAGAACATCCCCACCACGAAGCTGATACCGGTCACCAGTACCGGGTACCACAGTCCGTAGAAGATATCCCCCGTGTACACCACCAGCGCGAACGAGACCGTGGGCAGGAATCCGCCGAACCAGCCGTTGCCAATGTGGTAGGGCAGGGACAAGGACGTGTAGCGAATGCGGGTGGGGAAGAGCTCGACCATCACCGCCGCCAGCGGCCCATAGGTCATCGTGGCAATCAGGATCATGGCAACGATGATCAACACCACCATGGGTTGATTGACCAGGCTCGAATCGGCCTTGGCGGGGTAGCCTGCCTGAGCAATGGCCGCGCGCAGGGCTGGCTCATCGTAGCCGTTGATCCGTTGCTCACCGACCGTGATTGCCACATCCGTACCGTCGACCGGGGCCGCCGAGCTGTACGGCACACCCGACTTGATCAGCAACGTCTTGACCTTGTCGCAGGGGCTGTCGAATTTGGCCTTGCCCACTGGGTCGAACTGGAAGGTGCACGTAGCAGGATCCGCCATCACCGTGACCGGCGAGTTGCGAGTGGCATTGTCGATCTGCGGGTTGGCGTAGTGGCTCAAACCCTTGAACAGGGGGAAGTAGGCGAAGGTCGCCAGCAGCAGGCCAAGCATCAGGATGGGTTTGCGCCCGACACGGTCGGACAGCCAACCGAAGAACACGAAGAACGGCGCACCGATGACCACACTGATGATCAGCAGCTGATTGGCCAGTGCCGGGTCCATCTTGAGCATCTGTGTCAGAAAGAACAGCACGTAGAACTGCGCACAGTAGAACGTTACGGCCTGCCCAGCATTGATGCTGAACAACGCGGTCAACACGATCTTCAGGTTCTGCCAGGAACCGAACGACTCGCGGATCGGCGATTTACTGGTCTTGCCCTCGGCCTTCATCTTGGTGAAGGTGGGCGATTCGCTCAGGCTCAGGCGGATCCAGGTGGAAATGCCCAGCAGTACGATCGACAGCAGGAACGGCAGGCGCCAGCCCCAGACTTCGAATTGATCGCCACTGATATAGCGGCTGCCCATTACCACCAGCAATGACAGCAGCAGGCCGAGGGTGGCTGTCGACTGAATCCAGCCGGTGTGGAAACCACGTTTTTTCTGCGGCGCATGTTCGGCCACGTACGTCGCTGCGCCGCCATACTCGCCGCCCAGGGCCAGACCCTGAAGCATGCGCAACAGCACCAGGATGATCGGCGCGGCAATGCCGATGCTGGCATAGGTCGGCAGCAATCCCACCGCAAAGGTCGAGACACCCATCAGGATGATGGTCATGAGAAAGGTGTACTTACGCCCGATCATATCGCCCAGGCGTCCGAACACCAAGGCACCGAAGGGTCGCACCAGGAAGCCTGCGGCAAACGCCATCAGGGCAAAGATGAAGGCTGTGGTCTCGTTCACTCCGGCGAAGAACTGCTTGCTGATCACCGCAGCCAGGGCGCCGTACAGGAAGAAGTCGTACCATTCGAAAACCGTCCCCAGCGACGATGCGAAGATGATCTTCTTCTCGTCCCGGTTCACGGCAGGCGCAGCCGCCGCGCCGTGTTGCAGATAATCCGCCATATTGCCATCCTCAGTGATTATTGTTGTTGTTCCACTGTTGCCTTTCCCGAGTACTGCCTGCACTCGGTCAAATCGTTTCCGGCACCTGCAGCGCAGTGGCCGGTACGGCCTCCAGCGGCTGCGGATGCAGAATCATCTGCGCTGCCTTTTCTGCAATCATCACCGTCGGTGAGCAGGTATTGCCCGAGACGATTTCCGGCATGATCGACGCGTCTGCCACACGCAGACCCTGAACGCCACGAACCTTGAGTTGCGCATCCACAACCGCCAGGGTGTCGTTGCCCATGCGACAGGTGCCTGCTGGATGAAAGATAGTCGTTCCTATGCGTCCTGCTGCCGCGCGCAATGTTTCTTCACTCTGTACGTCCGCGCCTGGCAGGTACTCCTGCGGGGCAAAGCCTTGCAGGGCCGAGCCCTGGACGATCTTGCGCGTCAGGCGTATGGCATCGACCGCCACCTGCACGTCGTCGGGATGGCTGAGATAGTTGGGATCGATCAACGGCGCTGCGTCCGGATCGGCAGAGCTGATGTCCACCCGCCCGCGGCTCTTGGGCCGCAGGTTGCAGACCGAAGCGGTAAACGCAGGAAAGCGGTGCAGCGGCTCGCCGAAGCGTTCCAACGACAGCGGCTGCACGTGGTATTGAAGATTGGGGGAGGGCTGCTCGGGGCTCGAGCGCACGAAGGCGCCTAGTTGACTCGGCGCCATCGCCAGCGGCCCGCTGCGGTCGTACAGGTAGCGCACGCCCATGCCGAACTTGCCCCACAGGCTGTTGGCAACCTGGTTGAGGGTGCGCGCGTTGCTGACCTTGTACACCAGCCGCAGCTGCAGATGATCCTGCAAATTGCCACCCACGCCGGGCAACTCATGCTGCACGTCGATGCCCAGGCGTTCGAGCAAGGGGCGGGGGCCAATGCCGGAGCGCTGGAGAATGTTCGGCGAACCGATTGCGCCGGCGCACAAAATGATCTCACCGCGCGTCTCGAACCGATGGTCGGCGCCCTGCCAGCGGGCAGCCACCGCATGGGCACGGCCGTCTTGCAGCAGCACCTTGTCCACCCGCACGCCCGTGTGCACCGTCAGATTCGACCGCTTCAGCGCAGGGCGCAAGAACGCCTTGGTCGAATTCCAGCGCACCCCGGACTTCTGATTGACCTGGAAGTAACCGCAACCCTGGTTGTCTCCGGTGTTGAAGTCTTCGATGCTGGCGATCCCGGACTCGGCCGCCGCACTGCGGAAGGCGTCGAGAATGGGCCAGCGATAGCGCTGCTGCTCGACTCGCCACTCGCCCTGGGCGCTGTGGAACTCGGAGTCGCCGGCATGATGGTTTTCGCTCTGGCGAAACAGCGGAAGGACGTCTTTCCAGCCCCAGCCGGGATTGCCTTGGGCCTCCCAGCGATCGTAGTCGCTGGACTGGCCGCGCATGTAGATCATGCCATTGATCGACGAGCAGCCGCCGAGGACCTTGCCCCGAGGGTAGTTGAGGCTGCGGCCGTCGAGGCCTGGTTGTGGCTGGGTCTTGAAACACCAGTCGGTGCGGGGATTACCGATGCAGAACAGATAACCGACCGGGATGTGGATCCAGGCATAGTTGTCCCGGCCACCTGCCTCGAGCAACAGCACCTGTACCGAAGGGTCGGTCGACAGTCGATTGGCAAGCAGACAACCTGCAGGACCTGCGCCGACAATGATGTAGTCATAGACGGATGGGACTGATGGCATGGTGTACTCCGCGCCGTTTTATTGTTCTTGTCGTTCTCCATGTTATTGATTAGCTTCGTGGTGAAAACTAAAGATTTCACCCAGGGGCTGAGCGTTTTCGCACAGTCCAGAGCGCAGTTGATTAACAAGGGAAAATCAATGTTCGACTGGAACGACCTGCGCTTCTTTCTCGAGCTGCAACGCAGCGGCCGATTGCTGACCGCTGCCAAGCGCCTGCATACCACGCACAGTACGGTCGCCCGGCACATCGAAAGCATCGAGCGCCACCTGGGCACGCCGCTGTTCGTGCAAAACGCCCACGGCTACGAACTGACCCCGGCGGGGCAGACGCTGCTCAAGCACGCCGAGGCCATGGAGAACCTGGCCCTGCGCGCGCAGGAGGACATTACGCAGTCATTCAATCCGCTGGGCAAGATCCGCCTGGGCGTAACAGAAGGCATCGGTATCGCCTTCATCACACCGCGCCTCGGCGAACTGTTCCGCCGTTATCCAGGCTTGGAAGTGGAGCTGGTGGCTGTGCCGCGCTTTGTCAGCATTCTCAACCGCGAAGCCGAAATCAGCGTGCACCTCGAGCGTCCCAATGCCGATCTGCTGATCACCCGCAAGCTAACCGACTACAACCTGGCACTGTATGCCAGTGCCGATTACCTGGCTGCTGCCGAGCCGCTGCGCAATCGTGAAGACCTGGCACAGCATCGCTGGATCGGCTATGTCGATGATCTGCTGTTCAGCCAGGAGCTGTTATTGCTCAACAGCTTCTGTCGCAACCCGGTCGTGGCCTTTCGCAGCACCAGTGTGCTGGCTCAACAGGAGGCTGCATGCATCGGCCTGGGCATCGCCGTATTGCCCGTGTACATGGCTGCCAAGGACCCACGGCTGGTGCGCGTACTGCCCGACGAAACCATCCAGCGCAGTTACTGGATCAGCACCCGACGCGAACTGCACAAATCGGTACGGCTGCGTGTGGTCTGGGATTTCCTCCTGCAACTGTGCGCCGACCAGCAGGCTACCTTGCTCGCCACCTGAAACCCATGCCCGGCTCCCACATGGCACTGAATGTTGCCTTCATGTGGGAGCGGGCTCTGCCCGCGAAGACGTCAGCCGAGTCGCCACAGATCCAACCGGCTCAAACAACCACCGGCTGCCCACCATGAACAGCTTCCCCCGCATCGCCATGCAGGGAAATCTTCGATGTCTCGGGTAACGCCAATCCTCCCGCGAGTGCCAGCACCGATACCCCCATGAGATAGAACGCTGGCGACAGGTTGCTCCCCGTCATACCGATCAACCAGGTCGCCATCAGCGGCGCCGTTCCGCCAAACACCGTGTAGGCGAGGTTGTAGGTGATTGCCGAGGCCGTGTAGCGGGTTCGGGTCGGGAATGTCTCGGACAACAAAGCTGCAGTCACCACACCACTGAGCACTGCACCGACCGCCAGCATCATCACCCCGATGACGGAAGCGACGAACGAGCCTGAGCTGGCGAGCAGGAACGACGGATACACCACCGCGATGATCAACACCCCAGCGGTCCCCACCGTTACCCGACGCCCGACCTTGTCGGAGAATGCTCCCGCAACGGGACACATCAACGCGGCAAACACCAAGGCGATCACCGAGATCAACAACGCCGTGGCCCGGCTCAAGCCACCCACCACCTGCAGATAAGTCGCAAAGTAGGTAGTGAACATATAGAAGGAGAGGGCGGTCAGCGACACGAATGCACCCAGGCACAGGATCGCACCACCGTGACTGCGCAGGGTGTCCTTGAGCGGTGAATGGGCGACGTCGTGTTCTTGCTTGACTGCCTGGAACGCAGGCGTTTCATCCAGCCGCCAGCGCAGGTAAAGCCCCACCAGGCCCAGCGGCGCCGCTATCAGGAACGGCACTCGCCAACCCCAACTGGCCATCGCCTCGGGCGACAGCGAAGCGTCCAATGCGTAGGCCATTACCGCAGCACAGGCAAACGCGCTGAAGGTCGACACCGGGATGAAGCTCCCATACCAGGCACGTTGGGTACGCGGCGCATGCTCCATGAGATAGGCACAGGCGCCGGCATACTCACCGCCGGCAGAAAAACCCTGAGCGCAGCGAATCAGCGTCAGCATGATCGGCGCAGCAATACCGATGGCGGCATAGGTGGGCAACAAACCGATCAGCGTCGTTGCACCAGCCATGAGCAGGATGGTCATGGCCAGCACCTTCTTGCGCCCGATTCGGTCGCCGAGCATGCCGAAAACGATACCGCCCAGGGGCCGGAACGCAAACGCCACGGCGAACACTGCAAAGGTTTTCAACAGGCCCGTGGCAGCGTCACCACTGGGGAAGAACTGTTGGGCGATGGCCGTGGCCAGAAACCCGTAGACCGCAAAGTCGAACCATTCCACGAAGTTGCCCACGGCAGCGGCGCAGATCACCTTTTTCAACGTCGCGGGGGATACCCGCCCCTCCATTGCATGGTCCATGAGCTTTACCCCTGTGCAGACGTGACGAGCCATTGATTATCGGGCGCGGGCTGTGACACTCCTGCCGAAAAGCGGCATTGACGTAGTCATGCCCGCAGCGCACCTGCAATAAGCCTGCGCAAGATCCACGCCAGGGCCGTTCGTCCGTTCTCGGCGTGAGGCATTGGATACGCACACCCATAAAAAAACCCCGGGCCAAGGGCGCCGGGGTTCGGTGGGTGGGTCCAAGCCTCAGAAGTCGAGGTTCGACACCGCCAGTGCATTGCTTTCGATGAACTCGCGACGGGGCTCGACCGCATCACCCATCAGGGTGTTGAAGATCTGGTCGGCGCCGATCGCATCCTCGATGGTGACCTTGAGCATGCGTCGCACGCTTGGGTCCATCGTGGTTTCCCACAACTGGTCTGGGTTCATCTCACCCAGACCTTTGTAGCGCTGGATGGTATGGCGCTTGGTGCTTTCGGTCATCAGCCACTCGAGGGCTTCCTTGAACTCGACCACGGCCTTCTTGCGCTCGCCCCGTTTAACGTAGGCGCCTTCGTCCAGCAGACTGGCCAACTGTGCGCCCAGAGCGGTCACGGTCTTGTAGTCGTTGCTGCCGAAGAAATCGCGGTTGAATGTGATGTAGCTCGCCAGGCCGTGGGAGGTGATCTCCACCTCTGGCAGCCAGACGTTACGCTCACGGTCTTCACGGAGGCTGGCCTTGTACACCAGGCCCGATTTTTCGCTGGTACGCAGACGTGCGTCGAACTTGGCCAACCAGGCCTGCATGGCCTCGTGGTCGCCCAGCTGCTCGAGTGCAACCGCCGGCAGGTACACGAAGTGCTCGGTCAGCTCCTGCGGGTACAGACGCGACAGACGCTTGAGCGTCTTCATGACCATACGGAAATCGTTCACCAGGCGCTCCAGCGCTTCCCCGGAAATACCGGGCGCCGAATCGTTGAGGTGCAGGCTCGCATCTTCCAGGGCCGACTGCGTCATGTACTCCTCCATGGCGTCGTCGTCCTTGATGTACTGCTCCTGCTTGCCCTTCTTCACCTTGTACAACGGCGGCTGGGCAATGTAGATGTAACCGCGCTCGATCAGCTCAGGCAACTGACGGAAGAAGAAGGTCAGCAACAAGGTACGGATGTGCGATCCGTCAACGTCGGCATCGGTCATGATGATGATGTTGTGATAGCGCAACTTGTCGATGTTGTACTCTTCGCGACCGATACCGCAGCCCAGTGCCGTGATCAAGGTGCCCACTTCCTGGGAAGAGATCATTTTGTCGAAGCGTGCCTTCTCGACGTTGAGGATCTTGCCCTTGAGCGGCAGGATCGCCTGGGTCTTGCGATTGCGGCCTTGCTTGGCCGAACCACCGGCGGAGTCACCCTCCACCAGGTAGAGTTCGGAAAGGGCAGGGTCCTTCTCCTGGCAGTCGGCCAATTTGCCTGGCAGGCCAGCGATGTCCAATGCACCCTTGCGACGGGTCATCTCGCGCGCCTTGCGAGCAGCTTCACGAGCACGGGCGGCATCGATCATCTTGCCCACCACGGCCTTGGCTTCGTTCGGATTCTCCAGAAGGAAATCCGAGAAGTACTTGCCCATTTCCTGCTCGACCGCAGTTTTCACTTCGGACGAAACCAGCTTGTCCTTGGTCTGCGAGCTGAACTTGGGGTCCGGCACTTTCACCGAAATGATTGCGGTCAAGCCTTCACGCGCATCGTCGCCGGTGGTCGAGACCTTGTTCTTCTTGGCCAGGCCTTCCTGCTCGATGTAGTTGTTCAGGTTGCGCGTCAGCGCCGAGCGGAAGCCCACCAGGTGAGTACCGCCATCGCGCTGCGGAATGTTGTTGGTGAAGCACAACAGGTTTTCATTGAAGCTGTCGTTCCACTGCAGTGCCACTTCAACACCTACGCCGTCGTCGCGTTGCACATTGAAGTGGAACACCTGATTGACGGGCGTCTTGTTGGTATTGAGGTATTCGACGAATGCCCGCAGACCGCCTTCGAACTTGAACAGCTCTTCCTTGGCGGTGCGCTCATCCTTCAGCAGGATACCCACGCCAGAGTTGAGGAAGGACAATTCGCGGATTCGCTTCGCCAGAATGTCCCAGCTGAAGTGGATGTTCTTGAAGGTGTCGGCCGATGGCTTGAAGTGGATCTTGGTACCGGTGGTTTCGCTTTCACCGACGATTTGCATCGGCTCCTGCGGGACGCCATGCACGTAGAACTGCTCCCACAATTTCCCAGCGCGACGCACTGTCAATTGCAGGCTTTCAGAGAGTGCGTTCACCACGGACACACCAACGCCGTGCAGGCCGCCGGAAACCTTGTACGAGTTATCGTCGAACTTACCACCAGCGTGCAGCACGGTCATGATGACCTCGGCCGCAGATACGCCTTCTTCCTTGTGCACATCCACTGGAATGCCGCGACCGTTGTCGGTTACGGAAATGGATTCGTCTGGATGAATGGTGATGGTGATTTCATCACAGTGGCCGGCCAGTGCTTCGTCGATGGAATTGTCCACCACCTCGAAGACCATGTGGTGCAGGCCGCTACCATCATCGGTGTCGCCGATGTACATACCGGGACGTTTGCGTACGGCATCAAGCCCTTTCAGCACCTTGATGCTGGAGGAGTCGTACGTTTGGTTCTCGCTCATGCCTTCACTCCCGATGATCGTGGGTCTGGGTAATACCGCCATGTTCCACGTGGAACACGGCAACTGGCGTTTCCGTTTGCCAGCCTTCCCTCAATAATTCTTGATCCACACAGGTGATGAACACCTGGCAGCGTAATTCTTCCAGCAAGCGGCACAATGCGCGACGATGTTTCTCGTCCAGTTCGGAGGGCAAATCGTCTACCAGATAGATGCATTGCCCCCGGCGGGCCTGGCCTACCAGATGGCCCTGGGCAATGCGAAGTGCGCATACCACCAGTTTCTGCTGACCGCGCGACAATATGTCAGCCGCATTATGGGCGCCCATTCTGAGGCGAAGATCAGCACGTTGAGGTCCAGCCTGGGTATGCCCCATCTGCTGGTCTCTCAACAGCGAACCCGCCAATACATCGGCAAGCTCGCGATCCTTGTCCCAACCGCGGTAATAGCTCAGCGTCAACCCATCGAGCTGCACCAACTCGGCGAGTGTCTGTTCGAACACAGGCTTCAGCGCCTTGATATAAGCACGGCGGTATTCGTCGATTTCCGCACTGGCAAGGCAGAGTTCTCGGTCCCAGGCCGCTTGCGAAGCAACGTCAAGTGTACCATGTCGAAGCCACGAGTTCCGTTGCTTCAAGGCCTTCTGCAGACGCTGCCAGGTCGACATGAAGCGAGGTTCCACGTGGAACACACCCCAGTCGAGAAACTGTCTGCGAATTTTAGGCGCGCCTTCCAACAGCCGAAAGCTGTCGGGATTTATCAACTGCAGCGGAAGTATCTGGGCAAGCTGGGCTGCGCTTCGCGCATTCTGGCCATCTATGCGAATGGTGAAATCGCCTTGGCGCTCTCTGGAAATCCCCAGATTGCTCTGTCCACCTTCGGCCAGTTGAACCTGCCCGAACACCGTAGCGCTCGCCTGATCGTGCTGGATGATCGGCACCAGGCGCGTACTGCGGAAAGATCGAGCCAGACCCAGCAAGTGAATGGCTTCTAGAACACTGGTCTTGCCACTGCCGTTGGCGCCATAAAGAATGTTGATGCGCGGGGAGGGGGAGAAGGTCACCGGGTGCAGGTTGCGCACCGCGGTGACTGTGACGCGGGTAAGGGACATTCAGGCAGGGGTCAGAGGCGCATCGGCATGACGACATATGCCGAGTCGTCGTTGTCCGATTCCTGCACCAGGGCGCTGCTGTTGGAATCGGACAGAATCAGGCGCACCTGCTCCGTCGTCATCACGCCCAGCACGTCGAGAAGATAACTGACGTTGAAGCCGATCTCCAGCGCACCACCGTTGTAGTCCACGGCCACTTCTTCTTCCGCTTCTTCCTGCTCGGGGTTGTTGGCCTGGATCTTGAGCTGACCGGCCGCCAGTTGCAAACGGATGCCGCGGTACTTTTCGTTGGACAGAATAGCGGTGCGGCTGAACGCCTCACGCAATGCCTGGCGATCTCCGACCACCAACTTGTCGCCACCTTTGGGCAACACGCGCTCGTAGTCGGGGAACTTGCCATCGACCAGTTTGGAGGTGAAGGTGAACTCACCGGTGGTAGCACGAATGTGGTGCTGGCCCAGCACGATGCTGACGTTGCCATCAGGCTCGGTCAGCAGGCGGGCCAGCTCCAGGATACCTTTGCGCGGCACAATGACCTGATGCCGATCGGCCTGGCCAATGTCGGCTTGCATCGAGCACATGGCCAAGCGGTGTCCATCGGTTGCGACGGCGCGGATGATACCTGCCGATACTTCCAGCAGCATGCCGTTGAGGTAATAGCGAACGTCCTGTTGAGCCATGGCGAAACTGGTGCGTTCGATCAACCGGCGCAGCTTGCTCTGGACCAGGCTGCACGTCAGCGAACCCGGGCCTTCCTCGACCGTCGGGAAATCATTGGCCGGCAATGTCGACAAGGTGAAACGGCTGCGTCCGGCCTTGACCACTACCTTCTGTTCATCGACTTTGATGTCGATCAGGGCGTCGTTGGGCAAGCTCTTGCAGATGTCCATCAACTTGCGCGCGGGCACCGTGATCTCGCCAGGCTCGGCGGGCTCTTCCAGCTGTACGCGGCCAACCAGTTCCACTTCCAGGTCGGTACCGGTCAGGGACAACTGCTGCCCCTGAACGACCAGCAGCACGTTGGAAAGCACAGGCAAGGTCTGGCGGCGTTCGACGACGCCGGCGACCAGCTGCAGGGGTTTCAACAGGGCTTCGCGTTGAATGGTGAAATGCATGGTCTAGTCCCTTGCCTCAAAAGCTGCGTAGTGAATGTTCACGTGGTCAGGGTACGCAGCAGGTTCTTGTAGTCCTCGCGGATATCCGCGTCGGATTCCTTGAGTTCGTTGATCTTGCGGCAGGCGTGCAACACGGTGGTGTGATCACGGCCACCAAACACATCGCCGATTTCCGGCAGGCTATGGTTGGTCAGTTCCTTGGACAACGCCATGGCCACCTGCCGCGGTCGCGCCACCGAGCGTGAGCGGCGCTTGGACAGCAGATCGGAAATCTTGATCTTGTAGTACTCGGCCACCGTGCGCTGAATGTTATCCACACTCACCAGCTTGTCTTGCAGTGCCAGCAAATCCTTGAGCGACTCGCGGATCAGCTCGATGGTGATTTCTCGGCCCATGAAGTGCGAGTGCGCAATGACCCGCTTGAGGGCACCTTCGAGTTCGCGGACGTTGGAGCGAATCCGCTGGGCAATGAAGAACGCCGCGTCATGGGGCAACTCAACCTTGGCCTGATCCGCCTTCTTCATCAGGATCGCGACTCGCGTCTCGAGTTCCGGTGGTTCGACCGCCACTGTCAAACCCCAGCCAAAGCGCGACTTCAGGCGCTCTTCGAGCCCTTCGATTTCCTTGGGGTAGCGATCGCTGGTCAGGATGACCTGCTGGCCGCCCTCGAGCAGCGCATTGAACGTATGGAAGAACTCCTCCTGGGAGCGCTCCTTGCGAGCGAAGAACTGAATGTCATCGATCAGCAGCGCATCGACCGAACGATAGAACCGCTTGAATTCGTTGATCGCGTTCAGCTGCAGCGCCTTGACCATGTCGGCCACGAATCGCTCGGAATGCAGGTAGACGACCTTGGCATTCGGATTCTTCTTGAGCAGATGGTTACCCACAGCATGCATCAAGTGCGTTTTACCCAGACCCACACCGCCATAAAGGAACAGCGGGTTGTAGCCATGCTTGGGATTGTCCGCAACCTGCCAGGCAGCGGCGCGCGCCAACTGGTTGGATTTACCTTCGACGAAGTTTTCGAAGGTAAAGGTGCGATTCAGATAGCTGGTGTGCTTGAGCGCACCTTCTACCTGCACGGTGCGCTGCTCGGCACGTACGGGTGCCGGTTGCGAGCTGGCGCCGGCCATGGGGTCGAAACTGTCCCGCGAGGGTTCCTCACTGACCGAAGGCTTGGAAACGGCCTCTACAGGCGCAACTGCAGGCACGGCAGTCACCGGGGCCGCCTGCGCCTGGCTTGCCGCTGCAGAGGCTGCCAGCGGGGCGTTGAATGCAGCGCGGGGCGTCGAGCTGCGGCGGCTGCCGATCAGCAACGAAAGCGCCGGCGCGAGTCCGTTGCCGTGCTCACCCAACAGTTCGAGAAGTCGTGTCAGGTACTTCTCGTTTACCCAGTCCAGCACAAAGCGGTTGGGCGCGTAGACCCGCAACTCGTCGCCTTCGGCTTCGACCTGTAGCGGACGGATCCAGGTGTTGAATTGCTGGGCAGGCAGTTCATCGCGCAGGAGTTCCACGCACTGCTGCCAAAGTTCCACTGACACAGGTATCCCCTGAATTGAAAGCCGGCAAGGCAAAAACAACCCCCATTGTACCGACGCTCAGCACACTTATCCACATGTAGGTCCGGCCACTGGCCTGGAAAGCGTGAAAAAACCGCTGTTCAATGCCTCGAAATCTGATTCCTGAGCTCTGTGGATAACCTGACTTGAGATCTATGCACAAGTGGGGGTCGAGATCTGTGGATAACACCCCTGTGGATATCCTCGTCTTTAGTCCACAGGTTGTCCCGAGCATCGACACAGGCGCAGCACCTCTTCTGGACAGGGTTGCGAATCTCCAGGACGTACGGGCCGCAAGGGCTGAAGGCAGTTATCCACAGAAAAGGGCCTCACTAAGATCTATAAGCATTACAGAAAAGCTTTAAAATAAGTCCCTTCTCTATTTCTATATTTGATCGGCTCTGGTGTGTCATACGCAGGCTTGGAAACAGGAAGCGGATGAATCGAAGGTGAGGGTGAGTGTCTACGTGCAGCGCAGGGTTCTGATAAACGATGCAAAAGTAATAGCTGGTTGGAAATTGACCTTCTGCCGCGCTTTCACTAGAATCGCCGGTCTCTTAAAACGGGGTCCATTCCGGCCCGTTGTGGACGAACCAGGTAACAACCATGAAACGTACTTTCCAACCCAGCACCATCAAGCGCGCTCGCACTCACGGTTTCCGTGCCCGCATGGCTACCAAGAACGGCCGTACCGTCCTGTCGCGTCGTCGCGCCAAGGGCCGCAAGCGTCTGGCAGTTTGATCCTTCGGCACAGGTGGTGAGTCAGGACTACGGTCGGGAAAAGCGTCTGCTGACAGCCCGGCATTTCAAAGCAGTCTTCGACTCGCCGTCTGGCAAGGTACCCGGCAAGAACTTGCTGCTCCTTGCGCGTGAGAACGGCCTCGAACATCCCCGTCTAGGGCTGGTCATCGGTAAAAAGAGCGTCAAGCTCGCCGTTCAACGCAATCGCTTGAAACGTTTGATGCGTGACTCGTTCCGTCTGCACCAGGACATACTGGCTGGCTGGGACATCGTCATCGTCGCGCGCAAAGGTTTGGGCGACGTGGAAAACCCTGAATTGCATGAGCATTTTGGCAAGCTCTGGAAGCGCCTTGCACGTAACCGGCCCGCTCCAGTGGTGAAGACCGAACCTGCAGGAGTGGACAGTCAAGATGCGTAAACTGGCAATCGTTCCGATCCAGTTCTACCGCTACGCCATCAGCCCTCTCATGGCGAACCACTGTCGTTTTTATCCCAGTTGCTCTTGCTACGCGCTCGAAGCCATCGAGATCCACGGCCTCTTGCGTGGAAGCTGGCTGACCGTTCGTCGCCTTGGCCGCTGTCACCCATGGAATGCCGGTGGTTTCGACCCGGTTCCAGACGCCCCATCACCCCGTTCTTCTTCGATAGCCGAGTAATCATGGATATTAAACGCACGATCCTGATCGTCGCCCTGGCAGTCGTGGCCTACGTCATGGTCCTGAAATGGAACCAGGACTACGGTCAAGCCGCCTTGCCGACTCAGAATATGGCTACCCAGAACCCGACCCCGGCATTGCCGGAAACGGTACCGGGCACCAACACTCAAGCCAGTGCCGATGTACCCAGCGCCAATCCTGATGCCAATCTGCCTGTGCCGACCCCTGTCGTGGTCAGCAAGGACCTGATCTGGGTCAAGACCGACGTGCTCAACTTCGCTATCGATCCTACCGGTGGTGATATCGTCCAGCTGAACCTGCCCGAGTACCCTCGGCGCCAGGACATGCCGAACATTCCATTCCAGTTGTTCGACAACGGTGGTGAACTGACCTACCTGGCCCAGAGCGGCCTGACCGGTGCGAACGGCCCGGATGCGCGTTCCACTGGGCGCCCCGTGTACAGCGCGACGCAAAAAAGTTATCAACTGGCCGAGGGTCAGAACCAGCTGGTAGTCGACCTGACCTACAGCGACAACGGCGTCAACTACGTCAAGCGCTTCACGGTCGACCGCGGCGAATACGACCTGAAAGTCGGCTACCTTGTGGATAACCAGAGCGCGCAGAACTGGAGCGGCAACATGTTCGCCCAGCTCAAGCGAGACAACAGCTCCGACCCATCGTCGACTACGGCCACCGGTACCGCGACCTACCTGGGTGCGGCCCTGTGGACAAATGGCGAGCCGTACAAGAAAGTGTCGATGAAGGACATGGACAAGGCCGGCCTCAAGGAAACCGTGCAAGGTGGTTGGGTAGCCTGGCTGCAGCACTACTTCGTGACGGCCTGGATCCCTGCCCCCGGTGACAGCAACAACGTCATGACGCGCAAGGACAACCAGGGCCATTACATCATCGGCTACACCGGTCCGACGTTGTCCGCCGCACCAGGTGGCAAGGTCGAAACCACAGCCACCCTGTATGCCGGTCCGAAGGTACAGGACAAGCTCAAGGAGTTGTCCCCAGGCCTGGAGCTGACCGTCGACTACGGCATCCTGTGGTTCATCGCACAACCGATCTTCTGGCTGCTCAAGCATATCCACGCGATCCTGGGTAACTGGGGCTTCTCGATCATCTGCCTGACCATCCTGATCAAGCTGCTGTTCTTCCCCTTGTCGGCCGCCAGCTACCGGTCGATGGCGCGCATGCGCGCCGTTGCGCCGAAACTGGCATTGCTCAAGGAGCAGCATGGCGACGATCGCCAGAAGATGTCGCAGGCCATGATGGAGCTGTACAAGAAAGAGAAGATCAATCCGCTGGGTGGCTGCCTGCCGATCCTGGTGCAGATGCCGGTCTTCCTGTCCCTGTACTGGGTACTGCTGGAAAGCGTCGAGATGCGTCAGGCACCTTGGCTGCTGTGGATAACCGACCTGTCGATCAAGGATCCGTTCTTCATCCTGCCGATCATCATGGGCGCGACCATGTTCATTCAGCAGCGCTTGAACCCAACGCCTCCGGATCCGATGCAGGCGAAGGTGATGAAGATGATGCCGATCGTGTTCACCTTCTTCTTCCTCTGGTTCCCGGCCGGCCTGGTACTGTACTGGGTAACCAACAACACCCTGTCGATTGCCCAGCAGTGGTACATCACGCGCGGTATCGAGAAAGCTGCGGCAAACAAACCTGCCGTTTAACGGGTTGCTCGACTAACCTGTGCACAAAGCGCCCCCTCGTGGGGCGTTTTGCTATCTGAAATTCGACCGGAGTATCTGCATGAACGTCGTTCGCGAAACCATCGCTGCCATTGCCACGGCCCAGGGTCGCGGTGGAGTGGGGATCGTGCGTATCTCCGGACCACTGGCCAGCGCGGCTGCCCAGGCGATCATCGGCCGTGTGCCAATGCCTCGCTACGCTCACTACGGCCCAATGCTCGACGCGCAGTGCCAGGTCATCGACGAGGGCCTGAGCCTGTACTTCCCCGGGCCCAATTCGTTCACCGGCGAGGACGTGCTCGAGCTGCAAGGCCACGGTGGGCCTGTGGTGATGGACATGCTGCTGCAGCGCTGCCTGCAGTTGGGCTGCCGCCTGGCACGTCCGGGCGAATTCAGCGAGCGTGCATTCCTCAACGACAAGCTCGACCTGGCCCAGGCCGAGGCCATTGCCGATCTCATCGAAGCCAGTTCCGCCCAGGCGGCGCGCAACGCCGTGCGTTCGCTGCAAGGGGCGTTTTCCCGCCGTGTGGATAACTTGACCGAGCAGCTCATCGCGTTGCGTATCTACGTCGAGGCCGCCATCGACTTTCCCGAGGAGGAAATCGATTTCCTCGCCGATGGTCATGTACTGAGCCTGCTCGACAAGGTACGGGGCGAGTTATCCACCGTGCTGCGGGAAGCCGGGCAGGGGGCCTTGCTGCGTGATGGCATGAACGTGGTGATCGCCGGTCGACCGAATGCCGGCAAGTCGAGCCTGCTCAACCTGCTGGCCGGACGCGAAGCCGCGATCGTGACGGAGATTGCCGGCACGACCCGGGACGTGTTGCGCGAACATATCCACATCGATGGCATGCCGTTGCACGTGATCGACACCGCGGGGCTACGCACCACGGCCGATGAAGTCGAGCAGATCGGCGTGCAGCGAGCGCTGAAGGCCATTGCCGAGGCCGATCGTATCCTGCTGGTGGTGGATGCGACGGCCGCCGAAGCGGCCGACCCGTTTGCGCTCTGGCCGGAGTTCCTCGAGCTCACGCCCGATATCGGCAAAGTCACGGTGATTCGCAACAAGGCAGACCTGAGTGGGGAACCCATCGGCCTGCAGCAGGACGGCGACGGACACGTCACCTTGAGCTTGACTGCCAAGGGGGCAGGCGAGGGGCTGGAGTTGCTGCGCGAACACCTCAAGGCCTGCATGGGGTACGAACAGACCGCAGAAAGCAGCTTCAGCGCACGTCGACGTCACCTCGAAGCCTTGCGCCATGCCGGCGACCACCTTGACCATGGACGTGATCAATTGACCCTGGCCGGTGCCGGCGAGCTGTTGGCCGAAGACCTGCGCCTGGCGCAGCAAGCCTTGGGTGAAATCACCGGAGCATTCAGTTCAGATGATCTGCTGGGACGCATCTTTTCGAGCTTCTGCATCGGCAAGTAGGCGTGCAAGCACCGCCACGACCCTCGCGTGAAACCGATCAACAGCCGCCTTTCGAGGCGGCTTTTTTTTATACATGCTTCAGGAGCCCTGTGGAAAAGTCCGCCTGAGCCAGGTTGATAAGCGGGTCCGAAAGCTGATGATAAATCCGCCTGTGGGTAAGCAACCGTGTTACCCACAGGTTAATTTCGGTTATACACCGGGCTCATGAACAGGTGAACACAACCTTTAATTTCTCTGTACAGCACGAGTACAGAGGGTTTCAGAACCTTATCCACAGATTTGTCGTTGCATAGTAATAAACATAAAAACAAAGCTTTAATAAATCTCTCTCTTTTAATTTCTATTACTCGGTCTATCCACAGCTGGTTATTTTTTGTGCAGAAGGGTTCTTTAGCCGAGGCAAATTCCCTATACTGCGCCGCTATCCCAATTACCCACATTGAACAGGCACGAGGTGCGTGGTGGATTTCCCTTCCCGTTTTGAAGTGATCGTCATCGGCGGCGGTCATGCCGGTACCGAGGCAGCACTGGCCTCAGCACGCATGGGTGCAAAGACCCTGCTGTTGACGCACAACGTGGAAACCCTCGGTGCCATGAGTTGCAACCCGGCCATCGGCGGCATCGGCAAGAGCCACTTGGTAAAGGAGATTGATGCGCTCGGCGGTGCCATGGCACTGGCTACCGACAAGGGTGGCATTCAGTTTCGCGTGCTCAACAACCGCAAGGGCCCAGCGGTACGGGCCACCCGTGCCCAGGCCGACCGGGTCCTGTACAAGGCGGCGATCCGCGAAATCCTGGAGAATCAACCCAACCTGTGGATATTCCAGCAGCCGGCAGACGACCTGATCGTCGATCAGGACGAGGTCAAGGGCGTGGTCACCCAGATGGGCCTGCGCTTCATGGCCGATTCCGTGGTGCTCACCACCGGTACCTTCCTCGGCGGGCTCATCCACATCGGTTTGCAGAATTACTCGGGAGGCCGTGCGGGCGATCCGCCGTCGATCGCGCTGGCCCATCGCCTGCGTGAACTACCCCTGCGAGTAGGCCGGTTGAAGACCGGTACACCGCCGCGCATCGACGGCAAGTCCGTGGACTTTTCGGTGATGACCGAGCAGCCGGGCGATACCCCGATCCCGGTGATGTCGTTCATGGGATCCAAGGCACTGCATCCGCGCCAGGTCAGTTGCTGGATCACCCATACCAACGCGCGCACCCATGAAATCATCGCGGCCAACCTCGATCGCTCGCCGATGTATTCGGCAGCCGGTGAAATCGAAGGCGTAGGTCCACGGTACTGCCCGTCGATCGAAGACAAGATTCACCGCTTCGCCGACAAGCAGAGCCATCAGGTGTTCATCGAGCCGGAGGGGCTGACCACCCACGAGCTGTACCCCAACGGAATTTCCACGTCCCTGCCGTTCGATGTGCAGTTGCAGATCGTGCGTTCGATCCGTGGCATGGAAAACGCACACATCATGCGTCCCGGCTACGCCATCGAATACGACTACTTCGATCCGCGCGATCTCAAGTACAGCCTCGAAACCAAGGTGATCGCCGGTCTGTTCTTCGCTGGGCAGATCAACGGCACCACCGGCTACGAAGAGGCCGGCGCGCAGGGGTTGCTGGCCGGCGCCAACGCGGCGTTGCGTGCACAGGGCAAAGACGCCTGGTGCCCGCGCCGGGACGAGGCCTACATCGGCGTGCTGGTCGATGACCTGATCACCCTGGGCACCCAGGAGCCGTACCGGATGTTCACTTCGCGGGCCGAGTATCGCCTGATCCTGCGCGAGGACAACGCAGACCTGCGCCTGACCGAAAAGGGTCGCGAGCTGGGCCTGGTCGACGACGCCCGTTGGGCAGCGTTCAGTGCCAAGCGCGAAGCCATCGAAATCGAGGAACAGCGGCTCAAAAGCACCTGGGTCCGACCGAACACTGCCGTGGGCGATGCGCTTGCCGAGAAATTCGGTACGCCGTTGACCCATGAATACAACCTGCTTAACCTGCTCAGCCGTCCGGAAATCGACTATGTCGGTCTGGTCGAAGTCACCGGTGGCGGCGCGCAGGATCCACAGGTGGCCGAACAGGTCGAGATCAAGACCAAGTACGCCGGGTACATCGATCGTCAACAGGACGAGATCGCCCGGCTGCGTGCCAGCGAAGACACTCGTCTGCCTGTGGATATCGACTACGTCGGCATCTCCGGGTTGTCCAAGGAAATCCAGGGCAAGCTGGGCGCCACTCGTCCCGAGACCCTGGGTCAGGCATCGCGTATACCGGGTGTGACGCCCGCTGCCATTTCGCTGTTGATGATTCATCTGAAAAAACGCGGCGCAGGCCGTGAGTTGGAGCAAAGCGCTTGAGTTCCATGGTCACCGAACAGCACCGCGAAGAGTTGTCCACAGGCGCCCGGCAATTGGGCGTCGAACTGTCCGAAGCCCAGCGCGAGCAGCTGTTGGCCTACCTGGCCCTGTTGATCAAATGGAACAAGGCGTACAACCTGACGGCGGTGCGCAATCCCGACGAGATGGTTTCCCGGCACCTGCTCGACAGCCTGAGCATCCTGCCGTACCTGGCAGCGGCCGACAGCTGGCTGGATGTCGGCAGCGGCGGCGGCATGCCAGGCATCCCGCTGGCGATCATGTTTCCTGAAAAACGGATCGCCACGCTCGACAGCAATGGCAAGAAAACCCGCTTCCAGACCCAGGTGAAACTGGAGCTGGGATTGGCCAACCTGAAAGTTATCCACAGCCGCGCCGAAACCTTCGTCCCCGAGCAACCTTTCGCCGGTATCGTTTCCCGCGCGTTCAGCAGCCTGCACGATTTTGGCCACTGGACACGCCACCTGGGCAACGGCGACACGCGCTGGTTGGCGATGAAAGGGCTGCATCCAGCTGACGAACTGGTAGCATTGCCAGCGGACTTCCACCTCGATAGCGAACACGCCTTGGCCGTCCCCGGTTGCCAAGGCCAACGCCATCTGCTGATACTGCGCCGCACGGCATGATTGGGAACACGAGCAATAATGGCTAAGGTATTCGCGATAGCGAACCAGAAAGGTGGTGTGGGCAAGACCACCACCTGCATCAACCTCGCAGCATCGCTGGTCGCGACCAAGCGCCGCGTGCTGCTGATCGACCTCGATCCGCAGGGCAACGCCACCATGGGTAGCGGAGTGGACAAGCATGCACTTGAAAACTCCATCTACGACGTGCTGATCGGCGAGTGCGACCTGGCCCAGGCCATGCACTTCTCCGAGCACGGCGGGTATCAGTTGCTGCCGGCCAACCGCGACCTGACGGCGGCCGAGGTGGTCCTGCTGGAAATGCAGATGAAAGAGAGCCGGCTGCGCAGTGCGCTGGCGCCGGTGCGCAACAACTACGACTACATTCTGATCGACTGCCCGCCCTCGCTGTCGATGCTGACCCTCAATGCGCTGGTGGCGTCCGATGGCGTGATCATTCCGATGCAGTGCGAGTATTTCGCCCTGGAAGGGCTGAGCGACCTTGTGGACAACATCAAGCGCATCGCCGAACTGCTGAATCCGGACCTCAAGGTCGAGGGTTTGCTGCGAACCATGTACGACCCGCGCCTGAGCCTGATGAACGATGTGTCGGCGCAGCTCAAGGAGCACTTCGGCGACCAGCTCTACGATACCGTCATCCCGCGCAACATTCGTCTGGCCGAAGCTCCCAGCTATGGGATGCCGGCGCTCACGTACGACAAATCGTCACGCGGCGCCCTGGCGTACCTGGCACTGGCTGGCGAGATGGTTCGTCGGCAGCGTCGCCAATCTCGCACCGCTGCAGTCATTTAAGGAATCCAATGGCCGTCAAGAAACGTGGTCTCGGGCGTGGGCTGGATGCGCTGCTCAGCGGTTCGACCGTCAGTGCGCTCGAAGAGCAGGCCGTCACGGTCGACCAGAACGAGTTGCAGCATTTGCCCCTGGACGTCATCCAGCGCGGTAAATACCAGCCACGTCGGGACATGGACCCGCAGGCGCTCGAAGAGTTGGCGCACTCGATCAAGACCCAGGGCGTGATGCAACCGATCGTGGTACGGCCGGTGGCCAACTCGCGGTTCGAGATCATCGCCGGGGAGCGCCGCTGGCGCGCCGCGCAACAGGCCGGCCTGGAGACCATTCCGGCCATGGTCCGCGATGTGCCCGACGAAGCCGCGATCGCCATGGCATTGATCGAAAACATCCAGCGCGAAGACCTCAACCCGGTGGAAGAGGCCATTGCCCTGCAACGCTTGCAGCACGAGTTCCAGTTGACCCAGCAGCAGGTGGCCGATGCGGTGGGCAAGTCGCGGGTCACCGTGGCCAACCTGCTGCGCCTGATCGCCTTGCCTGAAGTGATCAAGACCATGCTGTCCCACGGCGATCTGGAAATGGGGCATGCGCGCGCGTTGCTCGGTCTGCCGGACGAACAGCAGGTCGAAGGGGCGCGACACGTTGTCGCACGTGGTCTGACCGTGCGCCAGACCGAAGCCCTGGTCAGGCAGTGGCTCAGTGGCAAACCCGAGCCCGTGGAGCCGGCCAAGGCCGACCCGGACATCACCCGGCTGGAACAGCGCCTGGCCGAGCGCCTGGGCTCTGCGGTGCAGATTCGCCACGGACAGAAGGGCAAGGGCCAGTTGGTGATCCGCTATAACTCGCTGGACGAGTTGCAGGGTGTGCTCGCACACATTCGCTGAAACAATTCCCTATGTAGCGCGCAGTCGGAAATCACTACCCGGCAGTTGAATAGGGGCGGAAGCGCCCCTATACTCTGCGCGCATTTTGTCGGCACAATTTATGCCAAGTTAAGGCTTATGGCACGTCGACCATTGAGGAGTCGCCACGATGGAAACCCGCACGCCAAACCGCCTGCCGTTCCATCAATGGGTCGTTTTCCCGATGTTGTTGGCGCAAGGTGTCGTCGCGTTGCTGGCAGCTCTGGTGCTGTGGCAATGGCTCGGGGCGGTCAGCGGTTATTCGGGTCTCTGCGGAGGCCTGATCGCCTGGTTGCCCAATCTGTATTTCGCCTGGAAGGCATTCCGGTTCACCGGAGCCCGGGCCGCACAAGCCATCGTCCGGTCGTTCTACGCCGGCGAGGCTGGCAAGCTGATTTTGACGGCAGTGCTGTTCGCACTGACGTTCGCAGGAGTGAAACCACTGGCGCCGCTGGCTGTATTCGGCGTCTTCGGGTTGACCCAACTGGTCAGCTGGTTCGCACCCCTGCTCATGAAAACAAGACTTTCGAGACCTTAGGGCGTTTGAGGCAACCATGGCAGAAACAACCGCTTCGGGCTATATCCAGCACCACTTGCAGAACTTGACCTTCGGTCAGCTACCAGAAGGCGGCTGGGGCTTTGCCCACACCGCTGCAGAAGCCAAGGAAATGGGGTTTTGGGCGTTCCACGTCGATACCCTTGGCTGGTCGGTTGCCCTGGGCCTGATCTTCATCCTGATCTTCCGCATGGCGGCGAAGAAGGCAACGTCCGGTCAGCCGGGCGCCCTGCAGAACTTCGTCGAGGTGCTGGTCGAGTTCGTCGATGGCAGCGTGCGTGACAGCTTCCACGGCCGCAGTGCGGTGATCGCACCGCTGGCGCTGACGATCTTCGTCTGGGTGTTCCTGATGAACGCCATCGACCTGGTTCCGGTCGACTGGATCCCGATGGCTGCGGCCTGGATCTCCGGCGACTCGCACATCCCGTTCCGCGCCGTGCCGACCACCGATCCGAACGCGACCCTGGGCATGGCCCTGTCGGTGTTCGCGCTGATCATCTTCTACAGCATCAAGGTCAAGGGCCTGGGCGGCTTCATCGGCGAGCTGACCCTGCATCCGTTCGGCAGCAAGAACATCTTCGCCAAGATCCTGCTGATCCCGGTGAACTTCCTGCTCGAATTCGTCACCCTGATCGCCAAGCCGATCTCGCTGGCACTGCGACTGTTCGGCAACATGTACGCCGGCGAGCTGGTGTTCATCCTGATCGCCGTGATGTTCGGCAGTGGCCTGTTGTGGCTCAGCGGCCTGGGCGTCGTGCTGCAGTGGGCGTGGGCCGTGTTCCACATCCTGATCATCACGCTGCAGGCATTCATCTTCATGATGCTGACCATCGTCTACCTTTCGATGGCACACGAAGAAAATCATTGAGACCCGCCTGGCGAGTCTGATGCCCCTCGCGCCCTGGCGCGAGGGAGGCCCCTCCGGGCCGAAACACCGGTTTGTAACACCGCTTTAAAACCTAAAAACCAAGCAAAAGACGACGTAAAAAGTCGGGAGGAAAGATGGAAACTGTAGTTGGTCTAACCGCTATCGCTGTTGCTCTGCTGATCGGCCTGGGCGCACTGGGTACCGCTATCGGCTTCGGCCTGCTGGGCGGCAAGTTCCTGGAAGGCGCTGCTCGCCAGCCAGAAATGGTTCCGATGCTGCAAGTGAAAATGTTCATCGTCGCCGGTCTGCTCGACGCCGTGACCATGATCGGTGTTGGTATCGCTCTGTTCTTCACCTTCGCGAACCCCTTCGTTGGTCAACTCGCTGGCTGATCTCTCGAACCTTCGAGTGGATTGGTGTGATGGACAAAGAACGAGCGAGGTGTTGGCGTGAACATTAATGCAACCCTGATTGGCCAGACCGTTGCGTTCTTCATTTTTGTGCTGTTCTGCATGAAGTTCGTGTGGCCTCCGGTCATCGCGGCTTTGCACGAACGTCAGAAGAAGATCGCTGATGGTTTGGACGCTGCCAGCCGAGCAGCTCGCGACCTGGAGTTGGCCCAAGAGAAAGTGGGTCATCAACTGCGCGAAGCGAAAGCTCAGGCAGCCGAAATCATTGAGCAGGCAAAGAAACGCGGCAACCAGATCGTCGAAGAGGCCGTTGAAAAGGCCCGTATCGACGCTGACCGTGTGAAAGTGCAGGCTCAAGCCGAGATCGAGCAGGAACTGAACGGCGTCAAAGACGCGCTGCGTGCCCAATTGGGTATGCTGGCCGTGGGCGGTGCCGAGAAGATTCTGGGCGCCACAATCGATCAAAACGCGCACGCGGAGCTGGTTAACAAACTGGCTGCTGAAATCTAAGCGAGGGCGATCATGGCAGAACTGACCACGTTGGCCCGACCTTACGCTAAGGCGGCCTTCGAGCACGCTCAGGCCCACCAGCAGCTGGCCAATTGGTCAGCCATGCTCGGCCTGGCTGCAGCGGTGGCGCAAGACGCCACCATGCAGAGCCTGCTCAAGGCCCCGCGACTGACGAGCGCAGACAAGGCCGCCACGTTCATTGACGTGTGCGGCGACAAGTTCGATGCCAAGGCACAGAATTTCATCCACGTCGTTGCCGAAAACGACCGTCTCCTGCTGTTGCCGGAGATCGCCGAGCTGTTCGACCTGTACAAGGCCGAGCAGGAAAAATCGGTCGACGTGGAAGTCACCAGTGCCTTCGCATTGAACCAAGAACAGCAAGACAAACTCGCCAAGGTTCTCAGTGCACGACTCGACCGGGAAGTGCGCCTGCAAGTTGCGGAGGATGCCAGCCTGATAGGTGGCGTCGTCATCCGCGCCGGCGACCTGGTTATCGATGGCTCGATTCGCGGCAAACTCGCGAAACTGGCCGAAGCATTGAAATCTTGAGTTTGAAGGGGCAGCAGAGCAATGCAGCAACTCAATCCTTCCGAAATAAGTGAAATCATCAAGGGTCGCATCGACAAGCTCGATGTGACTTCCCAAGCCCGTAACGAAGGCACCGTCGTCAGCGTTTCCGACGGTATCGTACGGATCCACGGTCTGGCCGACGTCATGTACGGCGAAATGATCGAGTTTCCAGGCGGCGTCTTCGGCATGGCACTCAACCTGGAGCAGGACTCCGTAGGCGCCGTGGTACTGGGCGCGTACACCAGCCTGGCCGAAGGCATGAGCGCCAAGTGCACCGGCCGCATCCTGGAAGTTCCGGTTGGCAAGGAACTGCTGGGTCGCGTCGTCGACGCACTGGGCAACCCTGTCGATGGCAAGGGTCCGCTGGGCAACACCGAGACCGACGCGGTCGAAAAGGTTGCACCGGGCGTTATCTGGCGTAAGTCGGTAGACCAGCCTGTGCAGACTGGCTACAAGGCCGTCGACGCCATGATCCCTGTCGGCCGTGGCCAGCGCGAGCTGATCATCGGCGACCGTCAGATCGGCAAGACCGCTCTGGCGATCGACGCGATCATCAACCAGAAGAACTCCGGTATCTTCTGCGTCTACGTTGCCATCGGTCAGAAGCAGTCGACCATCGCCAACGTGGTACGCAAGCTGGAAGAAAACGGCGCCCTGGCCAACACCATCGTGGTGGCTGCCAGTGCCTCGGAATCTCCTGCGCTGCAGTTCCTCGCGCCTTACTCCGGCTGCACCATGGGCGAGTTCTTCCGTGACCGCGGTGAAGACGCACTGATCGTCTATGACGATCTGTCCAAGCAAGCAGTGGCCTACCGCCAGATTTCCCTGCTGCTGCGCCGTCCACCAGGTCGTGAAGCCTACCCAGGCGACGTGTTCTATCTCCACTCCCGCTTGCTGGAGCGTGCTTCGCGCGTTTCCGAAGAGTACGTCGAGAAGTTCACCAACGGCGCAGTGACCGGCAAGACCGGCTCCCTGACCGCGTTGCCGATCATCGAAACCCAGGCTGGCGACGTTTCCGCGTTCGTTCCGACCAACGTGATTTCCATCACCGACGGTCAGATCTTCCTGGAATCGGCCATGTTCAACTCGGGCATCCGCCCTGCAGTGAACGCCGGTGTTTCGGTATCCCGCGTAGGTGGTGCCGCTCAGACCAAGATCATCAAGAAGCTGTCCGGTGGTATCCGTACCGCTCTGGCTCAGTACCGTGAACTGGCGGCATTCGCCCAGTTCGCGTCTGACCTGGACGAAGCCACCCGCAAGCAGCTCGAACACGGCCAGCGCGTGACCGAGCTGATGAAGCAGAAGCAGTACTCGCCAATGTCGATCGCCGACATGGCGCTGTCGCTGTATGCCGCCGAGCGTGGTTTCCTGACTGACGTCGAGATCGCCAAGGTAGGTAGCTTCGAGCAGGCCCTGATTGCTTACTTCAACCGCGATCACGCCGACCTGTTGGCGAAGATCAACGTGAAGGGTGACTTCAATGACGAAATCGACGCGGGCCTCAAGGCCGGTATCGAGAAGTTCAAGGCCACCCAAACCTGGTAAGCCGCAGCAGGGGCCGCAAGGCCCCTGCTTGCTAACCTGATAGGTGTTACATGGCAGGCGCAAAAGAGATTCGCAGTAAGATTGCGAGCATCAAAAGCACGCAAAAAATTACCAGCGCCATGGAAAAAGTGGCGGTCAGCAAAATGCGCAAGGCACAAATGCGCATGGCAGCCAGCCGTCCCTACGCGGAACGTATCCGCCAGGTGATTGGACATCTGGCCAACGCCAACCCGGAATACCGCCACCCGTTCATGATCGAACGCGCCGTCAAGCGCGTCGGCTATATCGTGGTGAGCAGTGACCGTGGTCTGTGCGGCGGCTTGAACACCAACCTGTTCAAGGCCCTGGTCAAGGACATGGCGGCCAATCGCGAACGCGGCGTCGAAATCGACCTGTGCGTGATCGGCAGCAAGGGTGCAGCGTTCTTTCGCAACTTCGGCGGCAACGTCGTGGCAGCGATCAGCCATCTGGGCGAAGAGCCGTCGATCAATGATCTGATCGGCAGCGTCAAGGTGATGCTGGACGCGTACCTGGAAGGCCGTATCGATCGCCTGTCCGTGGTGTCCAACAAGTTCATCAATACCATGACGCAACAACCGACGGTGGAGCAGTTGATCCCGTTGGAGGCAACCCCGGATCAAGAACTCAAGCACCACTGGGATTACCTGTACGAACCCGACGCCAAAGAGCTGCTGGAAGGCCTGATGGTGCGTTACGTGGAGTCGCAGGTGTACCAGGCGGTGGTCGAGAACAACGCTGCTGAACAAGCGGCGCGGATGATCGCGATGAAGAATGCAACCGACAACGCCGGCGACCTGATCAGCGATTTGCAGCTGATCTACAACAAGGCGCGTCAGGCTGCGATCACCCAAGAGATCTCGGAAATCGTCGGCGGCGCTGCCGCGGTTTAACGGTTCAAATATTCAGAGGATCCAGCTATGAGTAGCGGACGTATCGTTCAAATCATCGGCGCCGTTATCGACGTGGAATTTCCACGCGACAGCGTACCGAGCATCTACAACGCGCTGAAGGTACAAGGCGCTGAAACCACCCTCGAAGTCCAGCAGCAGCTGGGCGACGGCGTGGTTCGTACCATTGCCATGGGTTCCACCGAAGGCCTCAAACGCGGCCTGAACGTACTCGACAGCGGCGCAGCCATTTCCGTACCCGTTGGCAAGGCCACTCTGGGCCGGATCATGGACGTACTGGGCAACCCGATCGACGAAGCGGGCCCGATCGACACCGAAGAGCGCTGGGGCATTCACCGTCCGGCACCTTCCTTCGCGGACCAGGCAGGCGGCAACGACCTGCTGGAAACCGGCATCAAGGTCATCGACCTGGTCTGCCCGTTCGCCAAGGGCGGTAAAGTCGGTCTGTTCGGTGGTGCCGGTGTCGGCAAGACCGTGAACATGATGGAGCTGATCCGTAACATCGCCATCGAGCACAGCGGTTATTCCGTGTTCGCCGGTGTGGGCGAGCGTACCCGTGAGGGTAACGACTTCTACCACGAGATGAAGGACTCCAACGTTCTGGACAAGGTAGCCCTTGTCTACGGCCAGATGAACGAGCCGCCGGGCAACCGTCTGCGCGTCGCCCTGACCGGTCTGACCATGGCCGAGAAATTCCGTGACGAAGGTAACGACGTTCTGCTGTTCGTCGACAACATCTATCGTTACACCCTGGCCGGTACCGAAGTGTCCGCACTGCTGGGCCGTATGCCATCGGCAGTAGGCTACCAGCCGACCCTGGCCGAAGAGATGGGCGTTCTGCAGGAACGCATCACTTCGACCAAGGAAGGTTCGATCACCTCGATCCAGGCGGTATACGTACCTGCGGATGACTTGACCGACCCGTCGCCTGCGACCACCTTCGCCCACTTGGACGCCACCGTCGTACTGTCCCGTGACATCGCCTCCCTGGGTATCTACCCAGCGGTCGATCCACTGGACTCGACTTCGCGCCAGCTGGACCCGAACGTGATCGGCCAGGAGCACTACGACACCGCTCGCGGCGTTCAGTATGTGCTGCAGCGCTACAAAGAGCTGAAGGACATCATTGCGATCCTGGGTATGGACGAGCTGTCGGAAACCGACAAGCAGTTGGTATCCCGCGCTCGTAAGATCCAGCGCTTCCTGTCGCAGCCGTTCTTCGTGGCTGAAGTCTTCACCGGTGCCTCGGGTAAATACGTTTCCCTGAAAGACACCATCGCAGGCTTCAAAGGCATCCTCAACGGCGACTACGACCACCTGCCGGAACAAGCGTTCTACATGGTCGGCGGCATCGAAGAAGCGATCGAGAAAGCCAAGAAACTGTAATCCTGGCGCCCGGCGACGGGCGCTAATCAGGTTGAGGCAAGTATGGCTATGACAGTCCATTGCGATATTGTCAGCGCGGAAGGAGAAATCTTTTCCGGTCTGGTCGAGATGGTGATTGCGCACGGTAACCTGGGTGATATCGGTATCGCTCCAGGCCACGCCCCGCTGATCACC
Source organism: Pseudomonas sp. CFBP 8758 (assembly GCF_014841725.1). Taxonomy (NCBI): domain Bacteria; kingdom Pseudomonadati; phylum Pseudomonadota; class Gammaproteobacteria; order Pseudomonadales; family Pseudomonadaceae; genus Pseudomonas; species Pseudomonas sp. CFBP 8758. The sequence continues at coordinate 371,823 of NZ_JACYUK010000005.1, read as the reverse complement.
GATCTCAAGCCGGGTCCGATCCGCCTGATCAAGCAGGGTGGCGAAGCCGAGGTGTTCTACATCTCTGGTGGTTTCCTCGAGGTTCAGCCGAACATGGTCAAGGTTCTTGCCGACACCGTGCAGCGTGCTGCCGACCTGGATGAAGCTTCCGCTCAGGAAGCCGTCAAGGCTGCCGAGAAGGCCCTGAACGAAAAAGGCGCAGACTTCGACTACGGATCTGCCGCCGCACGCCTGGCCGAGGCTGCAGCTCAGCTGCGCACCGTCCAGCAGATCCGCAAGAAATTCGGCGGCTGATGCGTCGACTCACTTGCGATTGAGTAAAAGGGTAGCCTCGGCTACCCTTTTTCTTTTTCAGCATTTTCTCCCCGGTCAGCCTGCTGGCCATTCTCCGGACTGGTAGCCGTTCATGTCTCTCGATATCGTCATTCTCGCCGCCGGCCAAGGCACACGCATGCGCTCGGCCTTGCCCAAGGTGTTGCACCCGGTCGCTGGCAATTCAATGCTCGGCCATGTTATCCACAGCGCCCGCCAGCTCAAGCCGCAGAACATCCACGTGGTGATTGGCCACGGTGCGAATGCGGTACGTGAACGCCTGGCCGCTGACGACCTGAATTTCGTGCTGCAGGACAGGCAGCTGGGAACCGGCCATGCGGTCGCCCAGGCTGTGCCAGGCCTAACGGCCGACAATGTATTGATACTTTACGGCGACGTTCCGCTGATCGAAGTGGCGACTTTGCAGCGCCTGCTGCAGAAAGTCAGTGCCGACCAGCTAGGCCTGCTCACCGTCGAGCTTGCCGATCCCACGGGCTACGGCCGCATCGTGCGCGATGCGGATGGCCAGGTGCAGGCTATCGTCGAGCACAAGGACGCCAGCGATGCACAGAAAGCCATTCGAGAAGGCAACACCGGCATTCTCGCAGTGCCTGGCAAGCGTCTGGCCGAGTGGCTGGCGCGCCTGTCCAACAATAACGCTCAAGGTGAGTATTACCTGACCGATGTGATCGCCATGGCTGTCAGCGATGGCTTGGTGGTGGCCACTGAAACCGCCCAGGATCCGATGGAGGTGCAGGGCGCCAATGACCGCCGTCAACTTGCGGAATTGGAGCGTCACTACCAGTTGCGCGAAGGGCGTCGGTTGATGGCCCAGGGCGTGACCTTGCGCGACCCGGCGCGCTTCGATGTGCGCGGTGAAGTCAGCGTGGGTCGGGACGTGTTGATCGATGTCAATGTGGTGCTCGAAGGGCGGGTGGTGATCGAAGACGATGTGGTCATCGGGCCCAACTGCTACATCAAGGACAGTACGCTGGGCAGAGGCGTGGAGGTCAAGGCCAACAGCCACCTCGACGGTGCAGTGCTGCACGAAGGCAGCGATGCTGGCCCCTTTGCGCGCCTGCGACCCGGCACGGTGCTGGAAGCCCGGGCGCATGTGGGTAACTTCGTCGAGCTGAAGAATGCCCGTATGGGCGAGGGCGCCAAGGCCGGTCACTTGAGTTATCTGGGCGATGCGGACATCGGTGCCAACAGCAACATCGGCGCCGGTACCATCACTTGCAACTACGACGGCGCGAACAAATGGAAAACGACCATTGGTGAGGACGTTTTCATCGGTTCCAACAATGCGCTGGTCGCACCTGTGGATATCTTGGCTGGATCGACGACTGCTGCAGGTTCGACCATCACCCAACAGGTGCCTGCAGGGCAATTGGGCGTGGCACGTGCGCGGCAGCGTAACATCGAAGGGTGGAAGCGACCGGTGAAGGTGAAGAAGCCTTAGTTATCCACAGGTGTAGCTATTGTATAAGGCTATTCGCGGGCAGAGCCCGCTCCCACAAGGTCTCAGGTAGGACCCTGTTGGAGCGGGCTCTGCCCGCGAAGAGGCCATGATAAATACGATGACACCATTGACGAACCTTTCAGTTTAGGTTTCTATTGCCTTCGTTATCTTTCGAATCGAAACTTAGGCCATGTCGAAGCGCAATACGCCCCAACGCCGTCACAGCATCCTTGCCCTGCTCAATGAGCAGGGCGAAGTGACTGTGGATAACTTGGCGAGGCATTTCGCAACGTCCGAAGTCACTATCCGCAAGGACCTCGCTGCCCTAGAGAGCCACGGCCTGCTGCTGCGTCGCTATGGCGGCGCGGTAACCATGCCGCAAGAGCTGATCGGCGAACCGAGCCAACGCGTCTCGGCCATCAAGCAATCCATCGCCCGCGCTGCCGTCATGCGCATCAAGGAGCACGCGCGCATCATCATCGACAGTGGCAGCACCACCGCTGCGATGATTCCCGAGCTGGGCAAACAGCCGGGCCTGGTGGTCATGACCAACTCGCTGCACGTCGCCAATGCCCTGAGTGCATTGGAGCATGAGCCCGTCTTGCTGATGACCGGCGGCACTTGGGATCCGCACTCCGAATCTTTCCAGGGCCAGGTGGCCGAGCAGGTGCTGCGCTCCTATGACTTCGACCAGTTGTTCATCGGTGCCGACGGCATCGATCTGGAGCGCGGCACCACGACCTTCAACGAGTTGCTGGGCCTGAGCCGAGTGATGGCCGAAGTCGCTCGCGAAGTGATCGTCATGGTCGAGTCCGACAAGGTCGGACGCAGGATCCCCAATCTGGAGCTGCCCTGGGGCCGCATCAGCACCCTCATTACCGATGATCGCCTGCCCCTCGAAGCACGCGATCAGATTCAGGCGCGCGGGATAGATCTCGTGCTCGCCGCTACCAGCTAGGAGAAGCGAACATGTGTGGAATCGTCGGCGCCATCGCGGAGCGCAACATCACTGCCATTCTGGTCGAGGGCCTCAAGCGCCTGGAATATCGCGGTTACGACAGCGCCGGCGTAGCCGTGTTGAGCGAGGATGGCAGCGTGCAGCGCCGCCGTCGCGTCGGCAAGGTTGCCGAACTGCAGGCCGCGCTGGCTGATGAGCCTCTGCTCGGCAAGCTGGGCATCGCCCATACCCGATGGGCCACTCATGGTGCGCCGACCGAACAGAACGCCCACCCGCACTTTTCCACTGCTGAAGTGGCAGTGGTGCACAACGGCATCATCGAAAACCATGAAGTCCTGCGCACCCAGCTCAAGGAGCTGGGCTACGTATTCACGTCGCAGACCGATACCGAAGTCATCGCGCATCTGTTGCATCACACCCTCAAGGCATTGCCCGACCTGGCCGACGCTCTCAAGGCGACGGTCAAGCAACTGCACGGCGCCTACGGCCTGGCGGCCATCAGCGTGCACCAACCCGACCGTCTGGTGGCCGCCCGCAGCGGCAGCCCACTGGTCATCGGCCTGGGCATGGGCGAGAACTTCCTCGCCTCAGACCAGTTGGCGCTGCGGCAGGTGACCGACCGTTTCATGTACCTGGAGGAAGGTGACATTGCCGAGATCCGCCGTGAAAGCGTGCAGATCTGGGATGCCGCCGGCATGCCTGTGGAACGTGAAAGCGTGCAGTATCACGAAGGCGCCGAGGCGGCCGACAAGGGCGAGTATCGCCACTTCATGATGAAAGAGATCCACGAGCAGCCCACCGTGGTACAGCGCACCCTGGAAGGTCGCCTGGGCCAGAACCAGGTGCTGGTGCAGGCCTTCGGTCCGCAGGCCGCCGAGCTGTTCGCCAAGGTGCGCAATGTGCAGATCGTGGCGTGCGGCACCAGCTATCACGCCGGTATGGTTGCGCGCTATTGGCTCGAGGGCCTGGCCGGCATCCCTTGCCAGGTCGAAGTGGCCAGCGAGTTCCGCTATCGCAAGGTCGTGGTGCAGCCCGACACGCTGTTCGTTTCCATTTCACAGTCCGGTGAAACGGCCGACACCCTGGCCGCGCTGCGCAATGGCAAGCAATTGGGGTTTCTCGGCAGCCTGGCGATCTGCAACGTCGGCATCAGCTCTTTGGTGCGCGAGTCCGACCTGACCTTGCTGACCCAGGCAGGTCCGGAAATCGGTGTCGCTTCGACCAAGGCCTTCACCACTCAACTGGTTGCGTTGATGCTGCTGACGCTGTCGCTTGGCCAAGTTCACGGGACGCTGGAGGAGGGCGTGGAAGCCGAGCTGGTGGCCGAACTGCGCCGTCTGCCGACACGCCTGGGCGAAGCCCTGGCCATGGACACCACCATCGAGCGCATCGCCGAGCTGTTCGCCGAGAAGCACCACACGCTGTTCCTGGGCCGCGGCGCGCAATTCCCGGTGGCGATGGAAGGCGCGCTGAAGCTCAAGGAAATCTCGTACATTCATGCCGAAGCCTATCCTGCCGGTGAGTTGAAGCACGGGCCGCTGGCGCTGGTGGACAAGGACATGCCCGTGGTAACCGTGGCGCCGAACAACGAGCTGCTGGAAAAGCTCAAGTCCAACCTGCAGGAAGTCCGTGCCCGCGGCGGTGAGCTGGTGGTCTTCGCCGATGAGCAGGCGCAACTGAGCAATGGTCCCGGCACCCATGTGGTGGCGATGCCGCACATCATCGATGCACTGGCGCCGATCCTCTACACCATTCCTTTGCAGCTGCTTTCGTACTATGTGGCGGTGCTCAAGGGTACGGACGTGGATCAGCCGCGCAACTTGGCGAAGTCGGTGACGGTGGAGTGAGGGGGGTGTGAGGCGGTAAGCGCCTTCATCGTAGAAATCAGCCGATCCTGCCCCCGGACGCCCAAGCGCACATTCACACGCTGCCCTTGGGCTCCACACTCGCCAGGATCCGATCCAGCCGCTTCAGGATCTCCTTGTCGATCTTTTCATGCAGCCGCATGATTTCCAGCTCCGCGCGCAGGTTCACCTCGAAGTCCAGGCTCGCGGCCAGGCGGTCTTTGGCCGACTGGCGGTTCTGACTCATCATGATCACCGGCGCCTGGATGGCCGCGACGGTAGAGAGCATCAGGTTGAGAAAAATGTACGGGTAAGGGTCGAAGGCCAGGCCGAAGTGATCGAGCACATCGGTATTGAGCAGCATCCAGCCGAACAGGATGATGGTAAAGGCGATGATGAACGCCCATGAGCCGCCGATCGCCGCAACCCGATCAGACAGTCTTTCGCCGAACGTTGCGACTTCGTCGGAGGCGTCACTGGCATCGCGGCTGACGGGCAGACGCTTTTTCATCTGCTCCAGAACATGTATTTCTTCAGGTTCGAGCTGATGGGGGTGTTTGCCAAGGAAGCGTTGAGCCAGAGGTTCAAGTGGGTGCTTGGTGGCCATGGGGCAGGGTCTTCAGATGGGGAGAAAGACGGACACTATCCCATGGAATTCGGCAGCGCTGAATGCTCGGATGTGCCTGTGGCACCGCGCGTTCGGTGAATTTCACCAGTGGCCCACGCAGTCCCATGCCAGCGACATGGAGGTTTTTTTCCCGCCCAATGAGAATCCCCCTTCAGAATCGAGAATTTGTTCTTATAGTGCAGTCATGAACGACCCACGAACCACCAGCATTGTCGACCGTGTGCTGCAGGTGCTGACCTGCGTGGCCAAGGCTGGGCAACCGATTGCGGCCAAGCGCATTGCCGCGCAGGTGCAGATGCCGTTGAGCACGGTCTATCGGCACCTGGCGTCGTTGAAGAAGTGGGGTCTGCTGCAAGAACACATGACCACGGGGCTGTACGAGCCAGGCGCGACCGGCGTGCAGTTGGCGTGGGGTTTCGATCAGACCTCCAACCTGATCAGCCAGAGCCGCGACGAGATCAGTGCCCTGGCTGAGCGCACGGGAGAAAGCGTCGGCTTGTTGGTGTACAGCAACGGCCAGATGGTGTGCATCGCCATGGAGGAGAGCAGCAGCTCGCTGCGTTGCTCGTTCACCAAGGGCCGCGCCCACTCCATGATGCAGGGCGCCTCGGCCAAGAGCCTGTTGGCGTTTCTGCCCGAATCGGTGCAGCGCCAACTGCTGAAAACGCAATCGCAGGAGGGCGCCATGGACGTTGCGGCGCTGGAAAGGGAGATCACCAGGATCCGCAAGAATGGCTATGCCACCAGTGACAGTGAGGTCGATCTGGGTGTTTGGGGCGTAAGTGTCCCGCTGATTTCGGCGGACGGTGCCCTGGAAGGCACCATTACGTTGATGGCGCCGTCACTGCGCGTTGGCCCACGGGAGGCTGAATTGATCAGCCTCACCAGAAAAGCAGCCAGCCGCATCTGCAATCGCTTCTAACTGCCGCCCAATCCATGTTTCAGGTCCTGACCGGACCTACCCTTGCCGAAGGAATTCGTGATGAAAGCGTTGAAGTTATTCACCCCCCTGGCTGCCGCGCTGACGCTGATGGCTTCGCTGTGCACCTCGGCCCAGGCAGCTGATGAAGTGATGCGTGTCGGCACCGATGCGACCTTTCCACCCATGGAGTTCGTGCAGGATGGCAAGCGCACCGGCTTCGATATCGAACTGATCGAAGCCATCGGCAAGCAACTGAACAAGAAGGTCGAGTGGATCGACATCGGCTTCAAGGGGCTGATCCCCGGCTTGATTTCCAACCGCTTCGACGTGGCGGCGTCGGCCATCTACATGACCGAAGAACGGCAGAAGGTGGTCAACTTCACTGATTCCTACTATCGCGGCGGCCTCGCTGTGCTGGTCCTGAAGGATGACACCAGCATCGATAAACCCGGCGATCTGGTCGCGGGCAAGAAGGTTTCAGCCCAGGTAGGTACCAAGTCCATCGACTTTCTGAAAACCAACTACCCCGCAGTGAGCGTGGTGGAAGTGGAAAAGAACCAGGCCATGTTCGACCTGTTGGCCATTGGCCGGGTGAACGCTGCAGTGACCGGGCGCCCGGCGGCGGTGGAATATGCCAAGCGTCAGCCCAAGGTCCGCGTGCTGGACGAAGGCTTGACCACCGAACTGTACGGTTTTGCCGTTCGCAAGAATGACACCGCGCTGCAACAGCAGATGAACCAGGCGCTGCAAACCCTGCGCAGCAATGGCGAATACGCCGCACTGACCCAGAAGTGGTTCGGCACCACCAAAGAATAAGTCGCCGTTGCAGGTTCGGCCGATGCTGCGACGAGCCTGCACACTTTACGGCTTTAACCGTAAGCCTCTGCGGAGTACCTCATGGATCTCGACTTTTCCCCGGTCTGGGACGGCTGGCGCGCGCTCGCCTCCGGTACCCTGACCACCATCGAAATCACCGCTGCAGCGTTGGTGCTGGGCTGTGTCCTGGGCCTGTTGATCGGGTTGGGGCGGCTGAATCCCAAGCGCACGCTGATCTACGGGCTGTGCACCACCTACCTGACGCTGGTCCGCGGCACGCCGCTGCTGGTGCAGCTGTTCATTCTGTTCTTTGGCCTGCCGCACTTCGGCATTCAGTTACCCGCTTATGTGTGCGGAATTTTCGGCCTGGGCATCTACAGTGCGGCCTATGTCTCGGAGATTGTCAGGGGTTCGATCCAGTCGGTGGAAAAGGGCCAGATGGAAGCCGCCCGCTCGCTGGGTCTGCCGCACAAACTGGCGATGCGCAAGGTCATCCTGCCCCAGGCCTTCGTGCGCATGATCCCCGCCCTGGGCAACGAATTCATCGCGTTGATCAAGAACTCGGCGCTGGTGTCACTGCTCACCATCGCCGACGTGATGCACGAAGGCGAGAAGATCATCAGCGTGTCCTACCGTTCGCTCGAAGTGTACCTCGCCATTGCCGTCATCTACCTGATGCTGACCAGCATCACCACCTTGATCCTGCGCCGCACCGAGAAAGTGCTGCGCGCCGACGGGAGAGTGTGATGAGCACCGCCATTATCGATATTCAAAACCTGAGCAAATCGTTTGGCACGCATCAGGTGCTGCACAACATCGACTTCAGCGTACAGGCCAGCCAGGTCGTGGTGGTGATCGGGCCCAGCGGGTCGGGCAAGAGCACTTTCCTGCGTTGCATGAACGGCTTGGAAACCGCCGAAGGCGGGACGCTGCGCGCGTGTGGCCATACCGTGGTGGAGCAGGGCAGGATGATGTCGGAGAGCAAACTGGACGCCCTGCGCAGCGAAGTCGGCATGGTGTTCCAGTCGTTCAACCTGTTCCCGCACCTCAGCGTGCTGGACAACATCATCCTGGCGCCCATGGCCCTGCGCGGCAGATCGCGCCAAGCGGCCGAAGAGCAGGGGCTGCGCCTGTTGAACAAGGTTGGCCTGGAGCACAAGGCGCAGGTCTACCCCGGCACTTTGTCCGGTGGGCAGAAGCAGCGCGTTGCGATTGCCCGCGCATTGGCCATGGAGCCCAAGGTCATGCTGTTCGACGAGCCTACCTCGGCGCTGGATCCGGAGCTGGTGGGCGAGGTATTGCAGGTCATGAAGACCCTGGCGAGCGAAGGCATGACCATGATCATCGTTACCCACGAAATGGGATTTGCCCGGGAAGTGGCCGACGTGGTGGTGGTCATGGATCAAGGCGCGATTGTCGAGGCCGCGCCACCGGCGCAGCTTTTCACCGCACCGCGTGAAGCGCGGACCCGCAGTTTCCTGCACAGCGTGCTGTCGCGAGACGCAGCGCCTGTTCTTTGATGGCTTGCGCTTGCGCCACTGCCCAGAGGTTTTTGTGGATATACCAATCGATTCAGTTGCCAGCCAAGCCCAGGGCAGTCTGTTTGCCCACAGCGCCTTGCTGCCTGGTGGCTGGCAGCGCAATGTACTGCTGAGTTGGAACGCCGCTGGCGATCTGACCACCGTGGCCTGCGATGCCGTGCCCTTGGCTGGCACGCCGGTGGCGCGTGGCCCGGTGATCAGTGGCATGCCCAACCTGCACTCCCACACGTTCCAGCGCGCCATGGCCGGCTTGACCGAAACCCTGGGCGACCCCGCCGACTCCTTCTGGAGCTGGCGTACCCTGATGTATCGATTTGCCCAGCGCCTGCAGCCTCGGCACTTGCAGGCCATCGGTCGGCACCTGTACATCGAAATGCTCAAGGCCGGGTACACCTCGGTGTGCGAGTTCCATTACGTGCACCACGACGCTGACGGCCAGCGTTACGCGAACCCCGCCGAATTGTCCCTGCGCGTGGTGCGGGCGGCCGAAGAAGTAGGCATCGGCATGACCCTGCTTCCGGTGCTTTACCAATACGGTGGGCTAGGCCAGGCAGAACCCTTGCCGCACCAACGTCGTTTCATCAATTCACCGGAGTGGATTCTGGAGCTGCGTCAGCACCTGCAAAAAGCCATGCCGCAGAACGGCAATCGGCGTTATGGCGTCGCGCCGCATTCGTTACGTGCCGTGAGCGAAGCGTCCCTGTCGAGACTGATGGATGGCCTGGATGCCGACGATCCGCGCGCGCCCGTGCATATCCATATTGCCGAGCAGACCCGCGAGGTCGAGGAATGCGAGGCAATCCTCGGCCAGCGACCGGTGCAGTGGCTGTTGGACCGCCAACCCTTGGACCCGCGTTGGTGCCTGGTGCACGCCACCCACATGGACGACGCTGAATACGCAGCGTTGGCGCGCAGTGGTGCCACCGTAGGGCTATGCCCGAGCACCGAAGCCAATCTTGGCGATGGATTGTTCGACGCTCAGCGGTTTCTGGCAGACAAGGGCCGTTGGGGTATCGGTTCGGACAGCAACGTAGCCGTCAACCCCTGGGCCGAGCTACGCCTGCTGGAATACGGCCAGCGCCTGTTGCACCGTCGGCGCAATGTGCTGGCCAGCCCCGACGCGCCGGTGGTGGCGGATCGCCTGTTCGATCAGTCGGTCAAGGGCGGGGCCCAGGCGACCGGCCGCTCGGTAGCCGGGCTGATGGTGGGGCAACGTGCCGACCTGGTCGTCATCGATTCAGACGCCGTGAATATCGCCCCGGGCCATCCAGCCCAGCTGTTGTCCTCGCTGGTGTTCTGCGAGCACGGCAACAATCTGGTACGTGACGTCTTCGTCGGCGGCAGGCAGGTCATCGATGACGGCCAGCACGCCCTGCAAGTGCAGGCTCTGCAAGGCTACCGCGCCACCCTGGCCGATTTACTGGAGCATACGCTATGAATCGGGAACCTACCTTCGAGCTGCATCAGGGCGTCGGCCCTCTGCTGATATCGATGCCTCACGTCGGCACCTTGCTGCCGGACGAGCTGAAAGCGCATTACAGCCTGGTCGGCCAGGCGGTGGATGACACCGATTGGCATATTCATGAGTTGTACGACTTCGCTGCCGCTCTGGGCGCGTCGACGTTGCGTCCACGATTTTCGCGCTACATGATCGACCTGAACCGGCCTGCCGATGGCGCCAGCCTGTATCCGGGCCAGAACACCACCGGGCTATGCCCGCTGACGACATTCGACGACGTGCCGCTGTACCAGCCGGGGCACGAACCAGACGATGCGCAAATCGCACAGCGTTTGGAGCATTACTGGCAGCCGTACCATCGAGCGTTGCAGCAGCAATTGGAACGAATCAAGGCGATCCATGGCTACGCCCTGCTGTGGGACGCGCACTCGATCCGTTCGGTCATCCCGCACCTGTTCGAAGGCCAGTTACCGGTGTTCAACTTCGGCACCGCCAACGGCAGCGCCTGCGCACCCGGCATCGGGGAGCAGCTGCTCGCCGTGGCCGAGCGGTTGGCTCCGCAGTTGCCGGCGGTACTCAATGGCCGCTTCAAAGGCGGCTACATCACTCGCCAGTACGGCCACCCGGCCCAAGGGGTTCACGCCGTACAGCTGGAGCTGGCGCAGCGAGCCTACATGCAGGAAACCGCCCCCTACGGGTTGCAAGCAGACAAGGTCGAGACTCTCCAGCCGGTACTGCGTGCACTGATCGAGCGATTCATGGCGTTCAAGCCTGCCTGACATTCCTTTGGTAGCCAGATTCCGATGACCGATGCGCACGTATACCGCCCCGAAGATTACGCGTCCATGCCGTGGAAGAACGGCGGCGGCAGTACCCTGGAAATTGTCCGGCAGCGCTCCGTCGATGACAGCGGGTATGACTGGCGCCTGTCGATTGCCCAGATCAGCGCCGACGGACCCTTCTCCGTGTTCGCCGGTTATAGCCGGATCATCACCGTGCTGCACGGCGATGGCATGGTGTTGGAAGTGAACGGGGTGGAGAGCAGGGCGCTGGGTCCCATCCAGCCTATGAGTTTCGACGGTGGGGCGAAGGTACGGTGTCGGTTGCTGGGTTCACCCATCGAGGACTTCAACCTGATCTACCGCCACGATCGGATCCAGGCATCGTTGCGCTGGGTGGATTGCCATCCGGTGGTGGTGTTGAGCTCGGTGGCGGCCGAGGTGATTTTCTTCAACGCCTCTTCAGATGCTGTCCAGGTGACCGACGCGAGTGATGGACGCAGACACGAGTTAAGCTCGCGAGCAACGTTGCGCTGCACCAACGCCAGCGGCCGGCGCCAGCGTTACAGCCTGGAAGGTACGGCCGCGCAGGTGTGCGTGGTTGAGTTGGACAGGTTGGGCTGAACCGCAGCGGCTGGCTGTCCACCTTGTCGGGCAAACTGTCCCGCGCCTGCAACATCAGCCTTTGCAGCGTGCCCTTTGGAAGTCTGTACAGGGCTAGGAACGGCGCGTGGGTCCCTTGCAGCTCAGGCAGCGCCTGAACTGCAAGGACAGTCACCCGATGTTCAGGCTGCGCGCAGGGCGTTGGTGTTGCCCGACGTCTCACGCTTGCTCTTCACCACCCAGCGACTCAACGGACCCTGCAACAGCCACTGTCGCGTACGGTTGCCAATCTGCTCCTGAAAGATCACGCACAGAATGATGCACGCCAGCAGCAGCAGCGGGTAGTAAGTCAGCGACAATGGATGCCCCTTGGCCTCTGCCACGCACGCCGCCGCGTTGGTGAAGCACAGGTTCACGTCGATGTTCGCCAGCATTTCCAAGCGACGGAAGACGATGAAGATCGGCGTGTGCAGGGCGAACATCGGCAGTGACGCGGCGCCCAGACGGCGGGCCCATTTGATATGCCGCTCGCTTTGCGCACTCGAGGCCATGGCGCACAGGATGATGACGCTGAGCACCATCGGCAGCAGCAAGCCATTGTGCAGCAGCACATACCAATGGCTTTCGCCCCGCCAGTTGACCTCGGCGGCGATCGCCACACCGAAGCCCAGGGCAATCACCGCCATCAATTTGCGAGGCCCGCGCAGGCCGGTACCCATCAGTCGATAATCGCGAAACAGCAGGTAGGCGACGATGCCTGCGAGAAAGACCGGCAGCCGCAGCAACGGGAAGTGGTGCAGGAAGCCAATCCATATCGAGCTGTAGTCGTCATTGAGGACCACCAGCAAAGGAGGGATCAGGCAGGCGGCCCAGATGATCAGCAGCAACCCTACCTTATGTTTGGCGGCTGCCAGGCGTGGCGCAAACCAGGGGAATGTCAGGTAGAAGAAGAACAGCGCCGAGATCGACCACAGCGGGCCGTTGTAGGCCAGGTAAACCGGGTTCCAGGCCTGCAGCAGGGTAACCTGCAGCACAGCATTCACGGCTATCTGGAAATCGCTGAGTTTGTATTTGAGCAGCTCGGGCGCGGTACGCTTGAGCAGGTCATCGGAACGATACGCCACACTCAGGTCAGTGTTGCTGTCGAACAGGCCTGTCAGCGATATCAGAACCACGCAGCTGGCGAGGCCGAATATGTGGATCGGATAGAGGTTGGCAAATCGTTTGGTCATGAAGGAGACCGGCGGCTCCCGCAGTTTGTCACCGTCGAGGTAGACGTGCGCGAGGAGAAAACCGGACAACGCAAAAAAGCTGCTTGTGGCAAAGAAACCCAATTCGGTGAATTCCACCAACCCACTCAGCTGTGTGTATTCCTCGTAGAACGGCAGCGTGTGGAACATCACCAGATACACGCCCAGGAAAAACCGCAGCCATTCCAAACCGATGAATCTCTCTTTCTCTGCGTTCATGCAGGTCCACTTCCCTTTAGTAATATCGAAGCCCGCTCATGGTACACGAAGCGTTTCCAATGTTTCCTTATATGTCTAAAGGCAGGCTTCGTTGCCGATCAGCTGACAAATTCGCCTACTGCGCGCTACAGGATAGGCGAAATCAAGCGCGCCACTCGCATACCGAGCTTTTCCAAACGATGTGTCTCTTTGCTATCACGGACATCTATTTCTCGTGACTGGGCGAAATCATCGAGCAACATCTGTTCCACTTCGCTGGTGAATGCCTTATCGACGGTCAGCAACATGATTTCGAAGTTCAAACGAAACGAGCGGTTGTCCATATTGGCACTGCCGATTGCCGTAATTTCATCGTCGACCAGCACCACTTTCTGATGCAGAAAGCCTGGGCCATAGCGATACATTTTCACCCCGGCGCGCACTGCTTCGAACGCGAACAGGCTGGATGCGGCATACACCACTTTGTGATCCGGACGCGAGGGCAGCAGGATACGGACGTCCACCCCGCGCAGTACCGCCAACCGCAGTGCGGCAAAAACCGCTTCGTCCGGTATGAAATAAGGAGTGGTTATCCACACTCTGTCATTCGCAGCGTGGATCGATTCAACGAAAAACAGCGAGCAGGTTTCATAGGGGTCGGCCGGGCCACTGGCCAGCACTTGGCACAACACGCCGTCTTCCTCATACGCTTCGGGGAGGATCAAGGGTGGCAATTCCCGTGCTGCCCAGAACCAGTCTTCGGCAAACGACTCTTGCAGGCAGGCGATCACCGGCCCGCTGATGCTCACATGGGTATCGCGCCAGGGCGAGAGCTTGGGATTGCCGCCCAGGTATTCGTCGCCGACGTTATGGCCACCGATGAAGCCTTTTACTCCGTCCACCACGACGATCTTGCGATGGTTGCGGAAATTGACCTGAAACCTGTTCAACCAGCCGCTTTGGGTCGCGAATGCTTTCACATTGACGCCACCCTCGCGCAGCCGCTCGACGTATTCGCGGGGCAGGGCGTGGCTCCCCACTCGGTCGTAAAGCACGTAGACCTCGACCCCCTCGGAGGCCTTTTGCAGCAGCAAGCCTTGCAGCTGCCGGCCGATATGATCGTCGTGGATGATGAAGAACTGCACCAACACCGCTCGCCGGGCTTCGCGGATGGCTGCAAAGATGGCATCGAACGTGGCGTGTCCATTGATCAGCAGACCGACCCGGTTATTGGCCAGGCATGGCATCCGGCCAAGTTTGGGCATGGCCCTGAGTGACGCGTAAGACGTGGATTTGCGTGCGGCAAGTGCTTCCTCTATCCAAGGGCGCCAATCCATGTCGGCGATGGCGGTGTGCATCTCCTTGTTGGCATGCCGACGGGCCTTGATGTATGCGTCGAACGTGCTGCGGCCAAACACCAGATAGGGGATCAACGTGAGGTAGGGAATGAACAACAGCGATAAGGCCCAAGCAATCGAACCCTGCGCGGTGCGTACGGTAAGAACTGCATGAACGGCGGCAGCGATGCCCAACACGTGCAGCAGGCCAAATAGATACCCAAAAAAAATCGGACTGTGATAATCCATTGCACGGCGGCTCCTTGATGCGCTGTGCTAAACAGACCACGTTCAGTGGCGGTTGTCGCGTTTTTATTACCGCGCAACTCGGCACCCGTTTCGACGTCAAAGACCCATGCCCGCACTTTTCCCAACGTTCTTGAGGAGTGGAATCAGATGAGATTTAAATGGCCGATGGCTGCATTGGTAGTGTGCCTTTCGGCAACCGGGGCACAGGCGCAGATGCTCCAGCCGGGCCTATGGGAAATGACCACCAGTAACATGCAAGTCGATGGCAAGCCGCTGCCTGACATGCAGGTGATGCTGGGTCAGTTGAAGATGCTTCCACCCGAGCAAAGGGCAATGATGGAAGGCGTGCTTGCCAACCAGGGCATCACGGTGGGCGGCAATGGCATTCGCTCGTGCCTGACGCCTGAACAGGTGAAAACCAACGACATCCCTTTGCAAGATGCAAAGTCCGGCTGCACGCAGAAGATCACTGAGCGCAATGGCAATGTCTGGAAATTTCAGTTCAGTTGCCCCAAGGCTCAGGGTACCGGGCAAGCCCAGTTTCTCAGCGATAGAGAGTTTCTTACCACGGTCAACGGCACGTTCAATGCCTCCGGCGTCGCGCAGAAGGGCAGCATGAACACTCGCGCCGTTTGGTTGGGAAACAACTGTGGGTCAGTGAAGCCTCGCACCTGATAGCTGCAATGCGTGTTCCACGTGGAACACGCGTTTCTCGGCCATGCAATTGTTGCTTAAAGCACAATGTAATCAAGTCAGTGACGACTTATATGTTATGTTATAACAATATAAGCGATGCAGCGTTCGTTGCACCTGTCACCGATGAGGTCCGTCATGCCCAACCGTTTACCCGTCACCGTGCTGTCCGGCTTCCTTGGGGCCGGCAAGAGCACGTTGCTCAATCACATCCTGCGCAACCGGGAGGATCTGCGCGTTGCCGTGATCGTCAACGACATGAGCGAGATCAACATCGACGGCAGTGAAGTGCAGCGTAACGTCAGCCTCAACCGGGCCGAAGAAAGACTGGTCGAAATGAGCAATGGCTGCATCTGCTGCACCCTGCGCGAAGACCTGCTCGAAGAAGTGGCCAAGCTGGCTGCCGAGGGGCGTTTCGATTACCTGCTGATCGAATCGACGGGCATCTCCGAGCCGCTGCCGGTGGCCGAGACTTTTACCTTCCGCGACGAGCACGGCCAGAGCCTGGCCGATCTGGCCCGGCTCGACACCATGGTCACGGTGGTCGACGGGGTCAATTTCCTGCTCGACTATCAGGCAGCGGAAAGCCTGGCGACGCGCGGCGAAACCCTGGGAGAGGACGACGAGCGAGCCATCACTGATTTGTTGGTGGAACAGGTGGAATTTGCCGACGTCATCCTTATCAGCAAGATCGACCTCATCAGTCAGGCTGAACGCACCGAGCTGATGGCAGTACTGCACACACTCAACCCCGGCGCGCAGGTCATGCCCATGGTCATGGGGCAGGTGCCGCTGGCACGCATTCTGGACACCGGGCTGTTCGATTTCGAGCGCGCAGCGCAAGCGCCAGGTTGGCTGAAGGTGCTCAGGGGTGAGCATGTTGCGGAAACCGCAGAATACGGCATTGCATCCACGGCCTACCGCGCCCGGCGTCCGTTCCACCCACAGCGCTTCCATGACTTCATCGACAAACCCTGGACCAATGGTCGGCTGCTGCGCTCCAAAGGCTTTTTCTGGCTCGCCAGCAAACCCCAGGAAGCAGGAAGCTGGTCCCAGGCGGGTGGGTTGATGCGCTATGGCTTCGCTGGCCGCTGGTGGCGTTTCGTGCCGCAAACGCAATGGCCGCAGGAGGCCGAGAGTGTGGCTGCCATCCAGCAAACCTGGCAGACCGACACCGGAGACTGCCGCCAGGAGCTGGTATTCATCGGGCAGAACATGGATTTCGCAGCGTTGGGCCACGCGCTGGACCAGTGTCTGCTGGATGATGAGGAACTGGCCCAGGGCGCACAGGCCTGGGTGCACTGGCCGGATCCGTTCGGCGAGTGGCACGATCAAGGCCAGCAGGCGTGATCCAGATTGCTCAGGGCAAGATCCATTGTCCCTGACTGTTCTGTTCGCAGAACGGCTTGAGGTAGGCGGCGTCGCTCGCCACACCGTAGTAGTGGATGTCCTGTTCATAGGGCATGCGCTCGACCCGAGCGCCGCGGCAGATGCCGTAGGCGCCTCGTGGGCACTGCGCCAGGAATTGCACTTCGACCTGCTGCCCCGGCAGGTTGGGTCGACAAAAACCTTCCTTGAACAGCTTCGGCGGTATAGTGCGATTCTGCTGGCACACTTCGACGCTTACCCGTTCTGCCTGGCTATGCACCACGCAGGCCTCGGCCCACACCTGGGTACTGGCCAGCAGCCCCAGCAAACCCCACACACGCATCGCTCAACCTCCATAGATATCCGACCATGCTGCAGAACATCCCCACCCATGTCATCGCAGGCCCCTTGGGCGCCGGCAAGACCAGCCTGATTCGTCGTCTGCTGGCGTGCAAGCCGACAAACCAGCGTTGGGCCGTGCTGATCAACGAATTCGGCCTGGTGGGCATCGACGCCGCGCTGCTTGCCACCACCGATGATGGTATCGCAATCGGCGAAATCGCCGGAGGATGTCTGTGCTGCGTGAACGGTGCGCCGTTTCAGATCGGCCTGGGCCGCCTGCTGCGCAAAGCCCGGCCGGATCGCCTGTTCATCGAACCCTCGGGTCTGGGTCATCCTTTGCAGATCCTTTCGCAACTGAGCGAAGCGCCCTGGCGCGGCGTTCTGGCGGTGCAACCGCTGGTGATGGTGCTCGACGCGCTGACCCTTGCGAAAGGCGTCGCGCTGCCAGCTGCACAGCGCGAAGCCGCTGAAGTGGCAGGCTTGTTGATCATGAACAAGGCAAAGCCGACGCCAGAAGTGTGCATAACTTCAGGGTTACCCACAGACCGACTGCTGTGGCTCGATGTCGATCAGGTGCGATTCGAGCAATTGCCCCTTGTGGATAATTCAACGCCACTGGTTGTGGACAGGCTGAGGAAGCTCCCGCAAGCCACGGGCGAAATCTGGGTGGATAAGTCCCAGCCGCAATGCCAGGTGCAGGATCACCGCGATGGCTGGAGCATCGGCTGGCGATGGCAAGCCCGAACGCAGTTCGATTTGCCAACAGTGGAGCGCGCATTGGCCACTTGGTCTTGGCGACGGGCCAAGCTGGTTATCCACAGCCCGAATGGATGGTTTTCGAGCAACCTGCTGGCGGGGCAGTCGGTGCAGTGGAAAACCAGTGAATGGCGTCGTGATTCACGTTTGGAGCTGATATTCGATACGCCGCAGGACGCAGCCGCCCTTCAGGATCACTTGCAGCAGGCACGCGTGGACGACCCATCGCAGCGCTGACGTCGCTCAGGGACGCCAGCGCTTGTGTTCCTGACGCCACTGACTCATCTCGATGACTTCGGCACTGGTCGCGGTTTTCACTTCGAACGGGTAGGGCGCCAGCTCGATCTGCACCGCGTGCGGCCCGAATTGGGTGGCAATGCCCGCATGGCGTTGCTCGCCGGTTACCGTGAATTCGAAGTTGTACACACGCGCCAGACGCTTGCGGCCGTTGGCATCGGCCAGCCAGGCAAAACGCTTGAAGGCCACGTTGTCGTCGAGCAGTTCCAGGTCGAGCTTGCTGCAATGCTGCTTGACCCGCGCCAGGGCCTTTTCACGCAGGCCATGGTTGTGCCACAGCCAAGCCGCACCTGCGGCCATCAACATCAGGATGAACATATTGCCAAGGGTCAACATCGAAGTGCGCTCCAACCGGTTGCTCGCAGCTTAACTGTGTCTCCGGTCTGTCGTACAGGCTGCATTTCGCGCGATACTGCGCGCCATGAAGTCCTGTCACCGGTCCGGAATCCTTGCATGAAACGTACACCACACCTGCTCGCCATCCAGTCCCATGTCGTGTTCGGCCACGCCGGCAACAGCGCGGCGGTTTTTCCGATGCAGCGGGTGGGGGTCAAGGTCTGGCCACTGAATACGGTGCAGTTTTCCAATCACACTCAGTATGGCCAGTGGACGGGAGAAGTGTTGGCGCCGCAACACATTCCCGCACTGGTCGAAGGGATTGCGACGATTGGCGAGTTGGGCAACTGCGATGCCGTGCTCAGTGGCTATCTGGGCAGCGCCGCGCAGGGGCGAGCGATCCTGGGCGTGGTACGTCGGGTCAAGGCGGCCAATCCCAAGGCCCTGTATCTGTGCGACCCGGTGATGGGGCATGCGGAAAAAGGCTGCGTGGTGCCGGCCGAGGTCAGCGACTTTCTGCTCGATGAAGCCGTTGCCGCTGCCGACGTGCTGTGTCCCAACCAGCTGGAGCTCGACAGCTTCAGCGGGCGAAAGGCCCAATCCCTGCCGGACTGCGTGGCCATGGCGCGGGCATTACTGGCGCGCGGACCCAAGGCGGTGCTGGTCAAGCACCTGGCCTATCCGGGCAAATCGGCCGAAGACTTCGAAATGCTTCTGGTCACTGCCGCGGGCAGCTGGCACCTGCGTCGTCCGCTGCTGGCGTTTCCGCGCCAACCGGTCGGGGTGGGTGACCTGACCAGTGGCTTGTTCCTCGCCCGGCTGCTGCTGGGCGATGACTGGCTGGCGGCTTTCGAATTCACCGCGGCGGCGGTGCACGAAGTGCTGCTGGAAACCCAGGCCTGCGCCAGCTACGAGCTGGAGCTGGTGCGTGCCCAGGACCGCATCGTCCATCCGCGCCTGCGGTTCGAAGCCGTGGCGCTTTAAATCGGCTCGTCCTTGAGATCGCGGTAGCGCTTTTCCAGCTCCTGGCGAATCTGCCGACGTTGCTGCGCCTGGATGAAGCGCCGTGTGCCTTCGGCATCCTGCGGCTGCAGGGGCGGTACGCTGGCCGGCTTGCGCTGGTCATCCACTGCCACCATGGTGAAGAAACAGCTGTTGGTGTGGCGCACGGAGCGTTCGCGGATGTTCTCGGTGACCACCTTGATGCCCACTTCCATCGAAGTATTGCCGGTGTAATTGACCGAAGCCAGGAACGTCACCAGTTCGCCGACATGCACCGGCTCGCGGAAGATCACCTGATCCACCGACAAGGTCACCACATACCGGCCGGCATAGCGGCTGGCGCAGGCGTATGCCACTTCGTCGAGGTATTTGAGCAGCGTTCCTCCGTGCACATTGCCGGAAAAATTGGCCATGTCGGGGGTCATCAGCACCGTCATCGACAGCTGGGCGTTTCCAGGTTCCATAGTGAACTCACGGTTGGTTGGCAGAAGTGCAGGGGCGTCGCCTATATTGGCGTTTGCCGCTTTCAAGGGGTTGCATCCAGAAGCGGACGCCGAACGGACGGGCGCCGTCACGTCTATCGTGCCATTACGCAGGGCATAGCGGCGATCTGTTTCCGCATATTGCACCGACGTTCGCCTGCAATGGCCGGTGTTAATCTGCCTTTCTGAAACAATTGGTACAGCAATTCTGAATAGCAATGGAGGCTATCACCGTGCATGCCATCAGTTTTATCCAGGACCTGGCGGTGATCATGCTGGTAGCCGGCGTGGTGACGATTCTGTTTCACCGGCTACGGCAACCCGTGGTGCTGGGCTACATCGTTGCCGGCTTCATCATCGGCCCCCATACGCCGCCGTTCGGCTTGATCCACGACGAAGACACCATCAAGACCCTGGCCGAACTGGGCGTGATCTTTCTGATGTTCAGCCTGGGCCTGGAATTCAGCCTGCGCAAACTGTTCCAGGTCGGTGCCACGGCCTTCATCGCTGCGTTCCTGGAAATCGTGCTGATGATCTGGATCGGCTACGAAATCGGCCGCTGGTTCGATTGGGGTACCATGGACTCGCTGTTCCTCGGGGCTATCCTGGCCATTTCCTCGACCACCATCATCGTCAAGGCGCTCAACGACCTGAAGATGAAGAACGAGCGCTTCGCCCAGTTGATCTTCGGCGTGTTGATCGTCGAGGATATTCTAGGTATCGGTATCATCGCCCTGCTGTCGGGGATTGCCGTCAGCGGCGCGGTCAGTTCGGGCGAGGTGTTCTCGACGGTCGGCAAGCTCTCGCTGTTCATGGTCATTGCCCTGGTCGTGGGCATCCTGGTG
Source organism: Pseudomonas sp. CFBP 8758 (assembly GCF_014841725.1). NCBI lineage: Bacteria > Pseudomonadati > Pseudomonadota > Gammaproteobacteria > Pseudomonadales > Pseudomonadaceae > Pseudomonas > Pseudomonas sp. CFBP 8758. Next base: position 351,344 of record NZ_JACYUK010000005.1, on the reverse strand, counting down.
GTGCCCCGACTGCTGGCCTATGTGGCCACCTTCGAAAGCAACGAGATGCTGCTGGTGACCGTGCTGGGCCTGTGCTTCGGCTTTTGCCTGCTGGTGGTCAAGCTTGAATACAGCATGGTGCTCGGGGCTTTCCTGATCGGGGCGATCATGGCCGAGTCGCGGCAATTGCTGAAGATCGAGCGTCTGATCGAACCCATCCGCGACATGTTCAGCGCGATCTTCTTCGTCGCCATCGGCCTCATGCTCGACCCCGCCATCCTGCTCGACTATGCCTGGCCGATTGCAGTCATCACCGTGGCCGTGGTGCTCGGCAAGATCGTCTCTTGCGGGCTGGGTGCGTTCATTGCCGGCAACGATGGCAAGACATCGCTGCGGGTGGGCATGGGCTTGTCGCAGATCGGCGAGTTCTCGTTCATCATCGCCGCGCTGGGCATGACCCTGCAGGTCACCAGCGATTTTCTCTATCCCGTTGCCGTGGCCGTGTCGGTGCTGACCACGCTGTCCACGCCGTACCTGATCCGGGCAGCCGATCCCTTGTCGCATCGCCTCGGCGCTATCGTGCCGCAACGTGTCGCACGCGTGCTGGGCATGTACGGGGAATGGCTGCGCAGCATCCAGCCGCGGGGGCAGGGCGCCATGCTGGCATCGATGATCCGCAAGATCCTCCTGCAGGTAGGGGTCAACCTGGCACTGGTGATCGGCATCTTTCTGGCCGGCGCCTATTTTGCCGAACGTATCGGCGGTCACCTGACGACTTGGGTAGCCGAGCCAGGCGGGCAGAAGGCGTTGATCTGGGGCGCAGCCTTGCTGCTGTCGCTGCCGTTTTTGATCGCCGCCTATCGCAAGCTCAAGGCGCTGTCGATGCTGCTGGCGGAAATGGGGGTGAAGCCTGAAATGGCTGGCAGGCATACCCAGCGGGTGCGGCGCATCATCGCCGAAGTCATTCCGCTGCTGTCGCTGCTGGTGATTTTCGTGCTGCTGGCGGCACTGTCGGCGAGCATATTGCCGACCATGGAATTACTGCTGCTGATTGCAGTGGTTGCAGCAGCAGTGGTGGCCGTGTTGTGGCGCTGGTTCATTCGCGTGCATACGCGGATGCAGGTGGCTTTGCTGGAAACCTTGGATAACAACGTCGAGCATTGAATTTGGGCAGGCAGGTTTGGCCTCTTCGCGGGTAGAACCCGCTCCCACAGGGTTGGCGGCGCGCCATCGAGCTGTGAAAAGGTCACACCTGCCTGCATCAATCAGCTTTCCAGCCAGACGTCTCGCACCCAGTGCCAGACCGACTCCCAGCTTTCCTCGGTCACCAGCTCTTCCTCGCCCGACCACAGCACCACGGTGCCGTCTTCTTCGACACAGTAGTAGTCCTCGCCGTCCTGACAGATCGGGATCAGCTCGCGTGGTACGCCGATGTCCCAGGCGCTGGCGGCGACCTCCGGCAGATACGTATGCGATTGCGGGTCGGTCACGGTGACCGGTTCCAGACTGCCATACACGACGTCGCTGACGGTGAGCAGATACTCCTTGAAGACGAACGGAATATTGATGAACAACTGCTCTTCGATCTCGACCAGCAGGTCTTCGTCTGGCAGTTCCAGGGGAACCGGTACCGGTTCATTGGCTTCTCGGAGCTGCTCGATCACTTCTTCCACGATGTTTTCCTCTGACCAGAATACGCGCTGCGGTTTATACCTTAGCTGGAAATGGATGCAACGTTCAAAATGCAAAAACCCCGACCAGGGCCGGGGCTTTGCAAAGCGTGACGTGTATCAGTTCTGGCGGATACCCGCGACCAGCCAAGGCTGATTTTCGCCCTGGGCGCGTTCCATGTTCCAGCTTTCGCTGAAGGGTTCGCCCTTGTCGAAGCGCGAGGTCTTCGATACGCCGACGAATGTCAGGGTAGCGATGGTTTTCTCGGCGCGGTCATCGACACCTTCCAGCTGCACTTGCAGATCGTCGATGTAGGTGGACTGGAAGCCATCACCCAGCTCGGCACGTTCCTGCTTCAACGATTGCAGCATCTGCGGGGTAACGAACTCGGCGATCTTGTCCATCTCGTTGGCGTCCCAGTGCTGCTGCAGCGACTGGAAGTGGCTGCGGGCTGCGTTCAGGAAGCTTTCTTCGTTGAACCAGGCCGGCGCGTTGATCACCGGACGGGCTGCGGAAGCACCACTGGCGCCACCGAAGATCGACGGTTGGGCAGGTGCCTGGTCGATCGCTTCACGCTGGTACGGAGCACCGGCGCCGGCCATTTGCGGGCCCTGCTGCTTGCGACGGCGAGCGGCGATGAAGCGGAAGATCAGGAAGGCGATGACCGCCATGATCAGGAAGTCGAAGATCTGCATGCCCTGGAAGCCATCGCCCATGAACATGGACGCCAGCAGGCCACCGGCGGCGAGGCCGGCCAGAGGGCCCAACCAGCGCGAGGCACCGCTGGCGGCTGGGGCTGCACGGCCTGGGACGGCTGCTGCGGCACCTGGGGTGGTGGGCGCGGCCTGGCGAGTCTGGTGAGTCGGGGCTGCGCCCATGCTCTTGCCGCCGCCGAAGCGTTTGGCACTGGCATCGAGGCTCATGGTCAGGCCGATGCACAGGGCCAGGGCCATGCTGAGAAAACGTTGCATAGGTTCATTCCGTTAGGTGGATTGCACGCGAGTCATGTTGCACAGGTGCGCTGTACATAGCTAGTGACAACATGTTTCGAGCTTTTGCGTAAATGCGAAGCGCGGCGTAGGAAAATTCGTTGCTCCTTGGAAAGGCCGTGTCGGCTTTTTCGCGGCCGCCGGGCACCGCGACAAAGCCCTGCAGCCAGTGGCTACACTGGCTCGAGCTTCGCGTACCCCAGCATCAACCACTTGCTGCCCTCGGCGAAGTTGACCTGCACCCGCGCCTGCGCGCCGGAGCCTTCGAAGTTGAGGATCACGCCTTCGCCAAACACAGAGTGCTGCACGCGCTGGCCCAGGTTGAACTGGGTTTCCGGAATGTTGGCCGCACCGAACAGGCTGCTCGAGTTCTGCGCCTGGCCACCGCCGAAAGGACGACTCACGCTGTTGGACAAGCGCACTTCCTGGATCAGCCCGGCGGGCACCTCGCGCACGAAGCGCGACACCTTGTTGTAGGTCTCGCTGCCGTAGAGGCGGCGCGTTTCGGCGTAGGTCATGACCAGCTGCTGCATGGCCCGGGTGATGCCGACATAGGCCAGGCGACGCTCTTCCTCGAGACGGCCAGGCTCTTCCAGGCTCATCTTGTGCGGGAACAGGCCTTCTTCCATGCCCACCAGGAACACGTAGGGAAACTCCAGGCCCTTGGCGCTGTGCAGGGTCATCAGCTGCACGCTGTCCTCGTGCTCCTCGGCCTGGGTGTCGCCGGCCTCGAGCGAGGCATGGCCCAGGAATGCCGCCAGCGGCGTCAGGTCGGCTTCTGCCTCGCCGTTTTCGAAGTTGCGCGCAGCGCTGACCAGTTCCTCGAGGTTTTCCACCCGTGCCTGGCCTTTTTCGCCCTTTTCTTCCTGGTGGTAGATGATCAGGCCGGACTGCTCGATGACCGTCTGGGTCATCAGGTGCAACGGCATCTGCATGACCTTGGCGGCGAGGTTCTCGATCAGCTCGATGAACGCGCCCAGGGCATTGGCGGCACGCCCGGTCAGGCCCTTGTTGGCCACCAGTTGGCGGCCGGCTTCCCACATCGACACTTCGGCATGACGGGCATGCTGACGGATGGCTTCGACGGTCTTCTCGCCCAGGCCGCGTGGCGGGACGTTGATCACCCGCTCCAGGGCGGCATCGTTGCCGCGCCCTTCGAGCAGGCGCAGGTACGCCATGGCGTTCTTGATTTCGGCGCGTTCGAAGAAGCGCTGCCCGCCATAGATGCGATAAGGGATACGCTCGCGCAACAGCGCCTCTTCCAGCACCCGCGACTGGGCGTTGGAACGGTAGAGAATAGCGATGTCGCTGCGCGCCAGGCCTGTCTTGAGCGCGCTCTCGATGGTTTCGACCACATAGCGCGCCTCGTCGTGTTCGTTGAACGCGGCGTACAGGCTGATCGGCTCGCCATCGCCGCCATCGGTCCACAGCTCCTTGCCCAGACGCCCGCTGTTGTTGGCGATCAGGGCGTTGGCGGCCTTGAGGATGCCGGCGGTGGAGCGGTAGTTCTGTTCCAGACGAATCAGCTGCGAATCAGGGAAGTCGGCGGAATACTGGTGAATGTTTTCGATCTTGGCGCCGCGCCAGCCGTAGATCGACTGGTCGTCGTCGCCTACCACCATCAGGCTGTCGCCACCTTGTGCCAGCAACCGCAGCCAGGCGTACTGCACGGCGTTGGTGTCCTGGAATTCGTCGACCAGCACATGGCGGAAACGGCGCTGATAGTGCGCCAGCAAGCCAGGGTTGTCGCGCCACAGGTCGAGGGCGCGCAGCAGCAGTTCGGAGAAGTCGATCACCCCCGCCCGCGCGCAGGCCGCCTCGTACGCTTCGTAGATCGAGCGCATGGTCGCCAGGAACAGGTCGCCACCGGGCTGGATGTGCTGCGGGCGCAAGCCCTCGTCCTTCTGCCCGTTGATGAACCACTGCGCCTGGCGCACCGGCCACTTCTGCTCGTCCAGGCCCAGCTCGCGCATGACCCGCTTGACCAGGCGCTGCTGGTCGTCGCTGTCGAGGATCTGGAAGTTCTGGTTCAGGCCAGCTTCCTGCCAGTGCGCGCGCAGCAGGCGATGGGCCAGGCCGTGGAAGGTGCCGACCCACATGCCGGCCGGGTTGATGCCCATCAGCTGCTCGATGCGCTGGCGCATCTCGGCGGCCGCCTTGTTGGTGAACGTCACCGACAGCAGCGAGTGCGGCGAGGCGTTTTCGACCTGGATCAGCCAGGCGATACGGTGCACCAGCACTCGGGTTTTACCGGAACCAGCACCGGCCAGGACCAACTGACGGCCGACGGAGGCCGCTACGGCCTGGCGTTGGGCATCGTTGAGGGAGTTCAGCAGAAGGGAGAGGTCATCGCGCATCCGGGCATTTTAGGGTGCGCGATGGAGTTGGGGCAAACAAGAGTTGCGCGTCTTTGGATAAATACCTGCAGAGTCGGACATAAGGTGCAAGTGCGACGCCTGTGCTTGTGTATTCTGGCTCGACGGATGGCACCTCACGACAAGCACATTGCCCATGACGCCGAACCTCAACCCGCTGGACTCGCCCCTGGAGCAGCAGGCCCTGCAGGAGCGCTACGCCGCGCAACTGGCCGCCGAGCGCACGCGCCTGCTGTACCAGGGCTCGTTGCTGCCGACCTTGCTGATGCTGCTCAACGGCGGCCTGTGCGCCTGGCTGCTATGGATTCCGCAGCATTACCTGGGGGTCAGCATCGGGTTGTTGTGGCTGTTGCTGCTGGTGGCCGGACGGGTCATCCAGGTGGCGGCGTTCGATGCGGCCATGCCGGACCGGCAGGCCCAGGCCCACTGGCGGCGCATGTTCATCTTCGGCTCGGCCGTCAGCGGCGCGACCCTGGCGGCGGCGGCCATCATGCTGGTGTCCGAAGACAACCTCATCCAGCAGGCCTGGGTGTTCGGCCTGCTCGGCGCGGCGACGCTGTCGGCCAGCGTGGCCTACGCCGTCAGCCTGCCGGCCTTTCTTGCCTATACCTTGCCGTGCCTGCTGCCGCCCACCGCCTACCTGTTCGTATGGAACGACGGCGCCCAGCGCGGCTGGGGCTGGTTCGGGCTGATTTTCCTAGGGGCATTGCTGGTGGTCGCCTGGCAGGTCAATCGCCTGACCAACCGCAGCCTGTTGCGGCGCTTTCGCAACCAGGAGCTGATCGAGACCCTGCAGTTGGCGCAAAGCCGCAGCGAGCGCCTGAACCAGGCCCTGACCACCGAAGTTGGCCAGCGCCGCGAGGCCCAGCAGCAATTGGCTCAAGCCCATGCGGAGCTGGAAAATCGCGTGCAGCAGCGCAGTCGTGAACTGGATCAGGCCAACCAGGCGCTGGGCAAGAGCGAGCAGCGTCTGGCCCTGGCGTTGGAGGCGAGCGGTTTGGGCCTGTGGGACTGGAACCTGAGCACTGACGAGGTCTACCACACCCAACTCAAGGAGCTGTTCGGCCTGGAGCCGGAATTCATGCAGGCAATGCTCAAGCAACTGCGCCCGCGCATGCACCCGGAGGACGTGCCGCGGGTGAAGCGCGCCATGATCGACCACCTCAAGGGTCGCAGCGACGACTACCTGGTGCAGTACCGCATCCGCCACCATGAAGGCCACTGGTTGTGGATCGAAGACCACGGTCGGGCCGTGGAGCGTGCGGCGGATGGCAGTGTCCTGCGCATGGTCGGCACCCGCCGCGACGCCAGCCGCGACATCGCCCTGAGCGGCCAGCTGGAGCTGGCGGGGTTGGTGTTCGACCATTCCAGCGAGGGCATCCTGGTGCTCGACGCTCATTGCAAAGTACTGACGTCGAATCCGGCATTCAGCCGTATTACCGGGCTGGCTGCGCATCAGCTCTGCGGGCGATCCTGGTGGCAACTGCCTTGCAGTCGCGATGCGCGCAGGTGCGAGGCGTCGATTCGGCATGCCGTGAGCGTCGAGGGTTCATGGCAGGGAGCGCTGACCGAGACGCGACTGAATGGGGAGCAGTATGGTCAATGGCTACAACTGATCGGCGTGCGAAATGCCCGAGGTGAAGTTCACCAGACCATCGTTCTGGTCACCGACGTGTCGGCGCGTACCGGTGACCACCGCTAGCCTGGGCCGGGGTACGCGCAGGTGAGACTCATGGGTACCGATGACATTCGCAAGGGCCGGATTGGCGGCCGATCATCCTTGCTGAGACGTTTAACTGGGCGATCACAGAGGCCTGTAGTATAACTGCAGACTAGCTACATCCCGGCCCTTCGACCCCTTTAGCGGAAGCTGTCCCTTGAACCTGCTGCAACACATCGACCAGTCTCGCCACCTGCTGCGCAAATCCGAACTCAAGGTTGCCGAGCATGTGCTGCTGGACCCTGCGGCGGTGATGCACAGCTCCATGGCCGACCTGGCGCACAGCGTGGGCATCAGCGAGCCGACCATCGTGCGTTTCTGCCGGGCGATCGGCTGCACCGGTTTCCAGGACCTCAAACTCAAGCTGGCGCAAAGCCTGGCGGCGGGGGCGAGTTTCGGTCAGTTCGCCATCCACGAAGACGACTCGGTGGCCGACTACAGCCTGAAGATCTTCGACACCACCCTGCATACTCTGATGGAGGTGCGCGAGAAGCTCGACCCCGAAGCCCTGCAGCGGGCGATCAGCGCCATGGTTACCGCACAGCGTGTCGAGTTCTATGGTTTCGGCGCATCCGGCGCAGTGGCCGCCGATGCTCAGCACAAGTTCTTCCGTCTGCTGCTGACAGCGGCGGCGTACTCGGACCCGCACATGCAGGCCATGTCCGCAGTGACACTGAAGCCGACCGACGTGGCCGTGTGCATCTCCCAATCCGGGCGCTCGAAGGACCTGCTGATCACCGCCAACCTGGTGCGTGAAACCGGCGCCACCCTGATTTCGCTGTGCCCGGGGCAGACGCCGTTGGCGGAACTGGCGACGGTCAACCTGGCGGTCGACGTGCATGAAGACACCGAGATCTACACCCCGCTGGCCTCTCGCATCGCCCACCTGGTGGTGATCGACGTACTGGCCATGGGCGTGGCAATGGCTCGCGGCCCAGACCTGGTCAATCACTTGAAGAGCGTCAAGCGCAGTCTGCGCAGCCTGCGCCTGTCGCCCAAGTCGTTGAAGGCCCACGAGGCTCACGAGGACTGAGCGACCGCTGCGGTTTAACCCGATGTTCACCGCCTCGTCGCCAAACCTTCACATAGCCACGCCACCCTGTACTCCCGAACTCGAACTGGGAGACACGCAATGGCTCGTTACTTCGATGGCTCGCAACCGCAGGGCAACAGTGCTACCCGTACCAAACGCCAGCAGGAAGATCAGCGCCGCATGGAGTTTCGCCGCGCGATCGAGAGCTATTCCGAGCAGCGTCGCTTGCTCCAGGAAATCGGCGACGATGCCGAGCTCAATTACTGGCAGGCGGCATCGGCGGGTTCCCGCCAAAACGCTCGACCAGCGCCTTGATCTGCGCACGTTCGGCGCGGATGAATGCGGCAAAGGCCAACGCCACCGGCGACTGACGCCGTGCCTTGGCCTGCACCACGCACCAACTGCGCTGCAACGGCAGCTCTTCCACACGCAATTCGCATAACGTGCCTGTGGATAACTCCCTGGCGACGGCGTGGCGTGTCAGCAGTGCCAGCCCCAGCCCCGCAATCACGCATTCGCGCTGAGCCTCGGCGGAAGACACTTCCAGCGTCTGCGCAAAATGCACGCGCTTCTCCTTGAAATATTCCTCGCACGCTCGTCGTGTGCCCGAACCCTGTTCTCGTACCAGCAGGGTATAGGCCTGCAGGTCCTGCAGGTTCACCCGTTCCTGCTGGCACAGCGGGTGCTCGGGCGGAGCCACCGCCACGATCGGGTTGTTGAGGAAGGGCATGAAGTCCAGCCCCATGTCCTGCGGCACCATCGACATGATGGTCACGTCGTCGCGGTTGTCACTCAAACGGCGAATGACCTGCGCACGGTTGACCACCGTGAGCTGCAGATTGACTTCCGGATGCAGCGTGCGGAAGGCGGCGAACAGGTGTGGCGTGAAATATTTGGCACTGGATTCGACCGCCAGCTTGAGTTGCCCCTGCAGCGAGCCCTGCAGGTCGGACAGCTGCATGTCGAGGTTTTCCAGGCGGCCGAAGATGTCCCGGCTGGCGGCCTGCAGCGCTTGCGCTGCCTCGGTCAGGTAGAGCTTCTTGCCCACATAGTCGAATAAGGGCTGGCCCACCAGCTCTTCCAGCTGACGAATCTGCAAGCTGACTGCCGGTTGAGTCAGCGACATTTCTTCTGCCGCGCGGCTGTAGGAGCGCAGGTCGCACACTTCGTTGAACACTTGCAGCTGACGCAACGTCAGGCGCATCAATGACTTACGCATTTCTCAATCCGATGTGCGGTGTGCAGTTTCTCAAATATAAGCTTTTACTAATATGTAACCCAACAAAGATTTATTTTTATTAATCCTCATGCCGCGCTAGCTTGCAGGGGCGACCAGGAAACAACTGGTTACCCAAAGGGTCGGCCACGCACCGACCCGAATGGATTCATCGGTCGAGGAAATTCCAAGTGATAAAAAAGATCCTGATCGCCAACCGAGGTGAGATTGCCGTACGTATCGTACGAGCCTGCGCCGAAATGGGCATTCGTTCGGTCGCGATCTACTCCGAAGCCGATCGTCACGCGCTGCACGTCAAGCGCGCCGACGAAGCCCACAGCATCGGTGCCGAGCCCCTGGCCGGTTACCTGAACCCACGCAAGCTGGTGAACCTGGCGGTGGAAACCGGCTGTGATGCCTTGCACCCAGGCTATGGCTTTCTTTCCGAGAACGCCGAGCTGGCAGATATCTGCGCCGAGCGCGGGGTGAAGTTCATCGGTCCGTCGGCCGAGGTCATCCGCCGCATGGGCGACAAGACCGAAGCCCGGCGCAGCATGATCAAGGCGGGCGTGCCGGTCACACCCGGCACCGAGGGCAACGTGGCCGACATCCGCGAAGCGCTGGAGGAGGGCGAACGCATCGGCTACCCGGTGATGCTCAAGGCCACTTCCGGCGGCGGCGGGCGCGGCATTCGCCGCTGCAACAGCCGCGAGGAGCTGGAGCAGGCCTTCCCGCGGGTGATTTCCGAAGCGACCAAGGCTTTCGGTTCGGCCGAAGTGTTCCTGGAAAAATGCATCGTCAATCCCAAGCACATCGAGGCGCAGATCCTGGGTGACAGCTTCGGCAATGTGGTGCACCTGTTCGAGCGCGACTGTTCGATCCAGCGGCGCAACCAGAAGCTCATCGAGATCGCGCCCAGCCCGCAACTGACCCCCGAGCAGCGCGCCTACATCGGCGACCTGTCGGTGCGTGCGGCCAAGGCGGTGGGTTACGAGAACGCCGGCACCGTGGAATTCCTGCTCGCCGAAGGCGAGGTGTATTTCATGGAGATGAACACCCGGGTGCAGGTCGAACACACCATCACCGAGGAAATCACCGGCATCGACATCGTTCGCGAGCAGATTCGCATTGCTTCGGGGCTTGCGCTTTCGGTGAAGCAGGAGGACATCGTGCACCGTGGCTTTGCCTTGCAGTTCCGCATCAATGCCGAGGATCCGAAGAACAATTTCCTGCCCAGCTTCGGCAAGATCACCCGCTACTACGCGCCTGGTGGGCCGGGCGTACGCACCGACACGGCGATCTATACCGGCTATACCATTCCGCCGTTCTACGATTCCATGTGCCTGAAGCTGGTGGTCTGGGCGCTGACCTGGGAGGAGGCCATGGACCGCGGCCTGCGTGCGCTGGATGACATGCGCCTGCAAGGCATCAAGACCACTGCGGCGTACTACCAGGAAATCCTGCGCAACCCCGAGTTTCGCAGTGGCCAGTTCAACACCAGTTTCGTCGACAGCCACCCCGAGCTGACCCAGTACTCGATCAAGCGCAAACCCGAAGAGCTGGCCCTGGCCATCGCCGCCGCCATCGCCGCCCACGCCGGCCTGTGAGGAACACAACAATGTCCAATACGCCTGTTTCCAAGCGAATATTCGTTACCGACACCATCCTGCGCGACGCCCACCAGTCCTTGCTGGCAACGCGCATGCGCACCGAAGACATGCTGCCTATCTGCGACAAGCTCGACCGGGTGGGCTACTGGTCGCTGGAAGTATGGGGCGGCGCCACCTTCGATGCCTGCGTGCGCTTCCTCAAGGAAGACCCGTGGGAACGCCTGCGCAAGCTGCGCGAGGCGTTGCCGAACACGCGTCTGCAGATGCTCCTGCGCGGGCAGAACCTGCTCGGCTACCGGCATTACAGCGATGACGTGGTGCGGGCCTTCGTGGCCAAGGCGGCCGACAACGGTATCGACGTGTTTCGCATCTTCGATGCCATGAACGACGTGCGGAATCTGCGCGTGGCCATTGAGGCCGTGAAGGCAGCCGGCAAACACGCCCAGGGCACCATCGCCTATACCACCAGCCCGGTGCATACCGTGGCCGCGTTCGTGGCCCAGGCCAAACAGATGGAAGCCATGGGCTGCGACTCGGTGGCGATCAAGGACATGGCGGGCTTGCTGACGCCTTATGCGACCGGCGAACTGGTCAGGGCGTTGAAGGCCGAGCAGTCGCTGCCGGTGTTCATCCACAGCCACGATACGGCCGGCCTGGCCGCGATGTGCCAGCTCAAGGCCGTGGAAAATGGCGCCGATCACATCGACACCGCCATCTCGAGCTTCGCGTGGGGCACCAGCCATCCGGGCACCGAGTCGATGGTCGCGGCGCTCAAGGGCAGCGAATTCGATACCGGCCTGAGCCTGGAACTGCTGCAGGAAATCGGCCTGTATTTCTACGCCGTGCGCAAGAAGTACCACCAGTTCGAAAGCGAATTCACCGCGGTCGATACCCGCGTGCAGGTCAACCAGGTGCCGGGCGGGATGATTTCCAACCTGGCCAACCAGCTCAAGGAGCAGGGCGCGCTGAACCGCATGAACGAGGTGCTGGCCGAGATCCCCAAGGTGCGCGAAGACCTCGGCTTCCCGCCACTGGTCACGCCCACCTCGCAGATCGTCGGTACCCAGGCATTCTTCAACGTGTTGGCCGGCGAGCGCTACAAGACCATCACCAACGAAGTGAAGTTGTACCTGCAAGGCGGCTATGGCCAGGCGCCGGGCAAGGTCAACGAACAACTGCGGCGCCAGGCGATCGGCAGCGAGGAGGTCATCGACGTACGTCCCGCCGACCTGCTCAAGCCGGAGATGGACAAGCTGCGCAAGGACATCGGCGAGCTGGCCCAGTCGGAGGAGGATGTACTGACGTTTGCGATGTTCCCCGACATCGGGCGCAAGTTCCTCGAAGAGCGTGCCGCCGGCACGCTGGTGCCCGAGGTGTTGCTGCCGATCCCCGAGGCCGGAGCGCAGGTTGCGCGCAGCGGTGAAGGGGTACCGACCGAATTCGTCATCGATGTGCACGGCGAGAGCTATCGAGTCGACATCACCGGTGTCGGGGTCAAGGCCGAAGGCAAGCGGCACTTCTACCTGTCCATCGACGGCATGCCTGAAGAGGTGGTGTTCGAGCCGTTGAACGAGTTCGTCGGCAGCGGTATCGGCAAACGCAAGCAGGCCAGCGAACCCGGCCATGTCAGCACCGCCATGCCCGGCAATATCGTCGATGTGCTGGTCAAGCTGGGTGACTCGGTCAAGGCCGGCCAGGCGCTGTTGATCACCGAGGCGATGAAGATGGAAACCGAGGTCCAGGCCGGTGTGGCAGGCAAGGTCACGGCGATCCACGTGGCCAAGGGCGACCGCGTGAACCCCGGCGAGATACTGATCGAGATCGAGGGCTGATCTCAGGTTTCAAGGTTTTCCTCTGGGGGCCGGGTGGCCCCCTTTTTTTTGTCCACCCGGCAGCCGCGAGACTGATCAGAAGCGCATCTGCCACTGGCCGACCACAGCATGGTTGCGACTGTTGCTACCCAGCTCGCCGGTGTAACCGATGCCGACGCTCTGCCGCGCACTGACACCCAGGTCCAGGCCGGCTTCGACCATCAGGCTGTCGCGGTCCAGGGCGCTGCCTTCGACACTGAACGCATTGCCACCACTGGCAAACGCCTGCCGGGTGCTGTTGTCGACGTCTCCATAGGCATGACGCCAGCCCAGGCTGCCACGCGGGGTCAGGCTCATGCCGTTGTCCAGTTGGCTCAAGTGAGCCAAGCGCACGCCGAAGGTGCTGGTGAAGTTGTCCTGTGTCTGCGCGTCCACGGCAAGGGCGGCGGCTCCGCCTTTTTCGCGGTAGCCGTCGCGGCTGTAGCGCTGGTAGCCCAGGTTGGCGAAGGGTTCGGCGCTGAGCCGGCCGCTGCCCAGATCGTAGCCCAGTTCGGCGAAGGCTTGCTGGCTGTCGGCGTTGTAGTCGCCGCGCAAACGGTCACTGAAGCCGGCGAAGTCGACACTGCGCTTGCTGTTGCCATCATGCTGGCTGTAGGCCGCACCCAGGCGCAGGGCCAGCGGACCGTTCTGGCGCAGGGCGTAGATGCCTGCGTGCCAGCTGTCGATTTTGCCGTCCGCGCCGGATGCGTCCAGGTCGGTACGCGAGTAACCACCCAGCAGACCCACGCGCCAGTCCGGGGTCAGTGCCCAGTCGGTGCCCAGCACGGCGCCCGAAGTCCGTTGTTCGAGGCCATCGCTGCCGTGTTCGCCATCGAGCTTGCCGTAGCTGCCCAGTGCCTGGACCCAGACACGGCCCTGTGCGTTGGGGTCGTTGAGGTTGCGGGCCTGGTCGGGTATGCCGCTGGCGGCCAGCACCGGCGTGTCTTGTGCGCCCAGGCCCACCAGCAGGCCGCTGCCGCTGCCCATCTGGCGCATGGCCGAGAGCATGCTGCTGCCGACCTGGGTGGTACCGGCCAGGGTTGCGGCAGCCAGGTTGGCGTTGCTGCTGCCAGCCAGTTGCTCGATGGCCGCCCCTGCGCTGGCGGTACTGGTGCCGAGCAGGGCGTTGTACAAGGTGCCGCTGCTTGCGGCAGCCAGGCTGCGGGCCGCATTGCCGCCATTGGTGGTGCTGGCGAAGTCGGCGAAGGCGATGTCGTTGCGGGTGTAGTCGAGGTCGACCGCGGTCGCGCCGTAGCTCAGGGTCGGGGTCAGAAAGGCGTAGTCGCTCGTCACCGTACCGAAGCGACCGTTCACGCTGCCCGCCTGCAGCACGGTGTAGCGGCTTTGCCAGGGGTATTCGCCACTGCTCGGGACAACGGCCAGGGTGGCGCCGTCGAGATTGGCCGCGCCTGCGACCTGCAGCGGCGCACTGCTGCCATCGGCGTTCACCCCATACGTCAGGGTTGCGCCGCGTGCCAGTGTCAGGTCGCCGTTGACCAAGGCAGTGCCCAGTTGGCTGTTGCTCGACAAGGTGCCGTTGACGAGCAGGTTGCCCACTGCGCCACCGCCGGCGTAGACGCCGCCCGGGTCAACGCTGAGGTTGCCGGCAATACTGCCCTGGTTGATCAGCGTGGCGCCGTTGGCAATGCGACTGTCGGCGCTGAAGTCGCCGATGCTGGTGAGGGTCCAGGTGCCGCTCTGCACTTCCAGGGTTTCGAAGTGGCGGCTGTTGCCGAAACTGCCGCCGGCGTTGCCCTCCAGGATCACACGATCGCGGCCGCTGCCGCCGTCGACCACACCGTTGAAGCGACCACCGCTAAGTACGGTCAAACGGTCATCGCCTGCGCCCATTTGCAGGGCCTGTCCATTGCTGCCGCCAATGGAGCCGGCGTTTATGACGGTGTCGGCGAAGGCGCCATTGAGCTGCACGCCGAAGCCGTTGAGCCCGCTGATGCTGCCATGGTTCTCCAGATAGGTGGCGCCATGGGCCGAGCCATTGCTGCCATCGTCGATCAGGATGGCATTGTCGGCGCCGCTGATGGTGGCGCCTGCCGCATTGAACATATAACCGCCGCCCATGGCGATGCCTTCGCTGGCATTGAGGGGATCGCCTGGCTTGGCACCGGATGCACCGGTGCCGCGAATGGTGCCGTAGTTCTCGATATGGCCGATGTAGTCGATGTCCACACCGTCGCCGTCACCCACGGCCTGCAGGCCGGACACATCGCCGGAGATCAGGCCGTGGTTGATGACCGTGCCGTTGCCGTCCGAACCGTAGCCCGAGCCATTGCGGCCGATCAGCGTGCCTTCGTTGTACAGCAGCGCACCTTCGTCCGTGGTCAGGCCGTGGCGGCCGCCGCTGATCAAGCCATGGTTGTACACGGACACGCCAGTGGCCGCCGCCACGTCGATACCGTCGTACTTGTCGTCGAGGCTGAAGGTGTCGCCTGTGGATATCTCGCCGTGGTTGATGATCGTGGCATTGATGCCGGTTTTCATCGCGTCGTTCTTTTCGCTGCGGATCAACCCGCCGGCGCGGTTGTCGAGGGTGGTGGCGATGCCAGCGCTTTCCAGGGCTTCCAGATCGATAGCGCGCTTGTTCAGCGAGCGCAGCGTGCCACTGTTGTCGATGACGATGGCGCCACGGCTGAAATCGTCCTTGATGCGAAAGGCATCGGACGAGCCTTGAATCAGCGCACCCGCGCGATTGATCAGGGTGTAGTTGCGCACTGCGCCGCTACTGGAGCTGTCGATGGCTCGATCGGCAGTGGAGATCAGCCGGCCCGAGTTATCCACAACCACGCCAGTACCCGCTGCCGAACCCTTGAGCTTGATCGCCTCGGCACTGGCCGTGATGCTCCCAGCCTTGCTCACCGTCAGGCGATCGGTATCGCTCAGGCTTTGCGTCGCCTGAATGGCGGTATCGATCTGCAGGTCTTTGGCGAAGGCCGCCGACATCGGCGTGCCCGGGGCGAGCAGAGCGATGGCAAGGGCGAGGCGGTGCGGAGAGTACGGCATGAGCGGACGACCTGATTGCAGTGAGGTCGTCCTGTATAGCCCCTGGTCTTTACAGAATTATTTAAACGCCGACGCGAAACTGTTCCAAGGGTTTGCGCTGGCCGGAAGAAGGCTGGTTGTCTACCGCCAGCCAGCCCTCGAACGCTGCCTCGATTGCCGGCCACTCGCTGTGGGTGATGGAAAAGTACGCCGTGTCACGGTTGCGACCCTTGACCACCATGTGCTGGCGGAACACACCTTCGAGGCTGAAACCGACGCGTTCGGCGGCGCGGCGCGAACGTTTGTTGGCGTTGTCGCACTTCCATTCGACCCGGCGATAGCCCTGACCGAATGCCAGCTTGAGCGCCAGGTAGATCGCCTCGGTCCCCTTGGGCGTGCGCTGCATGGAGGCGGCAAAGGCCACGTGGCCCACTTCCAGGCGTCCGTGCGCCGGCACGATGGACATCAGGCTGAGGATGCCTTCGGCTTTGCCGGTGTGCTGGTCGACCACGCAGAAGCCCAGCGGATCGTTGCTGATGGCATAGCCGTCGAGCCAGATGTAGAACAGCTCCAGGTCGTTGAAGGGGCCGTAGGGCAGGTAGTCCCACAGCTGCGCGTCGGACTGCGGCCCCTGCAGGGCTTCCCAGAGGTCTTCACCATGGCGCTTGGGATCGAGTTTCTCCAGGCGGATGAAGCGACCGTTCATGGTGGTCGCCACGGGTGCCTTGACGGGCTTCCAGTCGGATGCGGAGGCGGATGTGGGCATGGCAGCTCCTAGAGTGGCTTGCGAAATTGGATGAAACCGGGCTGCTCGGCGATATTCCGGTACAGCCCGATGGCGGTGCTGTTGGTTTCATGGGTGAGCCAGTGGACCTTGGCGCAACCGGCGGTCTTGGCGGTTGCGTAGACGAACTCGATCAACTGGCGACCCACGCCCCCACCGCGTACCGAAGCATCCACCAGCAGATCCTGCAGGTAGCAGGAGTTTTCAATGGTCCAGCACGAGCGGTGATAGATGTAGTGAACCATGCCGATGGCCACGCCGTCGCGCCAGGCAAGCGCCGCGTGCATGGGTTCGGCGTCGTCGAGCATGCGTTGCCAGGTGACCTGGGTCACGGCGTCGGGAATCTCGGTCTGGTAGAAAAGCTGGTAGGCCCGCCAGAGGTTCAGCCAGGCAAGATGGTCGGCTGCGGTAACAGGACGAATGGCGAGGTCGGACATGGTCGTGCTCCGGTGGGTCGTGACGGTCATCTTGGCATCTTGTGCGAGCGAGTGCATCCAACAGCACTCGGAAGATTATCCACACAGGTATCCACAGGGTTATACCCAAGGTTATACACAGGCTTATCCACAGATCGCGCTAATCATCTGGTATTACATACAGTGAAATGGCTTGCTCAGCCGTGGTTGGACAGTTTCTGACCGGTGCGTCGAGGGAACGTTGCAAGAAGGTTGTTCACAAAATCCTGCGGGTGCCTGGCACCGATCACCTGCGGCCTGAAGTCGCTCTGGTCGCAGAGACGCATCAACACCTGGCTTTAGGTTTTATACTGCTGCGCTGTCTTGTCTCTCTATTCGGATGCTGCCATGAGTTCGACTTTTTCTGTTGCCCCACGGCGTGCACTGGGTGCGCCGCTGGTGGCGATCTCTCTGCTGGTGCTCGGTGGGGTGTTTCTCGCCGCTGCGGTGGGTTCGCGCCAGGTGCTGTTGTGGGCGGTCGGTGCGGCCCTGGGTCTGACGCTTTATCACGCAGCGTTCGGCTTCACGTCTGCCTGGCGGGTTTTCATCAGTGATCGCCGAGGCGCAGGGCTGCGGGCGCAGATGGTCATGCTGGCGCTGGCGGTGCTGCTGTTCTTTCCGGTTCTGGGTGTAGGCAGCCTGTTCGGCCAGCCGGTGGTGGGGCTGGTCGCGCCCGCCGGTTTGTCGGTGGTGTTCGGTGCCTTCATTTTCGGCATCGGCATGCAGCTGGGTGGCGGTTGCGCGTCGGGGACGCTGTTCACCGTCGGTGGTGGCAACGCACGCATGCTGGTGACCCTGCTGTTCTTCATCTGTGGCTCACTGATCGCGACCCACCATGTGGACTGGTGGTTTGCCTTGCCATCGTTGCCGGCGATCTCGATCGTCAAGAGCCTGGGCGTGGTGCCGGCGCTGTTGCTGAGCTTGGGCGTGTTCGCGCTGATCGCGTGGGTGACGGTGGGCCTGGAACGGCGTCGGCATGGTGCGCTGGAAACACCCGACGTGCGGGCGACGCCTGGTTCGAACAGGTTCCTGCGCGGGCCGTGGCCCTTGGTGTGGGGAGCAGTCGCGCTGGCGCTGCTGAACTTCGCCACGTTGGCGCTGGCCGGGCGGCCTTGGGGCATCACTTCGGCGTTTGCGCTGTGGGGGGCGAAAGTGGCCAGTGGGTTGGGCGTGGACGTGGGCAGTTGGGCGTTCTGGCAAACCGCATCCAACGCCAAGGCGCTGGCTGCGCCGGTGTGGGAGGACATCACCAGCGTCATGGACATCGGTATCGTGCTGGGTGCACTGCTGGCGGCGGGGTTGGCCGGACATTTCGCGCCCAGCTTGAAGATCCCGCGCCGGTCACTGATCGCGGCCGTGATTGGCGGGTTGTTACTAGGCTATGGGTCGCGCCTGGCTTATGGCTGCAACATCGGTGCGTATTTCAGCGGCATTGCCTCTGGCAGCCTGCATGGCTGGCTGTGGCTGGTCGCCGCCTTCATCGGCAACAGCGTTGGCGTTCGCCTGCGTCCGTTGTTCTTTCCCAACGAAGCGCGTGTGGAACGCCTGACCGGCTGCTGAGTGACAGTGACACCGCGGCGCCTGTTTCGCGGCCGCTGACCGCTCCTACGGGATCGTGCAAGCTTCGCAGGAGCGGCCCGTGGCCGCGAAGGGCGCGCCGCAGTCTGTCTGATGCACCGCAGCGCCTGTTTCGCGGCCGCTGACCGCTCCTACGGGATCGTGCAAGCTTCGCAGGAGCGGCCCGTGGCCGCGAAGGGCGCGCCGCAGTCTGTCTGATGCACCGCAGCGCCTGTTTCGCGGCCGATGACCGCTCCTACGGGATCGTGCAAGCTTCGTAGGAGCGGTCCGTGGCCGCGAAGGGCGCGCCGCAGTCTGTCTGATGCACCGCAGCGTCTGTTTCGCGGCCGCTGACCGCTCCTACGGATGTGCGCAACCCTTGGAGCAGCGCGAAGGGCGCGCCGCGGTTTCGATCAGGCCAGTTCGCCGCACAGGTCGAGTTCTACCAGGCGGCGGACTTCTTCCACCGGCAAGCCTGCACCCAGCAATGCGTGCAGCTTGCCCAGTGCCGTCTCGCGGGTCATGCCGCCGCCGGAGAGCACGCCTGCATCGCGCAGGCGGCTACCGGCTTCATACACATCCAGTTCGACGCCGCCTTCCTGGCATTGCGTCAGCGCCACGACCACGATGCCCCGCGCCTGGGCTGCCCGCAGCGCGTCGAGGAACGCCGCGTTGTCGGACGGCCCGGTGCCGCTGCCGTAGCATTCGAGCAGCAAGGCCTGCACCCCGCTGTCCACGACCGCCTGCAACAGCGGCACGCCGAGGCCGGGGTACAGCGGCAATACACCGATGCTGGCAGGCTGACGTGGCTGGCGATAATCCAGCGCCGCCGGCATCGGTGCGACCCTGGCGGCGCCACCCGTGCGCCGCAATGCGGCAAACGGATTGCGCCCCGAGCTGCGCACCTTGGCGCAGCGGGTCGGCGGCAGCAACGCACCGTGGAAATGCAGGTGCACACCCGGCTCCAGGCCCCTGGCGAGATCTGCCAGGGCGCCGTTGACGTTTTCCCAGGCATCGCTGCCGGGCACCCCGGCAGGCAGCATGGAACCGGTGAACAGCACCGGTGCCTGGAGCCCCAGCAACTGGAAACTCATGGCCGCCGCGCTGTACGCCAGCGTGTCGGTGCCATGCAGGATCAGTACGGCATCGCACCCCTGCTCATCCACCGCTCGAACCACGGCTTCGCGCAGACGCTGCCAGTAGGCCGGCGTCATGTTGGCGCTGTCGATCAGCGGCAGCAGTTCCTCGAAGCTGAAGTGCGGCACCACCCGTTCAGGCTGGGCGGCGAGCTGTTCGCGCATGCGCGCCTCGAAGCCCGAAGCCGGAGCCAGGCCATTGGCACTGGCCTGCATGCCGATGGTGCCGCCGGTGTACAGCACCCGCACATGACGGGCAGGGGATGCGATGCTCATGCAGAAGCCTCCTTAACGCTGGACGGGCAGGGGTGCCTGGGCCTTTTCATCGGCTGCTGCCGGATTTGGCACCGGCCAGGCCTTGAGGTCCAGGTCGAGGTCGGCGAACTGCCGCGAATCGAACACCGGTACCTTGATCCCGGCACTGCGCTGCGCATCATAGTCGCGCAGCAGGCGCAGGCCGGTCTTGAACAGCATGGCCAAAGCGATCAGGTTGACGAAGGCCAGCAGGGTCATGGTGATGTCGGCGAAGGCAAACACCGTTTCCAGGTTTTCGATGGCGCCCCAGAAGATCAGCAACAGCACGATCGCGCGGTACACCAGCACCGCCTTGCGGTTGTCGCCGATGAGGAAGCGCAGGCTGTTCTCGCCCAGATAATAGTTGTAGAGGATCGAGGTGAACACGAACAGCGACAAGGCGACACTGATGAACACCCGGCCCCATTCACCCACCACGTTGGCCAGCGAGTTCTGCGTCAGAGCAATGCCATCGCCCTCGAAGCCCGGCGTGTAGAAGCCCGACAGCAGGATCACCAGTGCGGTACAGGTACAGATCACGAAAGTGTCGAGGAAGACGCTGAACGCCTGCACCACGCCCTGTGCAACCGGGTGTTCGACCTGCGCCACGGCGGCCACGTTGGGCGCACTGCCCAGGCCCGCTTCGTTGGCGAACACACCACGTTTCACGCCCATGACGATGGCGCTGCCGAGCAGGCCGCCGAATACCGGGTCCAGGCCGAACGCGCTGCGCACGATGGTCGCCAGCATTTCCGGAACCTGATCGAACTGCAGCACGATCACATAGAGGCTGACGGCGATGTAGGCCAGGGTCTTGACCGGCACCAGCAGGTCGGCGACCGCCGCGATTCGCTTGATACCACCGAAGAACACCAGGCCCAGCAACGCGGCCAGGCCGACGCCGGTCCAAGTGGTGGACAGGCCGAAGGCATCGTTCAGCGAACTGGTGACCGCATGCGATTGCAGGCCGTTGAAGGCAAAGCCGAAGGTCAGCAGCAACAGCACCGCCATGACCATGCCCAGCCAGCGCTTGCCCAGGCCGTGCTGAATGTAGAACGAAGGACCGCCGCGGTATTGGCCGTCGGGGTCGCAGCGCTTGTAGGCCTGCGCCAGGGTACATTCGAAGAAGCTGCTGGCCATGCCCACCAGGGCGGTGACCCACATCCAGAACACCGCGCCCGGGCCACCCAGGGTCACGGCAATGCCGACGCCTGCGATGTTACCGGCGCCGACTCGCCCGGCCAGGCTGAGCATCAGTGCCTGAAACGAGCTGAGCTGGTCTGAACTGTTGCGCAGGCTGTCGCGGAACACACTGAACATGTGCAGGAAGTGGCGCAGTTGGACGAAGCGCGAGCGCACGGTGAAATAGCCACCGAGGCCGACGATAAGCACGATCAGGACTTTTCCCGAGAGGAAGTCGTTGATGACTTCAAGCATGGGGGTTACCTCGTCAAGTTCAAAAGGGCGGCACTATACCCATAGGTGTAAGGCCGCGCAGCTTTTTGGTGCATAGGACTGGGCATATTCATCTTGTGGGATGTTTGACCCAGGGCGTTACAGCGGCACAAAAAAAGGGCTCCGAAATTGCTCTCGGAGCCCTCAAAAGGTGAGAGGTGTCTAGTCCCTCGACCTGGTGAGCGTACGGCCGGCTCAGGCCTTGAGGGGCACGAGGCGCGGCGCGATCATGTTTTCCGGGCGCAGGATGTCGGCCAGCATGGCGTCGTCGAGCAGGCCTTCCTCACGTACCAGCTCAAGCACGCCGCGACCTGTCTGCAGGGCGATGCGAGCGATACGGGTGGCGTTTTCATAGCCAATGTAGGGGTTCAGCGCGGTGACCAGGCCGATGGAGTGCTCCACCAGCTCGCGGCAGCGCTGTTCGTTGGCGGTGATGCCGACGATGCAGTGTTCACGCAGCATGTCCATGGCGCGCTGCAGCAGGCGGATGGAGTCGAAGATCTTGTAGGCGATCAGCGGTTCCATGACGTTGAGCTGCAACTGCCCGCCCTCGGCGGCGATGGTCAGGGCCAGGTCGTTGCCCATGATCTCGAAGGCGCACATGTTGACCGCTTCGGGAATCACCGGATTGACCTTGCCCGGCATGATCGAGCTGCCCGGCTGGCGCGCCGGCAGGTTGATCTCGTTGATGCCGGTACGCGGGCCGCTGGACAGCAGGCGCAGGTCGTTGCAGATCTTCGACAGCTTGACCGCAGTGCGCTTGAGCATGCCGGAGAACAGCACGAAGGCACCCATGTCGGAGGTTGCTTCGATCAGGTCGGCGGCGGGCACCAGCGGCTGGCCGCTGATGGTGGCCAGGCGCGACACGGCCAGGGCCTGATAGCCCGGGTCGGCGTTGATGCCGGTGCCGATGGCGGTGCCACCCAGGTTGACTTCGGTCAGCAGTTCCGGAGCCAGGCTGCGCAGGCGGTTGAGGTCTTCGGTCAACGTGGTGGCGAAGGCCTTGAATTCCTGGCCCAGAGTCATCGGCACGGCGTCCTGCAGCTGGGTCCGACCCATCTTCAACACGTGGGCGAATTCCACGCCCTTGGCGGCGAATGCCTGGATGAGGCTGTCGAGGCTGGCCAGCAGGGCGTCGTGGCCCAGCAGCAGACCCAGGCGAATGGCCGTCGGGTAGGCGTCGTTGGTCGACTGCGCCATGTTCACGTCGTTGTTGGGGTGCAGGTACTGGTATTCGCCTTTCTGATGGCCCATGACTTCCAGGGCGATGTTGGCGATCACCTCGTTGGCATTCATGTTGGTGGACGTACCGGCGCCACCCTGAATCATGTCGACCACGAACTGATCGTGGAAATCGCCGCGCACCAGGCGGGCACACGCTTCACTGATTGCCGCATGCTTGGCTGTGTTCAGATGCCCCAACTGGTGGTTGGCATCGGCGGCGGCCTGCTTGACCATGGCCAGGGCCACGACCAGCTTGGGGTAGTGCGACAACGGCACCCCGGAGAGGCGGAAGTTGTGCACGGCGCGCAGGGTTTGAATGCCGTAGTAGGCTTCAGCCGGGACTTCGAGAACGCCGAGCAGGTCTTTTTCAGTGCGCAGTGATGCAGCGGAGGACATGATAGAGATAATCTCTGTAGAGGCCCGGCAAGTGCCGGAATGCTTGCAATGCTAGGCCTGTAGCAGATTTGCGGCTAATGCTGATGCTTGCTGGGGTATGCATAATCGGCATAATGGCGCATGTGACGCGCAAGGGTGATCCGGCGTATTCCAATGACGTCGGTGTTGTCCGCCGACGCGGCTTGCGCCGCTGCTACAAGGGATCCCTGTAGCAGCGGCGCGAGCCGCGTCCGGCTGTTACACGCTGCCCGAATCAACGTACCGAGAACCGACATGAACCTGGAAAGCAAATGGCTGGAAGATTTCAGCGCACTGGCGGCCACCCGCAGCTTTTCACAAGCGGCTGAACGCCGCTTCGTCACCCAGCCTGCGTTCAGCCGGCGTATCCGCAGCCTGGAAGCTGCGCTGGGCCTGACGTTGGTGAATCGATCGCGCACGCCGGTCGAGTTGACCGAGGCCGGTCAGTTGTTTCTGGTCACGGCGCGCACGGTGGTCGACCAACTGGGCGAGGTCTTGCGTCATCTGCATCACTTGGAAGGCGGACAGGGTGAAGTCATGCAGGTGGCTGCAGCGCACTCGCTGGCATTGGGGTTCTTTCCGGGCTGGATCGCGAAACTGCGCAACGACGGCCTGCCCATCGCCACGCGTCTTGTGGCCACCAACGTCGGCGATGCAGTGCATGCGTTGCGCGAGGGCGGCTGCGACCTGATGCTGGCGTTCTACGACCCCGATTCGGCGATGCAGATGGACCCTGAGATATTTCCGTCCCTGCATCTGGGCACCACCGAGATGCTGCCCATCTGCGCCAGCGACGCCCAGGGCCAGCCGTTGTTCGACCTGGAAGGCGAGGGCAGCATTCCACTGCTGGCTTATTCTGCAGGCGCGTTTCTCGGGCGCTCGGTGAACCTGCTGCTGCGCCAGCGCAGCCTGCGCTATACCACGGTGTACGAAACCGCCATGGCCGACAGCCTGAAAAGCATGGCGCTCGAAGGCCTGGGGATCGCCTGGGTGCCGCGCCTGAGCGTACGCGCCGAGCTGGCTCGCGGCGAGCTGGTGGTGTGTGGCGGGCAGCAGTGGCACGTGCCGTTGGAGATTCGCGTGTATCGCTGTGCGTTGGTGCGCAAGGCCAATGTGCGGCTGTTGTGGAAGCGGTTGGAGGGTGCGGCGGCGGGCAGCGCCTGACTCGATTCGGCGGTGCTGCCTTCGCGGCCACTGGCCGCTCCTACGCAAAGCCATCGTGTTTCGTGTAGGAGCGGCCAGTGGCCGCGAAGCGTTCACCGCCGATTTCACTGACCTGAAAGTCAACAAACCCGCGCTTCGCAGCCATTTGACGGTCGGTCGAGATGGCTGCAATAAATCTTCATTCTTACGGTATACTGCGCGGCCTTCGGCCGGTCTGTTCCGGCCATTATTCGCATAACGAGCCACGCCGGTCTTCCTGCGTGGCTCGTTGTTTTTTGACGCGCCTGCGGGCGCCCAAGAGAAGAGGCTCGACGATGAGTGCATTGGTTGGCGTGATCATGGGCTCCAAGTCCGATTGGTCCACCCTTAGCCACACCGCCGATATGCTGGAAAAGCTCGGTATTCCCTTCGAGGTCAAGGTGGTTTCCGCCCACCGCACCCCGGACCTGCTGTTCCAGTATGCCGACGAGGCCGAAAGCCGCGGCATCGAGGTGATCATCGCCGGCGCCGGCGGCGCGGCGCATCTGCCAGGCATGTGCGCGGCCAAGACGCACCTGCCGGTGCTGGGTGTGCCGGTGCAGTCGTCCATGCTGTCGGGCGTCGACTCACTGCTGTCCATCGTGCAGATGCCGGCGGGCATTCCGGTCGCCACACTGGCCATCGGCAAGGCCGGCGCGATCAACGCCGCGCTGCTGTCGGCCAGCATCCTGGGCGCCAAGCACCCGCAGTTCCACACTGCGCTGAAAACGTTCCGCGCCGAGCAGACAGACAACGTTCTGGACAATCCCGACCCGCGCCAGGCCTGAGGTTCTTTGACATGAAGATCGGTGTAATCGGTGGCGGCCAACTGGGCCGCATGCTGGCCTTGGCCGGTACCCCCCTGGGGATGAATTTCGCGTTCCTGGACCCGGCGCCCGATGCCTGTGCCGCCCCCCTGGGCGAGCACCTGCGGGCCGACTATGGCGACCAGGATCACCTGCGCCAGTTGGCCGACGAAGTCGACCTGGTCACCTTCGAGTTCGAAAGCGTTCCGGCCGAGACCGTGGCGTTCCTGTCGCAATTCGTACCGGTGTATCCCAGCGCCGACGCGCTGCGCATCGCCCGTGACCGCTGGTTCGAAAAAAGCATGTTCAAGGACCTGGGCGTGCCGACGCCGACGTTCGCCGACATCCAGTCCCAGGCCGATCTCGACGCCGCGGTGGCCAGCATCGGCCTGCCCGCCGTGCTGAAAACCCGTACCCTGGGCTATGACGGCAAAGGCCAGAAGGTCCTGCGCAGCGCCACCGACGTGGCCGGGACCTTCGCCGAACTGGGCAGCGTGCCGTGCCTGCTCGAAGGCTTCGTGCCCTTTACCGGCGAAGTGTCGCTGATCGCCGTGCGCGCACGCGATGGCGAGACCCGCTTCTACCCGCTGGTGCACAACACCCACGAGGCCGGCATCCTGCGCCTGTCGGTGGCAAGCACCGCGCATCCACTGCAGGGGCTGGCCGAAGACTACGCTGGCCGTGTGCTGGAAAAGCTCGACTACGTTGGCGTACTGGCGTTCGAGTTCTTCGAAGTGGATGGTGGCTTGAAGGCCAATGAAATCGCGCCCCGCGTGCACAATTCCGGGCACTGGACGATCGAAGGCGCCGAGTGCAGCCAGTTCGAAAACCACCTGCGCGCCGTGGCCGGGCTGCCATTGGGTTCGACCGCCAAGGTCGGCGAAAGCGCCATGCTCAACTTCATCGGCGAAGTGCCGGCAGTGGCGCAGGTCGCGGCCATCGACGACTGCCATCTGCACCACTACGGCAAGGCGTTCAAGGTTGGCCGCAAGGTCGGTCATGCCACCGTGCGCTGTGCCGATCGCGCCACGTTGCAACGCCAGATCGCCGAAGTTCAGGCCCTTAGCCAGGGTTGAGGAACCATTGCCGACCATCAACCCTCTGATGGCTGTACGCCAAGGCTGCTATCGCAGCTTGGCATCAAGCCTGTTCATATCAGAGGGAATATCATGGGAATCATCGGGACTATCTTCATCGGCTTGATCGTTGGTCTGCTGGCGCGTTTTCTGAAGCCTGGCGATGACAGCATGGGTTGGATCATGACCATTCTGCTGGGTATCGCCGGTTCCCTGGCTGCGACCTACGGTGGTCAGGCGCTGGGTATCTACCGGGCTGGCGAAGGTGCCGGCTTCCTCGGCGCGCTGGTCGGCGCGATCATCCTGCTGGTGATCTACGGCATGGTCAGCAAGAAGCGTTGACTCAACGCGCCTGATACCTGCGGCAGCCCTGCAGGTACCTGACTGGTTGCACCGCAGCCCCCCTCGAGCTTGCCTCGATGGGGGCTGCGTCACGTCTGGGCTGTGGTTAGAATGGCCGACTTTCCACTCTGGGCCCTGCCATGCGCCGACTTCTACTGCTCTGCTTCATGTTCGCCGCAGCCACTGCGCATGCTGAACTGCCGGAAACCGACTGGCTGCAGCTGATGCCCAAGGCCGACCAGCAGGCTTTGGAGCGGATGCCCGAAATCGACCACGACTCACCCGAGGCGCAGGGCACGTTCACCGAAAAGGGTGGCATGAAGCAAGCCAAGGGTCTGCCGGCGGTGATGTATTCCACCAAGACCGTGGCGGCCATGAACGGCAAGGACATTCGCATCGGTGGCTACCCCGTTCCGCTGGAAAGCGATGCCAAGGGCAACAGCACGCTGTTCTTCCTGGTGCCATACCCAGGCGCGTGCATTCACGTTCCGCCGCCGCCGCCGAACCAGTTGATCCTGGTGCGCTACCCCAAGGGGCTGAAGCTGGCCGATATCTACACGCCGTTGTGGGTCACGGGCAAGGTCAAGGTGGAGAAGGTCAGCAACGACCTGGCCGATGCGGCTTATGCGCTGGATGCGCAGAAAGTGCGGGTGGTGAAGGAGTCGGATTTGTGAGTTTATGAGTTTGCAGGTCTGGCCTCTTCGCGGGCAGAGCCCGCTCCCACAGTGGGGCATACAGCGTCCATGTGGGAGCGGGGCGGGCGGCGAGCCCTCTGCCCGCGAAGAGGCCGGACCTGCCTGCAAATATCAAAGCTCTGAAGCTGTAAACCTGACGCCCATGGCACAGGCCGCACCGGGTGCCAGCGTCACTACGTCATCCCAGACGTTCGCCGTCTCGATGCACAGCATGCCCTGCCAACCGTCGTCGGCCATGTCCGGCAAGGCCGTGGCGCGCTCGACCCACGGGTTCCACACCACTGCGCTGCGCGAGCCGGTGGAGGCGAGGGTCACCCGCCGTTGCCAGCCCGGGTCGACGAAACTCAGCTGCGCTGGAGTATTCAGGTAGATCCGGTCGGTTTCGCCGGCAAACCCGAGCACGCCAGCCTGCTGGCGGGGCTGCCAGCCGTCCAGGGTTTCGATGTAGGTCAGGCCGCCTAGGCACTCGACGGTGGCCTGACGCACGTCGCTCACCGCAAAGTAACTGTGCAGCGCCTGGCTCAGGCTGACGGGATGGTCGTCCAGGTTGCGACTGTGCAAGGTGATCTCCAGCGCCTCGCCAAGTACCACGCACAGCCTGACCTCGACCTTGTGCGGCCACCCTGGCAATTCACCGCGAGCTGCCTGCGGCACGCTCAATTCGACCTTGATGCCCGATTCGAGCTGGTCGATACCCAGCAACTCCCAGTCCAGCGTCCGCACCAGGCCGTGGGCAGGTGCCTCGTCGCTGGCGGTGCGCATGGCCTGTACCGCCTCGGGATTGCGCCCAAGGTTGCCGAACCATGGCCAACACACCGGCACGCCGGTGCGAACGGCCTTGCCCGGCTTGTAGAGGGCGGCCGGGTTGGGCCAGATCAGCGGCTGCTGACCGTGACGCTGATAGCTGATTACCTGGGCGCCTTGTTGCGCGATCAGCAGCTCAGCCTGATCGGTGCTGATGCGCCAGCAATTGAGTTCATCGAGCTTGACCGATTCGACCTGCGGCTCAGACATGAAGAGTTCTCGCTATGGGTTCAAAAAGTCGGCTGATGCGCCGGTGGTACATCAGCGCCGCGGTGGTACCGCGCGCGTGCGGCCGCTGCCGTCGATGGCGACGAATACGAAGACGGCCTCGGTGACCTTGCGCCATTCGCTCGACAGTGGATCGTCGCTCCATACCTCGACCATCATCTGGATCGAGCTGCGGCCGATCTCCAGGGTCTGGGTATAGAAGGACAATTGCGCGCCGACGGCAACCGGGACCAGGAACGCCATGCGATCGATGGCTACCGTCGCCACCCGTCCACCGGCCACCTTGCTGGCCATGGCCGTTCCGGCCAGATCCATCTGGGCGACCAGCCAGCCGCCGAAAATATCGCCAAAGCCGTTGGTTTCGCGTGGCAGCGCGGTGATCTGCAAGGCCAGGTCGCCTTGGGGAATGGGATCTTCTTGTTCGAGTTCAATCATGCCGGGGGGGCCTCTGACCCGTGACGCTTTATTGGAGTGGCGCATTGATCGGCGCCAATGACAAAAGCCTACACGGCTTTTCTTTCAACTGGCGCACACAGGGTACCTCTGCGAAATCGGCTACAACGCTAGCTGCGTTTTCGCACAACACCCTTTAATTAAGGCCAGTATATAGGCGCAGAACCGCCATAACGACCGTTCGCTGTCCAATTACTGCGATTGCCAATACAGGCCATGTGCTTTTTCTAGCAATTTGCTATCGTGCCTGCACTGCCAAACCCAAAACAGCAACAAAGCTGTGGATTTGTATATAAGAGAACATCACATGACCGCCGCGCCTTCGAGTATCGCTCCGCCTTCGCGTCCGCTGACCCGCAGTGATTACAAGACACTTTCGTTGTCCGCCCTGGGCGGTGCACTTGAGTTCTACGACTTCATCATCTTCGTGTTCTTTGCGGCGGTGGTGGGCAAGTTGTTCTTTCCTGCCGACATGCCCGAGTGGCTGCGGCTGATGCAAACCTTCGGCATCTTCGCCGCTGGCTATCTGGCGCGGCCGCTGGGCGGCATCATCATGGCGCACTTCGGTGACCTGTTGGGGCGCAAGAAGATGTTCACGTTGAGCATCTTCATGATGGCCGTGCCCACCCTGATCATGGGCCTACTGCCCACTTACGCACAGATCGGCATCTTTGCGCCCATCCTGTTGCTGTTGATGCGGGTGATCCAGGGCGCGGCCATCGGCGGCGAAGTACCCGGGGCCTGGGTGTTCGTCTCCGAGCATGTGCCGGGGCGCAACGTCGGCTATGCCTGCGGCACGCTGACCTGCGGCTTGACCACCGGGATCCTGCTGGGCTCGCTGATGGCCACTGCCATCAACAGCATCTACACCCCGGCCGAGGTTTCGGACTACGCCTGGCGTATCCCTTTCCTGATCGGCGGTGTGTTCGGCCTGGCGTCGGTGTACCTGCGTCGCTGGCTGCATGAAACCCCGGTCTTCGCCGAACTGCAGCAGCGCAAGGCGCTGGCCGCCGAAGTGCCGCTGCGCACGGTGCTGCGCGACCATCGTGGGGCCGTGGCCATTTCCATGCTGCTGACCTGGTTGCTCTCGGCGGGGATCATCGTGGTCATCCTGATGACCCCGACCATTCTGCAGACCCTCTACGGCTTTACCCCCAAGCAGTCGCTGCAGGCCAACAGCCTGGCCATCGTGTTCCTGAGCCTGGGCTGCATCGGTTCGGGCGCGCTGGCTGACCGCTTCGGCGCCGGCAAGGTGTTCGTGGTCGGCAGCCTGGCGCTGCTGGCCACCTCCTGGACCCTGTTCCACAGCTTGCACGCGCATCCCGACTGGCTGTTTCCGCTGTATGCGGTGACTGGCCTGTGCGTGGGCGTGATCGGCGCGGTGCCCTACGTGATGGTCAAGGCGTTCCCGGCAGTGGTGCGTTTCTCCGGCCTGTCGTTCTCCTACAACGTGGCCTATGCCATCTTCGGCGGCCTGACGCCGATGGCAGTGACCCTGCTGATGAAGTCCAATCCCATGGGGCCGGCCTATTATGTGGCGGCGATCTGTGTGATCGGCTTCTTGTGCGGGTTGTACCTGATGGCCAAGAAGCGCTGAATCCGTTGGCCTCGTTCGCTGGCAGAGCCAGCGAACGAGGCCCGCACGGAGGATGATGGCCATTCATCCTACTGTCACAATCCTTTCATAGAGTGTCCCCACGGCCCGCCAATACCGAGCGCCGAGTCAACACCCTTTTCTGGATTTGCTAGGAGCAAGGCATGAAACTCACGCGTTTGATGGCCGCCATGACCTTCGTCGCCGCAGGCGTTGCCACTGGCAATGCGGTAGCCGCCGTCGACCCTTCCATCCCTGCCTACGTCAAGACCACTGGCGTGTCGGGCAACTTGTCCAGTGTGGGCTCCGATACCCTGGCCAACCTGATGACCTTGTGGGCCGAGAACTACAAGAAGGAATACCCGAACGTCAACATCCAGATCCAGGCAGCAGGTTCGGCCACCGCGCCCACGGCGCTGATCGAAGGCACCGCCAACCTGGGGCCCATGAGCCGCAAGATGAAGGACACCGAAATGGCGGCCTTCGAGCAGAAATACGGCTACAAGCCCACGGCCATTCCGGTGGCCGTCGACGCCCTGGCCGTGTTCGTGCACAAGGACAACCCGATCCAGCACCTGACCATGGAACAGGTCGACGCGGTGTTCTCGTCCACTCGCCTGTGTGGCGCCAAGGCCGATGTGAAGACCTGGGGCGAACTGGGCGTGACCGGCGACCTGGCCAACAAACCGGTGCAGCTGTTCGGGCGCAATTCGGTGTCCGGTACCTATGGCTATTTCAAGGAAGAGGCCCTGTGCAAGGGTGACTACAAGCCCAACGTCAACGAGCAGCCAGGCTCGGCCTCGGTGGTACAGTCGATCAGCAGCTCGCTCAATGGCATTGGCTACTCGGGTATCGGTTACAAGACCGCCAGTGTGAAGACCGTGCCGCTGGCCAAGAAAGGCACCAGCGAGTTCATCGAAGACACCGAGGAAAACGCCCTGAACGGCAAGTATCCGTTGTCGCGCTTCCTCTATGTGTACGTCAACAAGGCGCCGAACAAGCCGCTGGCGCCGCTGGAGGCCGAGTTCGTCAAGCTGATGCTGTCCAAGCAGGGCCAGGAAGTCGTGGTCAAGGATGGCTACATTCCCCTGCCGGCCAAAGTCGCCGCCAAGGCCCTGGCCGACCTGGGTCTGAAGGAAGGCGCAGACGTCGCCAAGCAATAAACATCGCCACCCCGTAGGAGCGGCCAGTGGCCGCGAAACGAGCGCCGCGGCACACCTGATGCACCGCAGTGACAGGTTCGCGGCCACAGACCGCTCCTACGGGATTAACCTACATCCATTCGCCGACGGCCTTGAGCCGGCCGGCGTTTTTGTCGCGTCACCTCATTGTCATGTTTCTGTCATACAGGATCGCTAGGGTGTGCGCATGAACGATCTGGCCAATTCCCCGATGACCCCGACTTCTCCACCCAAGCGCATCGATTTCAACACGCCCGAGATGCAGCGCAAGCGGCGTATTCGCGCGCTCAAGGATCGCTTCACGCGCTGGTATGTGTTGGTCGGTGGCCTGGCCGTGCTGGCCGCGATCACCTTGATCTTCTTCTTTCTCGCCTACGTGGTGGTGCCGCTGTTCAAAGGCGCAGACCTGACGGTCGAGCCGCCGCTGCATCCCGCTTGGCTGCAGGATGCCGGCAAGCCTCTGGTTTATGCGCTCGAAGAGCAGAACGAGGCGGGCATGCGCGTCTCGGAGCAGGGCACGGCACTGTTCTTCAATGCTCATACCGGGGAAGAGCTGTCGCGCACGGCGTTGCCGATTCCCGCCGGCGTGACCGTGACCGCCAGCGCCAAGGACCAGCCAGGTGCGCCACTGGTGGTACTGGGCCTGTCCAACGGCCAGGCTCTGGTGTTTCGCCACACCTACCGGGTGACTTACCCGGGTGGCAACAAGACCGTCACCCCGGCGATCGAATACCCCTACGGCAACGCTCCCATCGAGCTCGACCCCCAGGGCCGCGCGCTGGAGCGGGTGAGCATCAATGCCAGCGATTCCAGCCTGATCCTGGCCGGCTCGACCGGTGACCAGCTCCACGTGCTGCAGCTCACCCGCGAAGAAAACATGATGACCGGCGAGGTCGCCAACGAGCAGAAGCGCATCGAGCTGCCGCAGATGAACCAGGCGGTAAAGGCGATCTTCATCGACCCGCGCCAGCAGTGGCTTTACGTGATCAATGGCCGTGCCCAGGTCGATGTTTTCAGCCTGCGCGACCGCAGCATGAACGGCCGCTACAAGCTCAGCGAAAACGCCGACACCCAGATCACCGCCAGCGCCCAGTTGGTCGGCGGTATCTCGCTGATCATCGGCGACTCCAGGGGCGGCCTGGCGCAATGGTTCATGGCTCGCGACGAAGACGGCGAACCACGCCTCAAGCAGATCCGTACCTTCCAGATGGGGCACGCGCCGATCATCCAGATCAGCTCCGAACAGCGGCGCAAGGGCTTCACCGCCCTGGATGCATCCGGCCAGCTGGGGGTTTTCCACAGCACGGCGCACCGCACCCTGCTGGTCGAGCCCGTGGTCGACGGCGCGGGTATCTACGCCATGGCGCCGCGGGCCAACAAGCTCATGGTCGAAGCCAACGGCGCGTTGCAGCCCTTGACCCTGCACAACCCGCATCCGGAAGTTTCGTGGAGCTCGATGTGGAGCAAGGTCTGGTACGAAAACTACGACAAACCGGCCTATGTCTGGCAGTCGACCGCAGCCAACACCGATTTCGAACCCAAGATGAGCCTGGCGCCGCTGACGTTCGGCACCTTGAAGGCAGCGTTCTACGCAATGCTGCTGGCCGCGCCGCTGGCCATTGCCGCAGCGATCTACACCGCCTACTTCATGGCCCCCGGCATGCGCCGCAAGGTCAAGCCGGTCATCGAGCTGATGGAAGCCATGCCCACGGTGATCCTCGGCTTCTTCGCCGGCCTGTTCCTGGCACCTTATGTCGAAGGTCACCTGCCCGGTATCTTCAGCCTGCTCCTGCTTACCCCGCTGGGCATCCTGAGCGCAGGTTTCGTGGTCAGTCGCCTGCCGGAGTCGATCCGCCTGCGCATTCCGGACGGTTGGGAAAGCGCGATCCTGATCCCGGTGATCCTGCTGGTGGGCTGGTTTGCGCTGTACATGAGCCCGTTCCTGGAAACCTGGTGGTTCGGCGGCGACATGCGCCTGTGGATCAGCAACGACCTGGGCATCACCTACGATCAGCGCAACGCCTTGGTGGTCGGTCTGGCCATGGGCTTCGCGGTCATTCCGAACATCTATTCGATTGCCGAAGATGCCGTGTTCAGCGTGCCCCGGGGCCTGACCCTGGGTTCGCTGGCGCTGGGCGCCACACCCTGGCAGACCTTGACCCGGGTGGTGATTCTGACCGCCAGCCCAGGCATCTTCTCGGCGCTGATGATCGGCATGGGCCGGGCCGTGGGCGAGACCATGATCGTACTGATGGCCACCGGCAACACACCGGTCATGGAAATGAACCTGTTCGAAGGCCTGCGCACCCTGGCGGCCAACGTCGCGGTGGAAATGCCCGAGTCGGAA
This sequence comes from Pseudomonas sp. CFBP 8758, assembly GCF_014841725.1. NCBI lineage: Bacteria > Pseudomonadati > Pseudomonadota > Gammaproteobacteria > Pseudomonadales > Pseudomonadaceae > Pseudomonas > Pseudomonas sp. CFBP 8758. The sequence continues at coordinate 317,877 of NZ_JACYUK010000005.1, read as the reverse complement.
GTAGGCGGCAGTCACTACCGCGTGCTGTTCCTCTCGGCCCTGGTGCTGCTGTTGTTCACCTTCGTCATGAACACCGCGGCCGAGCTGATTCGTCAGCGCCTGCGCAAAAAGTATTCATCGCTTTGAGAAAAGGTAGCCAGCTGTGAAGCAGAACTCCCTGAAAGGCTGGTTCAAGAGCGGCTCGCCCGGCGTATGGCTGAGCGGCGGGGCCGTGTCCATCGCGGTGATCATGACCCTGGGGCTGCTGGCGGTGATCGCCGTGCGTGGCCTGGCACATTTCTGGCCGGCCGACCTGATACACGCCAGCTACAACGTGCCGGGAATGGCCAACCACCTGGTCATCGGCGAAATCGTGCAGAAGGAAGAGGTGCCGCGCGAACGTCTGAAAAGTGCCGGCCTGCCGGTGCCGGACAGCGGCCCCGAACTCATGACCCGCGAGCTGGTCAAGGTCGGCAACCGCGACATCAATGGTGCCGATTTCACCTGGATCGTCGGCGACTGGTTGGTCGAGCAGAGCACCCCGCCCGAGCTCATGGCGCTGGAGCGGCGCGAGTGGGGCAATTTCTATGGCTACCTGGTCAATATCAAGGAACAAGGCAAGGTCGTGGCCGAGGGCGAAACTGCCTGGCCGGAACTGCAAAGCCGCATCACCCGGGTCAGCGACCTGGCGGAGGCACTGAGGCGGCTGGAGAAGTCCGATATCGGCAAGGTCAACGCCGGCCTGGAAAGGCTGCGCCTGCAGGCCCGCCGACTGGAGCTCGAAGGCCAACTCTCGCCTGTGGCGCAGGCCGACATGGACGCCGAGCGCGCCGAGCTCGACGCGAGTTACAAAGACATCGAAACCCGCCTGGGCGCGCTGCATGCCCAGGTCAATCGCGACAGCGTCACGGTGCGTGACGCCAACGGCAAGGAAATCGAGGTTCAGCTGGGCCAGATCGTCCACGCCTATCAGCCCAATGCCATGAATACGCTGACCAAGCTGGGTTTCTATTTCAGCAAGATGTGGGAATTCCTCAGCGATGACCCGCGCGAAGCCAACACCGAGGGCGGGATCTTTCCGGCCATCTTCGGCACGGTGATGATGACCCTGATCATGGCCGTCATCGTCACGCCGTTCGGCGTACTGGCGGCGGTCTACCTGCGTGAGTACGCCAAGCAGAATACCTTCACGCGTCTGATCCGCATTGCGGTGAACAACCTGGCGGGTGTACCGGCCATCGTCTATGGCGTGTTCGGCCTGGGGTTCTTCGTCTATGTGCTCGGTGGCTCGCTCGATCGGCTGTTCTTTCCCGAGGCCCTGCCGGCGCCGACCTTCGGCACGCCGGGGCTGTTGTGGGCGTCGCTGACCCTGGCCCTGCTGGCGGTGCCGGTGGTGATCGTGGCCACCGAGGAGGGCCTGGCACGAATTCCGCGGACCGTGCGCGAGGGCTCGCTCGCCCTCGGCGCGACCAAGGCGGAAACCCTGTGGAAGATCGTCCTGCCCATGGCCAGCCCGGCAATGATGACCGGCATGATCCTGGCCGTGGCCCGCGCTGCTGGCGAGGTGGCGCCGTTGATGCTGGTGGGTGTGGTCAAGCTGGCGCCGTCGCTGCCGCTGGACGGCAACTACCCGTACCTGCACCTGGACCAGAAGATCATGCACCTGGGCTTTCATATCTACGACGTCGGTTTCCAGAGCCCCAACGTGGAGGCCGCGCGACCGCTGGTGTATGCCACCGCATTGCTGCTGGTGCTGGTGATCGCTACGCTGAACCTGTCGGCGGTGTGGATTCGTAACCACTTGCGCGAGAAGTACAAGGCGCTGGACAGTTGAGGGGTGTTTCAGTGATGGCCCCTTCGCGGGCAGAGCCCGCTCCCGCAAGGGCGGTGAGCGCTCCGCCCGCGAACAGCTCATCACAGCCCCCGGAATATTCCAACGTTGAACCGAATTTGACAGCCTCTGGAGTCTGCCATGCAGCATGAAAACCCATCCCATGGCATCAACCTGTCGGCCCTGGGGCGCGACAAGCAGAGCCTGAACCTGGCGAAAGAGACCGTGGCCATCGAAGTGCCCGGCCTGAGCCTGTTCTACGGCGACAAGCAAGCGCTGTTCGACATCGGCATGAACATTCCCAAGCAGCGCGTGACCGCCTTCATCGGCCCGTCGGGCTGCGGCAAGTCGACCCTGCTGCGCACCTTCAACCGCATGAACGACCTGGTCGATGGCTGCCGCGTACAGGGTGCCATCAACCTCTATGGCCACGACATCTATAGCAAGGGCGAGGACGTCGCCGAGCTGCGTCGCCGTGTCGGCATGGTGTTCCAGAAGCCCAACCCGTTCCCCAAGACCATCTACGAGAATGTGGTCTACGGCCTGCGCATCCAGGGCATCAACAAGAAGCGCATCCTCGATGAAGCGGTCGAGTGGGCGCTCAGGGGCGCAGCCTTGTGGGACGAGGTCAAGGACCGCCTGCACGAGTCGGCGCTGGGCCTGTCCGGCGGCCAGCAGCAGCGTCTGGTGATCGCCCGCACCATCGCCGTCGAGCCCGAGGTACTGTTGCTCGACGAACCGTGCTCGGCGCTCGACCCGATTTCCACGCTCAAGGTCGAAGAGCTGATCTACGAGCTCAAGTCCAAGTACACCATCGTCATCGTGACCCACAACATGCAGCAGGCCGCGCGGGTGTCGGACTACACGGCGTTCATGTACATGGGCAAGCTGGTGGAGTTCGGCGATACCGACACGCTGTTCACCAATCCCGCCAAGAAGCAGACCGAAGACTACATTACCGGTCGCTACGGCTAGGGCTTCGCAGCGGTTGCTGGCATCATCCCGAGTGGACGCACCAAGGATTCGACCCATGATCAGTAAAGAAGGCCTCACCCATCACATCTCGCAGCAGTTCAACGCCGAACTCGAGGAGGTGCGCAGCCACCTGCTGGCCATGGGCGGGCTGGTCGAGAAGCAGGTCAACGACGCGGTCACCGCGCTGATCGAGGCCGACTCCGGCCTGGCCCAGCAGGTGCGCGAGGTCGACGAGCAGATCAACCAGATGGAGCGCAACATCGACGAGGAATGCCTGCGCATCCTCGCACGTCGACAGCCCGCGGCCTCCGACCTGCGGCTGATCATCAGCATTTCCAAGTCGGTGATCGACCTGGAGCGCATCGGCGACGAATCGACCAAGATCGCCCGTCGCGCCATCCAGCTGTGCGAGGAGGGCGAGTCGCCGCGTGGCTACGTCGAGGTGCGGCACATCGGCGACCAGGTACGCATCATGGTGCGCGACGCGCTCGACGCCTTCGCCCGCTTCGACGCCGACCTGGCCCTGTCGGTGGCGCAGTACGACAAGACCATCGACCGCGAGTACAAGACGGCGCTGCGCGAGCTGGTGACCTACATGATGGAAGACCCGCGCTCCATCTCCCGAGTGCTCAACGTGATCTGGGTGCTGCGCTCGCTGGAGCGCATCGGCGACCATGCGCGCAACATCTCCGAACTGGTGATTTACCTGGTGCGCGGTACCGATGTGCGGCATATGGGCCTCAAGCGCATGAAGCAGGAAGTCGAAGGCACCCTCGACAGCGCTAATGTTCTGGACCAACCTGACGATAAGTAAGGTGGCCCGACACGAACGCCCGGCCTTTGCCGGGCGTTTTTCATTGTGGGTCGAAGCGAGGCAGCCGTGTGGCCAGCCACGCCACGTGGCACGTGGCCCTTGGCGAGCGGTAATGCCTGCGCGGTTTTCAGGAGCGGTCGATGAGCAAGATCAGTGTACTGGTAGTGGATGACGCGCCGTTCATCCGCGATCTGGTGAAGAAATGCCTGCGCAATGCCTTTCCCGGCATCGTCGTCGAAGATGCAGTCAACGGACGCAAGGCGCAGTCCTTGATGATGCACAACAGTTACGACATGGTGCTGTGCGACTGGGAAATGCCGGAAATGTCAGGCCTTGAACTGCTGACCTGGACCCGCGAGCAGGAAAACAGCAAGACCTTGCCCTTCATCATGGTGACCAGTCGAGGCGACAAGGAAAACGTCGTGCAGGCGATCCAGGCCGGCGTTTCCGATTACATCGGCAAGCCGTTCACCAACGAACAGCTGATGACCAAGGTCAAGAAGGCCCTGGCCAAGGTCGGCAAGCTGCAGGCATTGGCCGCCGGGGCGCCGACTCGCCAGCAGGCCGCTTCGGCCTTTGCCAACGATTCACTCAGTGCGTTGACCTCGGGCCGTGCCGAGCCTGCACGGGCTGCAGCACCGGCGTCTCGTCCTGCCAGCCCACTGTTGGCAGGTGCAGCGCCGCCGCCCCCGCGAGCTTCAGCGCCCATGGGCCGCGGGCAGGGCCAACTGCGCTTGCCGGGTGGCAGCCAGCAGTGCGTGATCAAGGCCCTGAGCCTCAAGGAAGCGTTGCTGGTGGTACGCCGCGCAGCCGTGTTGCCCCAGGTGCTGGAGTTGGCCGTCCTGGACCTTGAGCAGGGCGAGAATGCCGAGGTGGCTCGTCTCAACGGCTACCTGCACGCCGTCGCCGCCTTCGAGCCCAAGCCCGACAGCGACTGGCTGCAGCTGACGTTCCGTTTTCTCGACCAGGATGCGCAGAAGCTCGACTACGTTTCGCGCTTGATCGCCCGTGGATCGGTGCAGAAACATTTCGTGCCAGGCGCCTGACAGATGGCACATTGCCGCTGCGCCGATACCTGCTAATCTTGGCGCTCGTTCCCCTTCAGACATCGCCCCCATGGTCTATCGCCTCCTGCTGATCTGCGGCCTGCTCGCGGCCGCCCCCATGGCTCAGGCGGCGACCGTCTACAAGTTCACCAATGCCGATGGCGTCACCTCCTATACCGACCGGCCCGTGCCCGGCGCGCGGGTCTTCGTGCTGCGCGAGCGCATCGTCGAGCGCATCGACCGGCAGGTTCGTCTGGAGGTGAAGAAAGGCAAGGGCAGCGCCAATTTCATGGTGCGCAACGATCTCTACGCGCCCGTCGAGGTCGAGCTCAAGCTGAGCAAGTTGCGCAACGTGCAAGGCCTGCCGCCCAGCAGCATCCGCCGGGTGGTGCCCGCGCGCAGCAGCGTCAGCCTGGTGGTGCTCACGGCCCAGCAGGCCGGCAAGCCGTTGGGCTATGCGCAAACGCTGGTGTCCTCGATCGGTGACCCGCAGGGCGAGGCGCATGGTTATCGCTATCCGTTCCCATGGCGCGGCGGACCTTTCCGCCTGACCCAGGGCCCGAATGGCAAATACAGCCATTTCGGCGCCAAGGGGCGCTATGCCATGGACATCGCCATGCCCGAAGGCACGCCGATCATAGCGGCGCGCGGCGGCACGGTGATCAAGGTGGAAAACGAGCAGGACAATCGCGGTGACAACCCGTCGGGCAACTTCGTGCGCATCCTCCACGAGGACGGCACCATGGGCGTCTATCTGCACCTGATGCGCGGTTCGGTCAGCGTCAGGGAGGGTCAGCAGGTCAGTGTCGGTTCGGCGCTGGCGCGCTCGGGCAACACCGGCAACAGCACCGGCCCGCACCTGCATTTCGTGGTGCAGCGCAACGTCGGCCTGGCGCTGGAATCGATCCCCTACCAGTTCGACCGGCCACTGGGCGTGCTCCCCAACTTTGCCGTCGGCGGCCAGTAGCCTCGTCGCAGGAACCACCCCCTGCGTGAGCAGACCTTTGTGCTACTGACCCATGTGGGAGCGGGTTCTACCCGCGAAGAGGCCAGCAAGGTCACTGCACAGTGCCCGGCCTGCTCGCAGCTGGCACCGACCTGCCACATATCACTCGATCTTGAGCACCTTGGCCAGGATGATCTTGGGCCCCTTCATCTTCTTGATGATGATGCGCAGCCCTTCGACTTCCAGCAGCTCTTCTTCCTCGGGCACCCGCTTGAGGGTCTCGTAGATCAAGCCTGCCAGGGTTTCCGCCTCGATGTGATCCAGGTCCACGCCCAACAGCCGCTCGACCTTGAACAGCGGCGTGTCGCCACGCACCAGCAACTTGCCGGGCTGATAGGCGAGGATGCCGCGCTCGGCCTTGCGATGTTCGTCCTGAATATCGCCGACCAAGACTTCCAGCACGTCTTCCATGGTCAGATAACCGATGATCTTGCCGTCTGCTTCCTCCACCAGGGCGAAGTGTGCGCCGCCCTTGCGGAACTGCTCCAGCAGGCGCGACAGCGGCATGTGCCGCGATACGCGCTCCAACGGGCGGGTCAGCTCGGCCAGGTTGAACGACTCCGGCAGGTGGTCGAGTGCGGCCAGCTCCAGCAGCAGGTCCTTGATGTGCAACAGGCCGACGAATTCTTCGCGCTCGGTGTCGTACACCGGATAGCGGCTGAATTTATGCCGGCGAAACATCGCCAGGATTTCCTTGAGCGGCGCGTTGAATTCCAGGCTCACCAGGTCTTCGCGGGAGTTGGCCCAGTCGACCACTTCCAGCTCGCCCATCTCCACTGCCGACGCCAGCACGCGCATGCCTTGGTCACTGGGGTCCTGGCCACGGCTCGAATGCAGGATCAGCTTGAGCTCGTCGCGGCTGTAGTGATGTTCGTGGTGCGGGCCGGGCTCGCCCTGGCCGGCGATGCGCAGAATGCCGTTGGCGCTGGCGTTGAGCAGGTAGATGGCCGGGTACATCGCCCAGTAGAACAGATACAGCGGCACGGCCGTCCACATCGACAGCAGCTCGGGCTTGCGGATTGCCCAGGACTTGGGCGCCAGCTCGCCGACCACGATGTGCAGGTAGGAGATGACGAAGAAGGCACTGAAGAACGACACGCCCTTGATCACTTCCGGCGACTGCACGCCGACTGCGCCCAGCAGGGGTTCGAGTATGTGCGCGAACGCCGGTTCACCGACCCAGCCCAGGCCCAGCGAGGCCAGGGTGATGCCCAACTGGCAGGCGGACAGGTAGGCGTCCAGCTGGCTGTGCACGGTACGCAGGATGCTGCCGCGCCATCCATGCTTCTTGGCGATGGCTTCCACGCGCGTCGAGCGCAGTTTGACCATGGCGAACTCGGCGGCAACGAAGAAGCCGTTGAGCAATACCAGGAACAGAGCGAAAAGAATCATGCCGAAGTCGGCGAACAATGACGAAAGGGAGATGCCTGTGGAAGGGTCCATGGTGGCGTTTTACGGTGTCCGTGTGCTGGAAGGGAAGTGAGGCGATACCCGGCGCGGGTAATGTGTTTGGCAATGTAACGGCTGGGCGGGCACTTGCCTAGTGGGGTGCGCCGATAAGGCTGCCATATGCAGCGTTCTCCCAACAGACTGCAGCGCCTGCTTCGCGGCCAATGGCCTCTCCTGCAGGAACACCACGATTCCCGTAGGATCGGTCCGTGGCCGCGAAGGGCGCGCCGCTCCCCCCTGCACCGTAGCGCCTGCTTCGCGGCCAATGACCGCTCCTACAGGAACACCACGATTCCCGTAGGAGCGGTCCGTGGCCGCGAAGGGCGTGCCGCGCTCCCCCCTGCACCGCAGCGCCTGCTTCGCGGCCAATGGCCGCGCCTGCGACAGGATCGCGCCCTGCGCGGTTACCGAATCACCACCTGCACCGCCGAGAAGTGGCAGGTGAAGAGGCTGCCACGGCCCGGCACGCTACTGATCTCCAGCGTGGCCCGATGGCGCAGCAGCACGTGCTTGACGATGGCCAGGCCCAGTCCGGTACCGCCGGTGTTGGAAGCCCGGCTCGAGTCCACTCGGTAGAAGCGTTCGGTGAGGCGCGGCAGATGCTTGGCGTCGATGCCGATTCCCGAATCCTGGACCCGCAGATGGGCGCCCTGGGCATCGGCCCAGCAGCGCACGCGGATGGTCCCCTGTTCCGGCGTGTATTTCACCGCGTTGAACACCAGGTTGGAGAACGCACTGCGCAACTCGGCTTCGCTGCCCTTGAGCAGTACATCGTTTTCGATGTCCAGGCTGATCGTCTGGTTACGCGGCCCGGACAAGGCCCGCGCGTCGCTGACGATGCTCTGCAGCAGAGGCGTGACCGCCACCGGCAGGTTGTCCGAGGGGTAGTCGGTGGCTTCCAGTTTGGCCAGCAACAGCAGATCGTTGAGCAGGGTCTGCATGCGCACGCCTTGCTGCTCCATCTGCTGCAGGGCCCGGGTCCAGCGTGGATTGACGTTTTCGACGTTGTCCAGGAGGGTTTCCAGGTAGCCGGTGATCACCGTCAGCGGCGTGCGCAGCTCGTGGGACACGTTGGCCACGAAATCCTTGCGCATCTGCTCCAGCTGATGAATGCGGGTCACATCGCGCACCAGCATCAGGTGTTCGTTGTTGCCGTAGCGGGTGATCAGAAACTGCACGCGCAGGCGGTCGTTGACCGGCGAGGGGATTTCCAGAGGCTCGGCGTACTGCTCGTGCGCAAAGTATTCCTTGAAGCGTGGATGGCGTATCAGGTTGGTCACCGGTTGGCCGCTGTCCTGTGGGGTCTTGAGCCCCAGCAGGGTTTCGGCGGCGCGGTTCCACCATTCCAGGTTGCCGTCGGCGTCGAGCATGATCACCGCATCGCGCAGCGCCGCAGTGGACTCCTGCACGCGGTCGATCACGGCCTGCAGCCGCCCGCGCGCGCGCTGATCGCGGCGCTGCATGTGATAGATGCTGTCGAACACTTCACCCCACAGGCCATAACCGTCGGGCGGCGGTTGGTCGGGCTGGTGCTCGCGCAGCCAGCGGTGCAGGCGCAACAGTTGCTTGAGGGTCCAGGCCAGGTACACCGCCAGCCCCGCTGCCAGGCACCAGCCGTAGTGGCCAGTGAGCATCCCGACCAACAGGCACCCCGCCACCAGCAGCAGCATGTGACGCACCAGGGTGGCATACCAGTCTTGTTTCACGTATCGCGCATCCTTTGCTGTGAAAGCCTGCCGGTTCAGTTCTTGGTGGAGAAGCGGTAACCGGTGCCGCGCACGGTTTGTACCAGATTTTCGTAGGCGTCACCCAGGGCTTTGCGCAGGCGCCGGATATGCACGTCCACGGTGCGCTCTTCGACATAGACGTTGCCACCCCAGACCTGGTCGAGCAACTGCCCGCGGGTGTAGGCACGCTCCTGATGGGTCATGAAGAACTGCAGCAGGCGGTATTCGGTGGGGCCCATTTCGGCAGGCTTGCCGTCGATGGTGACGCGATGGCTGATCGGGTCGAGCAGCAGGCCGCCGACTTCGATCGGCGATTCGCCATCGCTGGGGCCGGCGCGGCGCAGCACGGCCTTGAGCCGGGCCACCAGTTCGCGCGGCGAGAACGGCTTGGTGATGTAGTCGTCGGCACCGACTTCCAGGCCCTGGATCTTGTTGTCTTCCTCGCCCTTGGCGGTGAGCATGATGATCGGGATATCGCCGGTCAGCTCGTCGCGCTTGAGGCGCCGGGCCAATTCGATGCCCGAGGTGCCGGGCAGCATCCAGTCGAGCAGGATGAGATCGGGTTTGCGGTCGACGATGATCGCGTGGGCCTGCTGCGCGTTCTCCGCCTCGAGGCTGTCGTAGCCTGCCATTTCCAGGGCCACGGCGATCATTTCGCGGATCGGTGCCTCATCGTCGACGATGAGAATGCTCCTGCCAGCCATTGTGCGAACCTCTTGTCATTACCCTGTCATGCGCCGCATTAGATAACGCAATTATTGCAGTCGTGTGACAGGTGTTCGAGCGTATCAAATTAGTCAGACTGTACTAAGCTGTAAATCCCTATTCATTGAAGACGAGAAGCACTCATGAAGACTCGCACGACTTCGGCCTGGACGGCCCTGTGTGGCGCCCTGGCGCTGACGCTGTCCGGCATGGCGATGGCCGCCGATCATCCGCGCCTGGAACCGGGCAAGGCATTCGTCGATGGTCGCGGCATGACGCTCTATACCTACGCCGAGGACGAAGACGGCAAATCGACGTGCAACGCCGACTGCGCCAAGAACTGGCCGCCGCTGATGGCCGACAAGGGCGCCAGCGACGATGGCGACTGGACCGTGCTCAGCCGCGACGACGGCAGCCTGCAATGGGCCTACATGGGCAGCCCGTTGTACACCTACAAGGGCGACAAGAAGCCTGGCGAAACCAGTGGCGATGGCAAGAAGGAGAATGCCTGGCAGGTGGCGCGCCCTGTAGAAGACTGATCCGCTTCGCGCGCTACGCTGCAGCTGCCAGGGACGGCATCGACGCAACGCGCCTCAACGCAACGCATAGTCGAGCACGATACCGACGAAAATCGCCAGGCCCACCCAGTGGTTGTGCAGAAATGCCCTGAAGCAGGCCATCCGCTCGCGCTCGCGGCTGTGCCACCACTGCCAGCCGAAGCACACGGCGGCTACCGCCAGGCCTGCATGAAACCAGCCGCCGAGGCCGAACCGCGCGCCGGCCAGCAGCAGGCAGGCCAGCGCCAGCCCCTGTAGAATGACGATGATCAGCCGATCGGCAGCGCCGAACAGGATGGCGGTCGACTTCACCCCGATGCGCAGGTCGTCGTCGCGGTCGGTCATGGCGTAATAGGTATCGTAGGCCACCGTCCACAGCAGGTTGGCGATCCACAGCAGCCAGGCGGCGGCTGGCAGCTCGCCGGTTTCGGCGGTGAACGCCATCGGCATGCCCCACGAGAACGCCATGCCCAGCACCACCTGTGGGTAGTAGGTGTAGCGCTTCATGAACGGGTAGCTCGCCGCCAATACCAGACCGCCGACCGACAGGCCGATGGTCTGGGCGTTGGTGCACAGCACCAGAATGAAACTGATGCTGACCAGTACGGCAAAGAACACCAGTGCTTCCTTGCTGCTGATCTTGCCGCTGACCAGTGGCCGCGCTTCGGTACGTTTGACGTGTCCGTCGACCTTGCGGTCGGCGAAATCGTTGATCACGCAGCCGGCCGCACGCATCAACACCACGCCGGCAACGAAAATCGCCAGGTTGGCCAGCGAAGGCCGACCTTCGCCGGCGATCCACAAGGCCCACAGCGTCGGCCAGAGCAGCAGGTAGACGCCGATGGGCTTGTCCATGCGCGTGAGCTGGACGAAATCCCAGGCGCGCGGGTTCAGCCGGTTCAGCGACTTGAGCAGGCTCTGGTACATCAACGGCTCTCCACTTGGGTACGAACGGCTTGCCACAGCGGCGGCAGGAATACTTCGGCAACCAGCACCGCCAGCGGGCCGCGGTCGAAACGCGAGCGCCGCGCCCACAGGCCCTCGCCAGCCTGCTGCGCGGGCAGCCACCGGGCCGGGTAGCGGCAGGTCTGGATGGGGCCGCGGACGAACGCCGGGTCGCAGAACAACAGCTCGCCCAGCGAACGGTTGCCCAGCGCCTGCAGATCCAGGTCGCTGGCCTGCAGGCCGCTGCGCGCCGCCACGCTGCGGGCGAACACCCACGGCTGGCCGTGACCGAGCAGGCAGACCTCGCGCACCCAGCCCTGGCTGGCCGGCGGCACCCCCAGCGCCAGGCATTCTTCATCGCGCAGCGGCTGCCAGTCCTGCAGCAGCACGGTGACGCCGAAATGATCATCGCTGAGCTGGATCAAGCGGCGGGTCAGGGAGCCTGGGTCGAACAGCCAGTCGTGTACCAGCGGTTCGGCATCGGCCAGGCATTGCCAGTCGGGGGAGGGGTATCCTGAGTGGGGCACGTTAGTGGATCGGGTCGGCCGGAAAGACGCCGAGCTTATCATGTTTGCCAACGCCGATTGGCTGCCCGCGCCTGATGAAGCTTGCATCGCACGGCGTTGATCAGTACAAACCGCGAGAGCCGGGCGACAACGTCACACCATCGAGCGCCCGCCAGACCGCCTGAATACCAAGGGGAAATGATGAAGAAGTGGCAATGTATCGTCTGTGGCCTGATCTACAACGAAGCCGATGGCTGGCCCGAGGACGGGATCATCCCCGGAACCCGCTGGGAAGACGTGCCCGAAGACTGGCTTTGCCCCGATTGTGGCGTGGGCAAGATGGATTTCGAAATGATCGAGATCGGCTGATTGCTACCCACAGGCAGGCCCGGCGTGCGGATCGGCGCCGTTCTGTCGGAATAACCGGCATCTGGCCGCAACAAACCCGTGGCAGACACTGGCGCGCCCTCGTGCAGCGTGCCATTCTCACTCCGTCTGCCGCAGCGTAGAGCCTGCGGCGAGTTGGGCGTCGCCGTCCTCCAGGCAGCCGCCAATAAAAACAAAAACCGTCAATGAGAGGCTTCACCATGCGTAAACCAGAGCTCGTAGATGCCATTGCTGAAAAAGCGGACCTGACCAAGGAACAGGCCAACCGCGTCTTGAATGCCGTACTCGAAGAAATCACCGGCGCACTGCATCGCAAGGACAGTGTCACCCTGGTGGGCTTCGGCACCTTCATCCAGCGTCACCGCGGCGCCCGCACCGGCAAGAATCCGCAGACCGGCGAGCCGGTGAAGATCAAGGCCAGCAATACCGTTGCCTTCAAGCCTGGGAAATCTCTCAAGGACAGCGTGAACACCACCAAGTGAGGTGTCTGCTGCCGCGCCGCTGAGCGCAGTCCCATGGCACCCGGTTCGCCGGGTGCCTGCGACGTACGCGCCGCCGCCACTGCCGGCATACCTGCCAAACATCGTGCCCAGGCGTAGCCGGGCTGCCTTGGCCAAGGCATTGCCGGTACACTCGCCGGCACTTTCCCGTGCCGAGACTTCGCCATGAAATTCCGCCTTCTGCTCTGGGCCATGGGCCTGATGATGGCCCGCGCCAGCCGCAACAATCCGGCATTCGCCCAGCAACTCAAGGACAAGGACCTGGTGTTCCAGCTGCAGACACAGGACGGCAAGATCGCTCGGCACTTCACCGTGCGTGATCAACGCGTGACCAGCCGCAGCGGCAGCGTGGCGCAGCCGGCCTTCGCGATTGCCTTCAGGGATGCCGGATACGGCTACGACACCTTGCAGGCCAGCAATAAACAGCTGGCCTTCATGCAAGGCATCCAGGACAAGCACATTCAGATCAAGGGCAATCCGGCACTGGTCGTGTGGTTCCAGGGCGCGATGAAGTACCTCAGGCCGAAAAAGCGCTGAGGCACCCGCGCACCGGTCAGTCGAACTGGTGGGTCAGCTCGCGCAACAGCGCTTCGGCTTCCAGCACCTTGCTCACGACATCTTCGGCCTTGTCTCGGCTCAGCTCCAGGCGTTCGAGCAGGGCGTCCGGAATGTGTTGCTCGCCACTGCCGATACCGCGGCTGCGCAGCAAGCGGATGGCCAGGCAGACCAGGTTGGCGTAGGCGGCGTGCTCGCCGGTGTAGCCAGGGTCATGCTGAAAGCGCAGCGCCGTGCTCAGCTCTTCCGGCATTTCCCAATAGCGCATCAGCCAGGCACCCATCTGCTCGCGGGTGACACCCAGCAGGTGCTGCTCGACGAAGTCATGTTGCAGATGCGGATTGACCTCCAGGTGGCGACAGATCAAGGAAAAATGCGGCGGAAAGACGTGGGCGAGCAGCAGGTAGCCAAAGTTGTGCAGCAAACCGGCCAGATAAGTGAGGCCTGCCTCCGGACGACTGGCCCGAGGCATGGCACGCGTCAGGCCTTCGATCACCGCTGCGACGTAGATGGACTGGTGCCAGTAGGGCGTGGCGTGCTGAGGATGATCCTTGGGCAGGCTCATGGTCTTGCCCAGGGCGAGGCCCAGCGCCAGGTTGATGACCAGGTCGAAACCCAGCACGCGGACGATGGCATCTTCCACCGAACGGATCTTGCCCGGTGACGCGTAGTAGGGTGAAGCGGCCCAGCTGACCACTTGCGCGGCCAGCGCCGGGTCGGTTTCGACCACGCCGGTGATGTCGTCGATGGTCGCGTTGGGGTCGACACGCAGCTTGATGATTTTCTGCGCAGTGGCCGCCAGCGGTGGAATCTCGATGGTCGACTCCAGGCGCTGCTGGATTCGCCGTGCAGTGAAATTCTGCACGGCGCGGTCGATTTCCTGGCTGTCGTCGTCGGGACGATCAAGGTTGGGGCGAACATTGGCCAGTGGTTCGCCAAACACGCCCGAGCTGGCCTTGGTGAGCATCTTGCGGAAATCGTCGCCGCTGATCTCCAGCCATGTACCCGGTTCCCCGGAACTGATCAGCAGCGTGGGTTCGAGCATCAGGCGCTCATCGTACAGGCACGGCGAACTGGTGAGGATCGGCAGGGCCGGGAGCACGGTCAGCTGGTGCTTGCCCAGCATCTTCATCAGGCGCTCTTCGGGCACCGCGGTGAGCTTGCGCCCAGTCAATTCGGCCAGGCGGCTGAGGTCCAGCAGCTTGCTCTGCGGAAACAGCACCATGAGCGCGCCGATCGCATCGGCCAGCAGCACGGCCTGGATCGTACGACTGGCATCGGCAGCGGTCACGTGCTGTGCGTCCACCTGGCTCCAGGCGATGCCGAAATCGTCGAGCATCTTCTGGATCACCGAGGCGGCGTGCGGAGTGACGGCTTCCAGCGCATATTCATTCATGGTCTGCATCCATTGTCCTACATTCGTCTCAGTATACTCAGCTTGTCTGGGAAACCGAGACCTCTATCGCGCAAGTTTCCGGCGCGCGTCAGACTTGACCGTATTGCTGCCCGTGGCGCAGCCAGCGTTCCAGCAGCGGCGTGACGTGCCCGGGCCAGCGTTCGATCAGCACTTGAGCAGCGTCGCGCACGGCCGGCAGCAGGTCGGCGTCGCGCATCAGGTCGGCGACCTTGAACTGCAGCAGTCCGGTCTGCCGGGTGCCGAGCATCTCGCCAGGGCCCCGCAGCTGCAGGTCCTTTTCGGCGATCACGAAGCCGTCATTGGTCTCGCGCATGATGCCCAGCCGTTCCCGACCGATCTGCGACAGTGGCGGGTGGTAGAGCAGCACGCAGTGGCTGGCGGCACTGCCGCGACCGACTCGACCGCGCAACTGGTGAAGCTGGGCAAGCCCGAGACGTTCCGGGTTCTCGATGATCATCAGGCTGGAGTTGGGTACATCGACCCCGACTTCGATCACCGTGGTAGCGATCAGCAGCTGCAGTTCGCCGGCCTTGAACAGCGCCATCACCGCGGCCTTCTCGACCGGCTTCATGCGCCCGTGGATCAGTCCGACGCGCAGCTCGCCAAGGGCCAGGGTCAGCTCTTCGAAGGTACTCTGCGCGGCCTGACAGGTCAGCTCTTCGGATTCCTCGATCAGGGTGCAGACCCAATAGGCCTGGCGGCCCTCGGCACAGGCGGCGCGCACCCGCTCCACCACTTCCGGGCGACGACTGTCGGCCACCAGCACGGTGTTGACGGGCGTGCGCCCGGGTGGCAGCTCGTCGAGCACCGAGGTGTCGAGGTCGGCGTAGGCGCTCATGGCCAGGGTCCGCGGGATGGGCGTGGCGGTCATGATCAACTGGTGCGGGCACAGGGTGCCGCCCACGCCTTTCTGCCGCAGCGCCAGACGTTGCTGCACGCCGAAACGATGCTGCTCATCGATGATCACCAGGGCCAGGCGGGCGAACTGCACCTCGGCTTGAAACAGCGCGTGGGTACCCACCACCATGGGCGCGCCGCCGACGATACGCTCCAGTGCACTGACCCGCGCCTTGCCCTTGAGCTTGCCGGCCAGCCACGCGACTTCGATGCCCAGCGGTTCGAGCCAGCGCTGGAAGGTGATGAAATGCTGTTCGGCGAGAATCTCGGTCGGCGCCATCAGGGCAACCTGATAGCCCGCCTCCAGCGCCTGCAGCGCAGCCAGCGCAGCCACCACCGTCTTGCCGGCGCCGACGTCGCCCTGCACCAGGCGCAGCATCGGCTCCGGCTGACTCAGGTCGTAGGCTATTTCCGCGCCGACCCGACGCTGCGCCCCGGTCGGTGCAAAACCCAGGTTGTGCAGGTAGCGCCCCGGCAGGTCTTTGGCCAGGGGCAGGGCGGGTGCACGCTGGGCACGCAGGCTTTCGCGCAGGCGTTGCTGCGAAAGCTGATGGGTCAGCAGCTCTTCGAAGGCCAAGCGGTGCTGAGCCCAGTGATGACCGACCGCAAGCTCCTCGAGATCGGCGTCCGGTGGTGGACGATGCAGGTAGCGGATCGCTTCGTCCAGCGGCGCCAGTCGATGCTCGCGCGCCAACTCCAGGGGCAACCAGTCGGGCAGGCTGCGCGGCCCCAGCAGGTCGAGGGCCTGCTGGGACAACTGACGCAGACGCTGCTGGGTCAGGCCTTCGGTGGTCGGGTAGATTGGCGTCAGGTTCTGTTCGACCGGAATGTCTTCTTCACCGGTCAGGACGCGGTATTCGGGGTGGTAGATCTCCAGCCCCGAAGCGCCGGGCCGCGCTTCGCCGTAGCAACGCAGGTGCGTGCCGCGCTTGAGCGCTTCCTTCTGGGCATTGCTGAAGTGATAGAAGCGCAGGCTCAACGAACCGCTGCCATCGCCCAGGCGTACCAGCAGGCTGCGTCGCTTGCCCATGGACACGTCGGCGCCACTGACCACCCCCTCGATGACCGCATCCTGGCCGGGATGCAGGGCGCCGATCGGCACCACGCGGGTACGGTCCTGATAGCGCAGGGGCAAGTGGAACAACACGTCCTGCAGGTTTTCAAGACCGACCTTGGCGAGTTTTTCCGCCATGGCCTCGCCCACGCCCTTGAGCGCGGTGACCGCTACCTGAGCCAGCTCGGTCATGGCGCGTCGCGGCCCACCGGTTTGGCCACCGAACACAGACGGATCGAGTCGGCGAGGATCTCGATCGCCTTGGGCCGCGGGAAGCTGGCGCGCCAGGCGATGGCCACGGTGCGGAACGGCGTCGGCGGGGTCAGTGGGCGGACTTCGATGATGCCGGGGGCGTAGTGATGGCTGTCGACTGCCGAGAGCGGCAGGATCGAAACACCCAGGCCCGACGCGACCATGTGCCGAATGGTTTCCAGCGAACTGGACTCGACGGTGGTGTGCTTGGCACCCTCCGAACCCTTGGTCAGGGTGGGGCAGGCTTCCAGTACCTGGTCGCGGAAGCAGTGGCCTTCACCCAGCAGCAACAGGCTCTTGTCGTTGAGCAGGCCCGAGTCGATGGTTTCCTTGCGCGTCCATGGGTGGTCGGCAGGCATCAGCACGTAGAACGGCTCGTCATAGAGCGGCAGGGTCAGTACATCGGCTTCGTTGAACGGCAGCGCGATGATCACCGCGTCCAGCTCACCGTTGCGCAGCTTGTCGCGCAGGATGTGAGTGAAGTTTTCCTCGATGTACAGCGGCATCTGCGGCGCAACGCGGTGCAGCTGCGGAATCAGGTGCGGGAACAGGTACGGGCCGACGGTGTAGATGGCGCCGACCTTGAGCGGGGCCGTCAGCTGGTTCTTGCCAGCCTGGGCCAGTTCGCGAATACCTTGGGCCTGCTCGAGCACCTTCTGTGCCTGGGCGACGATGCCTTCACCCACCGGGGTCAGGCGCACGGCGCTCTTGCTGCGTTCGAAGATCAGCACGCCGAGCTCGTCCTCGAGCTTCTTGACGCCTACCGACAGGGTAGGCTGGCTGACGTGGCAGCGTTCGGCAGCGTGGCCGAAGTGTTGTTCCTGGGCCAGGGTAACGATGTAGCGCAATTCTGTGAGGGTCATAACGTGCGTCCATGAAGTTGCGAGCCCAGCATAGCGGCTGCAACCGATAGACGCACGTTATCAACCGTGCTGAAACGCATCAATATCCGCGATTCAGCGCTTGTCCAGCGAGTAGACGAAAGGTGCGACCACTTCCAGGCTGCCGTTAACCAGAATCTCGGCCGGCGGCTTGGGCAAGGGTTGCGCTCGACGGATCATCTCCATGGTCGCGCGATCCAGTGCGGCACTGCCTGAACCGCCGGCCAGGGAGTAAGACAACACCTTGCCGTCGGCGTCCACCACGAAGCGCAAGCGGTTGACCCCGGTCATGCCGCGACGACGTGCGTCTTCGGGGTACTTCTTGTACTTGGCCAGATGACGCAGCAGGTCGCTCTGCCAGCTGGGCAGCGCGTTGCTGTTGGATGGCACACTTGGCGCGGGCGCTGCCGGCTTGGCCGGTTGCGGGGGAGCAGGGCGGCTGTCGACGGTCTGTTCGGCCGGCGGTTGCTCCTTGGGCGGTTCGGGTTTCTTCTCGACCTTGGGCGGCTGCGGTTTGGGCTTGGGCTTGGGCGGCGTCGGCTTGGGCACGGAGATGGTCGGCTTGGGCGCTTCGGCCAGCTTCGGCAACGGATCCTCTACCACCGGTTCGGGCGGCGGAGGGGGTGTGACGACCTGGGGTGGCGGCGGTGGCGCAGGCTCGGGCAGCGGCGCCATCTCCACCATCATGGCCTGCGGCGGCAGCTCGATAGGCTGCGGCGCGGGCCAGTTCAAGGCAATCACCACGGCAACTGCGTGCACGCCGAGGACTACCGCCAGACTGGCACCATAACGCGTCGTTTTCTGGCGCGTCGTGATCATTGCTTGGCTGCCGTCTCGAGTCCGACCAGGCCTACCTTCAGGTAGCCCGCGCCGCGCAGGGTGTTCATCACTTCCATCAGGTCGCCGTAATCCACGCCCTTGTCGGCCCGGAAGAAGATGGTCGTGTCCTTGTTGCCGTGAGTCTTGGCGTCGAGAATCTGGCCCAGCTGCGCACGCTCGATCCGGTCATCGCCCACGTACAGGTTCTGATCGGCCTTGACGCTCAGGAATACCGGTTTTTCGGGCCGCGGCGCCGGCTTGGCGGTGGACGCGGGCAGGTCGACCTTGATGTCCACAGTCGCCAGGGGGGCGGCGACCATGAAGATGATCAGCAGCACCAGCATGACGTCGATGAACGGCGTCACGTTGATTTCATGGTTCTCGGCGAGATCATCGCCGCCTTCGTTCAGGTGCAGGCCCATAGGTCAGCCCACCTTGACCATCTGCGGCTGAGCTGCGCGCTCGCCTGGCTGGTGGTCCAGGTCGCGGCTGACCAGCAGCAGCACCTGCGCCGAAGCGTCCGATACCTGCGCCTTATAGCCGGCGATGGAGCGGGCGAAAACGTTGTAGATGACCACCGCGGGAATGGCCGCCACCAGGCCCAGTGCCGTGGCCAGCAGGGCCTCGGCGATGCCGGGTGCGACCACCGCCAGGTTGGTGGTCTGGGTCTTGGCGATGCCGATGAAGCTGTTCATGATGCCCCATACGGTGCCGAACAGGCCGACGAAGGGTGCGGTGGAACCGATGGTGGCCAGCACGCCGGTGCCCATGCTCATGTTGCGGCCGCAGGCAGCTACCAGGCGCTCGAGACGGAAGCTGACGCGCTCCTTTATGCCTTCACGCTCGCGCGCATTCGCCGACAGGTGCATTTCTTCGAGCGCGTCGTGTACCAGCAGGTTGGCCAGCGTGCCCTTGCGGGTGGCAGTCTCGCTTGCCTGCTTCAGGTTGGCGGCCTTCTTCAGCGCGGCAATTTCACCTTTGAGGCGACGCTTGGCGCCCAACAGCTCGAAGCCCTTGGCGATCCAGATGGTCCAGGTGATGATCGAGGCGATGGCCAGGCCGATCATTACGGCCTTCACCACGATGTCGGCGTTCTGGTACATGCCCCAGGGCGACAGGTCGTGGCCCATGCCCAGGGTGGTGTCCTCGACCAGCGCCTGCTCGGCCGGCGCCGGGGCCAGTTGCTCGGATCCCTGCGCAGGAGCCGCAGCAGGCACGGTATTGGCCGGTGCGGCGGGTACTGGTGCCGCGGCTGCGGTGCTGGCGGGCGCCGTATTGGATGCATTGTTCGGAGCGGTGGCGTCGGCGAATGACAGCGGGGCGATGGCCAGGCCCAGCAGCAACGCTGCAATGGCGCTCCATGCGCGTGGCTGGTTTGGCGAAGCGGAAGGGTGTTTGCGAATCATGCTGGCCGGACCTGAGAAGAGAGAAAAAGGGGTCAACGTTCTTCAAGGCCTCGCGAAAGGCCGAGAACAGATTGGGGAAGTATTATTGCAAGTAATTCTTGTTAGCAAAAGTAATAATGTAACTTATTTAATTCCGCTGGCCGCCAAAGCCCCGGCGCAGGTAGGCTCGACGCCTGACATTCAGGAGCCCTGCGCATGACCTCACCCACTGTATTGATAGCCGGTTGCGGCGATATCGGCAGTCGCGTCGCCCGCCGTCTGTTGGCGCTGAACTGGCGCGTGTACGGCCTGCGGCGACAGGTCGAGCAGCTGCCCACCGGTGTGCTCGGCGTCGCCGCCGACCTGCATCAGGCACGATGCCCCGACGCCTGGCCACGGGAGCCCCTGGATTACCTGCTGTATTGCGTGGCCGCCACCCAGCATGACGAGGCGGGTTATCAGGCGGCCTATGTCGACGGTCTGCGCCATGTGCTGGCCTGGTTGGCAGAGAACCGGCAGACACCCAGTCGAATAGTCTTCGTGTCCAGCAGCAGCGTGTACGGACAGAGCGAAGGGGAGTGGGTCGATGAGACCTCGCCGGTAGCGCCAGGCGGATTTTCCGGGCAGCTGATGCGCAAGGCCGAGCAACTGGCGCTGAACGCCCCGGTGCCGGCGACCGTTGTGCGCTTGACCGGCATCTATGGTCCTGGCCGTGAGCGGTTGGCGGCTCAGGTGCGCGAGGGGTATCAGGTCGCGTCGCAGCCACCGCTGTATGGCAACCGCATTCACGCGGACGATGCCGCCGGCCTGCTGGCGTTCGTGCTGCAAGCGGATGCTCGGGGTGAGGTGCTGGACGATTGCTATATAGGTGTCGACGACGCCCCGGCAGCACTGCACGAGGTCGTGGACTGGCTGCGGGCGTACCTTG
Source organism: Pseudomonas sp. CFBP 8758 (assembly GCF_014841725.1). Taxonomy (NCBI): domain Bacteria; kingdom Pseudomonadati; phylum Pseudomonadota; class Gammaproteobacteria; order Pseudomonadales; family Pseudomonadaceae; genus Pseudomonas; species Pseudomonas sp. CFBP 8758. The sequence continues at coordinate 297,262 of NZ_JACYUK010000005.1, read as the reverse complement.
GCGTCACCCATCGGTCGCAGACCCAGAGCATTCGCCGCACCGGTTCCAAGCGCTGCAGCAATGCGCGCGCCAAGGCGCTCGGCTGGCTGCCGCAGTACCCCACCTACCGTGAGGGCTACGCAGCCTTGCTGGAACGATAATCGTGCATTCGCCTGGTGTTACTTGCTGAGCAACCAGCGCCGGGTGCCGGGCACCAGGTTGGGCATTTCGTCATCCTGGGCCTGGTTGAGCGCCTGCAGGATTTCCAGTTGGTTGCCGTTGCGACGAAAGATGAACGCATTGCCGCGCTGTTGCTGTTCCAGCCACATGCTGTCGAACTCGCCACTCATGGCGGCGCAGTCGCCCGCCAGGCACAGCGCATAGCGATCCAGGCCGGCCAGCCCGTCGATGCGGCCGTCGGGAAGGAAATGCGCCACGCCGCCCTTGCCCGGGCCTTCGACCACTTTCCAGTCGCCGCCCATGTAGGCGGTATACAGCGCCTGTTCGAACGTGGCGCCCGCTGGCGTGTCCGCACGCACGGGCGTCGCCGACTTGCTGAACGTCTGCACCGGGCTGTTATCGCTCGCTGCCTGCTGCAGGGTATCGCCGTCGACCTTCAGGGTGTCTTCGCCGTTACCGTAGAAGTCCACCTTGAGCTGGCCGTCGGCCTGGGGCAGCAGCTTGCCTTCGCCCTCTTCGAAGCCATTGCTGAACCGGGCCTGGCCGGCCACGGTGTCGATCGACCACTCCAGGGTCGGGCCGTTGGCCAGCAGCGCCTGGCGCAGGCTTGCGCCCTTGGCCGCGGCATCGATGGCTTTCTGATTGATCCAGACGCCGTTGGGGTCCACGTTTTCGTGGCTGGCGCAGCCGCCCAGGAACAGGGCGGCCAGAGATAGGGCGAGCGCGTGACGCATGAAGGAAGTCCTTGCTGGCGAACGGCGCTGCAGCCAGTGGCCGCAGCGCGCGAAGCGGCTTATTCGATGACCAGGATAGCGTCCATTTCAACCTGCGCGCCTTTGGGCAGGGCGGCAACGCCAATGGCGGCACGGGCCGGATAGGGCTGCTGGAAATAGCGGCTCATCACTTCGTTGACCGTGGCGAAATGGCCCAGGTCGGTCAGGAAGATGTTGAGTTTGACGATGTCCTTGAACGAACCACCGGCCGCCTCGGCCACCGACTTGAGGTTCTCGAAGACCTGCACGGTCTGGGCTTCGAACCCTTCGACCAGCTCCATGGTAGTGGGATCCAGTGGGATCTGGCCGGACATGTAGACGGTATTGCCAGCCTTGATGGCTTGGGAATAGGGGCCGATGGCGGCCGGGGCCTTGTCGCTGGTGATTACGGTCTTGGTCATGAACAGCTCCTTGAAATGAAGGTTCTGCGCCTCACGCACGCACACGCGTGAGACGGGTGACGCCTGCCAGGGCGCGCAGTTTCTTGATCACGCGAGCCAGGTGCACGCGGTCGTGCACGCTGACCACCAGCTGGACCACGCTGATGCGGCCATCGCGTTCGTCCATGCTGATTTTCTCGATGTTGCCATCGGCCGCGTTGACGCTGCTGGCCAGCAGCGCGATCAGGCCGCGCTGGTGTTCGAGCTCCACGCGCAGTTCGACATTGAACTCGCCCGTGACGTCCTTGGCCCAGCCCAGCTGGATGCACTTCTCCGGATTGTGGCGGATTTCGCTGATGTTGCGGCAGTTTTCCAGGTGGACCACCATGCCCTTGCCCGCCGACAGGTGACCGACGATCGGGTCGCCGGGAATCGGCGTGCAGCACTTGGCATAGCTGAGCACCAGGCCTTCGGTGCCGCGGATGGCCAGCGGCCCCTCGGGGCTGGGCAGCTGCTCGCCGCCATCGGTCGCCAGCAGGCGTCGAGCCACCACATAGGCCATGCGGTTGCCCAGGCCGATGTCTTCGAGCAGGTCTTCGATGAGTTCCAGGCGGTATTCGGCCAGCATCGCCTGAATGCGCTCGGCGGGGATCGTGTCCAGAGCGCTGTCGAAACCATTGAGCACCTTGTTGAGCAGGCGTTCGCCCAGGTTCACCGACTCGGAGCGGCGCTGCAGCTTCAGGGCGTGGCGAATGTGCGTGCGGGCCTTGCCGGTGACCACGAAGTTGAGCCAGGCCGGGTTGGGCCTGGCGCCGGGCGCGCTGACGATTTCCACCGTCGAGCCGCTCTGCAGCGGCTCGGAGAGCGGAGCCAGGCGTCGGTTGATGCGGCAGGCAATGCAGCTGTTGCCCACGTCGGTGTGCACCGCATAGGCGAAGTCCACTGCGGTGGAGCCTTTGGGCAGCTCCATGATGCGACCCTTGGGGGTGAACACGTAGACCTCGTCCGGAAACAGGTCGATCTTCACGCTCTCGATGAATTCCAGCGAGTTGCCGGCACGTTGCTGCATTTCCAGCACGCCCTTGACCCACTGGCGGGCACGGGCATGGGTGCCCTTGGGCTGTTCGTCGTCGCTGGACTTGTACAGCCAATGGGCAGCGATGCCGTTGTTGGCCATCTCTTCCATTTCACGGGTGCGGATCTGGATCTCGATGGGCACGCCGTGCATGCCGAACAGGGTGGTGTGCAGCGACTGGTAGCCATTGGCCTTGGGGATCGCGATGTAGTCCTTGAAGCGACCCGGCAGCGGCTTGTACAGGTTGTGCACGGCGCCCAGCACGCGGTAGCAGGTGTCGACCTTGTCGACCACGATGCGGAACGCATACACATCCATGATCTCGTTGAAGGCACGACGCTTGCCGCGCATCTTCTTGTAGATGCCATAGATGTGTTTCTGCCGCCCGCTGACATCGCCCTCGATGCCATCCACCGACAGGCAATGGGCCAGGGACTGCTCGATCTTGTTGACCAGTTCCTTGCGATTGCCCCGGGCGCGCTTGACGGCCTGGTAGATACGCGCCGAGCGCATCGGGTACATGGCCTTGAAGCCCAGGTCCTCGAATTCGACGCGCACGTTGTGCATGCCCAGGCGGTTGGCGATGGGCGCGTAGATCTCCAGGGTTTCCTTGGCGATGCGCCGGCGCTTTTCGCCGGACAGCACCTCGAGGGTGCGCATGTTGTGCAGGCGGTCGGCCAACTTGACCAGGATGACGCGGATATCCCGGGCCATGGCCATGGCCATTTTCTGGAAGTTTTCCGCCTGGGCCTCGGCCTTGGTCTCGAAGTTCATCTGGGTCAGCTTGCTGACCCCGTCGACCAGATCGGCCACGGTTTCGCCGAACTGGGCACTGAGTGCTTCCTTGGCGATACCGGTGTCTTCGATCACATCGTGCAGCATGGCCGCCATCAGGCTCTGATGGTCCATGTGCATGTCGGCGAGAATGCCTGCCACCGCCAGCGGATGCGTGACGTAGGCTTCACCGCTGCGACGGCGTTGGCCGTCGTGGGCTTGTTCGGCGTAGAAGTACGCTCGGCGGACCAGGTTGACCTGTTCCTTGCCGAGGTAGGTCGACAGGCGATCGGCGAGGGCGTCTATGCTCGGCAAGGGAAAACCTCCTGCCGATGTGGGATAGAACCTCGCGCCGTACAGCGTCGACCGGGCATGGACTCAGACGGCCTCGTTGGCCTCGTCTTCGAACGCTGCGAAGAGGGGCTCGTCTTCAACGATTTCAGCTTCAGCGATAGCAGCATAGTCGATCAGGCCTTCGGCGATTTCACGCAGGGCTACCACGGTAGGCTTGTCATTTTCCCACGCCACTTTCGGCTCTTTGCCGCCGGTCGCCAGTTGGCGAGCGCGCTTGGTGGAGAGCATGACCAGCTCGAAACGGTTATCCACGTGTTCTAGGCAGTCTTCAACGGTTACGCGGGCCATGGTCTTCCTCGTAGCAAATGCGATTATGCGCGCAGCCCGGATGGGCGAGCGGACTAGACAGTTTAAAAAATCACCAGCGTTTAGGGAAGCTTTGTTTTCAGGCAAGCAGCTCGGCCAGCAAATTGCCGTGCCTTTGCTGCTGCGCCTGCTGCTGGAGGCGGTTGGCGCGAAACACCGCTTTCAGGTCTTCCAGGGCCGAGGCGAAGTCGTCGTTGATGATCAGGTAATCGTATTCCACATAGTGGCTCATCTCGCTGACCGCTTCGCGCATGCGCGTCTCGATGATCTCGTCGCTGTCGGTGCCGCGGTTGGTCAGGCGCTGGCGCAGCGCCAGTTGCGAAGGCGGCAGAATGAAGATCGAGCGCGCCCCTGGCATCAGCCGACGCACCTGCTCGGCGCCTTGCCAGTCGATTTCCAGGATCAGGTCGTGGCCTTCGTCGAGCGTCTGCTGCAGGTGGCTCTGGGACGTGCCGTAGAGGTTGCCGAACACTTCGGCCTGCTCCAGGAAATCGCCATGGCCGATCATGTCTATGAAGGTTTCGCGGTCGACGAAGTGGTAGTTCACGCCGCAGGCTTCGCCTGGCCGCATGGCGCGGGTGGTATGCGAGACCGAGACGCGAATGGACGGCTGGGCGTCGATCAGGGCCTTGACCAGGCTGGTCTTGCCAGCGCCCGAAGGGGCCGAAACGATGTACAGGGTGCCGGTGCTGTGGTTCATGAAGGGTTGGCCTTACTCAATGTTCTGCACTTGTTCACGCATCTGCTCGATCAACACCTTGAGGTTGACGGCAGCCTGCGTACTACGTGGGTCGAAGGCTTTGGAGCCCAGGGTGTTGGCTTCGCGGTTGAGTTCCTGCATGAGGAAATCCAGGCGTCGGCCGGCGGCGCCGCCGGCCTTGAGCACGCGACGCACTTCGGTAACGTGGGTGGCGAGGCGATCGAGCTCTTCGGCCACGTCGCTTTTCTGCGCCAACAGGACCATTTCCTGCTCCAGGCGCTGCGGATCGAGTTCGACCTGCAGGTCGGCGCAGCGATCGAGGATCTTCTGCCGTTGCGTGCTGAGCATCTGCGGTACCAGGCTGCGCAAGGTGGCGACCTCGCTGCTCATGGCATCGAGCCGGTCGTTGATCAGTCGGGCCAGTTCGGCGCCTTCGCGCACGCGGCCATGCTTCAGCTCGGCCAGCGCCTGAGCGAACAATTCGTTGGCCGCCGTGCTCAAGGCCTGCGGATCGCTGGCATCGGCCACCAGCACGCCAGGCCAGGCCAGCACTTCCAGCGGGTTGAGTGGCGCAGGCTGCTTGATCAAGCCGGCGATGGTCTCGGCGGCGGCTATCAGTTGGGTGGCGCGTTCACGATCGACCTGCAGGGGCTGGCCGCCGGTTTCCTCGGTGTAGCGCAGGGTGCATTCGACCTTGCCGCGCGAGAGGCCCTGGCGCAGAGCTTCGCGCACCGAGCCTTCGAGGTCGCGCAGGGCCTCGGGCAGGCGCAGGTGCGGTTCCAGGTAGCGGTGATTGACCGAGCGCAGCTCCCAGCTCAGGGTGCCCTGGGCCGCGGCGCGTTCGCAGCGGGCGAAGGCGGTCATGCTGTGCACCATGGGGGGAAACCTCGCAGGCGGTGGAGGATGAATCGAGGCGCAGGATTGTAGCGCAACCTGGCGCTGGCTCCCAATGCTGCCTTGTCCATCCCCGCATGGCATTGCACACACTGTGGCAGCGGGCGGGCGGTGAGCCCTGTGCCGGCGCAGAGGCCATCTGCAATGTCCCGCTCAGACCCCGCGCGGGCAATTCGTGGTCGGACGCCCTATAATGCCCGTCAGATTTGAGTCCAGTACAGGTATCCCGATGAAACGTCCAAGTGGTCGCGCCGCCGATCAGCTCCGCTCGATCCGCATCACTCGCAACTACACCAAGCACGCCGAAGGGTCGGTGCTGGTAGAGTTCGGCGACACCAAGGTGATCTGCACCGTCAGCGTCGAAAACGGCGTTCCGCGCTTCCTCAAAGGCCAGGGCCAAGGCTGGCTAACCGCCGAATACGGCATGCTGCCACGCGCCACCGGCGACCGTAACCAGCGTGAGGCGAGCCGTGGCAAGCAAGGCGGTCGCACCCTGGAAATCCAGCGCCTGATCGGCCGTTCGCTGCGCGCAGCGCTCGACATGAGCAAGCTGGGCGACATCACCCTCTACGTCGATTGCGATGTGATCCAGGCTGATGGCGGTACCCGTACCGCGTCCATTACCGGTGCCATGGTGGCGTTGGTCGATGCCTTGAAAATGGTCAAGAAGCGCGGCGGCCTGAAAGGCGGCGATCCGCTCAAGCAGATGATCGCTGCAGTATCGGTGGGCATGTATCAGGGCGAGCCGGTCCTGGACCTGGACTACCTGGAAGACTCCGCCGCCGAGACCGACCTCAACGTGGTGATGACCAGCACCGGTGGTTTCATCGAAGTGCAGGGCACCGCCGAAGGCGCGCCGTTCCAGCCCGCCGAGCTGAACGCCATGCTGGCGCTGGCTCAGCACGGCATGGAAGAAATCTTCGCCTTGCAGAAAGTCGCCCTGGGCGAGTGATGCAAACCTCTGTGGGGGGGGGCAGGCTCTCTCCAGGGGCGAGCTTTTCATAGCAACGGGCCTTTTGTGGAAGAGGGCCTTTTGTGGTGTTTCAAGCTCTGCAAGAAGCAAACAAAAAAGCCGACCTCGAAGGGTCGGCTTTTTTGTGCCTGGCGATCAGATCGTCAGGGTCCAGTCGTAGTCCACGATCAGTGGCGCATGCTGGGAAAAACGCGGCTGGCGCGGCAGGCGCGCGCTGCGCACGAAACGTCGCAGGCCAGGTGTGAGCAGCTGGTAGTCGAAGCGCCAGCCCAGGTTGAGCATCTCGGCCTGTTCGTTGTCGGGCCACCAGCTGTACTGGTCGCCTTCGCGGCTGACTTCGCGCAGTGCGTCGACGTAACCCATGTTGCCGACGATTTCGTCCATCCAGGCGCGCTCGGGTGCCAGGAAGCCCGGCGACTGCTGGCTGTCGCGCCAGTTCTTGATGTCGAGTTTCTGTTGCGCTACATACAGCGAGCCACAGTAGATGTATTCGCGACGCTTGCGCCGTTGCTTGTCCAGGTACTTGCCGAAGTCGTCCATGAGCTTGAACTTCTGGTTCAAGTCTTCATCGCCGTTCATGCCCGAAGGCAACAGCAGGGTGGCAATACTGAGCTTGTCGAAATCTGCCTGCAGATAACGCCCGTAGCGGTCGGCTGTCTCGAAACCCAGCCCACTGATGACCGCCTTGGGTTGCAACCGCGAGTACAGCGCCACGCCGCCTTGGGCGGGCACTTCGGCATCGCATGCATAAAGGAAGTAGCCGTCCAGTTGGAAGGCGGCATCGTCCAGTTCAAAGGCGGAAGCACGGGTGTCCTGCAAGCAGATGACGTCGGCATTCTGGGCCTGCAGCCAACTGAGCAACCCGCGCTCGACTGCCGCCTGAATACCATTGACGTTCACACTGATGATCCGCATACATGGCCCCAAAAATCTTGTGCGTGTATGATACCCGAGCTCTACCTAATTAGCTAAATCCGTGGTATCCGGGACTTTTTCGATGCAGGCCTATCAGCGCGACTTCATTCGTTTTGCCATTGATCGAGGCGTTCTGCGTTTCGGCGAATTCACCCTGAAATCAGGGCGTACCAGCCCTTATTTCTTCAATGCCGGCCTGTTCAATACCGGCGCCGCACTGGCCGAACTGGCGCGCTATTATGCCGCAGCCATCGTTGACAGCGGCATTGCCTTCGACGTGTTGTTCGGCCCTGCCTACAAGGGTATTCCCCTGGCGGCCGCCACTTCCGTGCAACTTGCCGAAAGGCACCAGCTGGACGTGCCCTGGTGCTTCAATCGCAAGGAAGCCAAGGCGCACGGTGAAGGTGGCAGCCTGGTCGGCTCGCCGTTGGCCGGCAACGTGCTGATCATCGACGACGTGATCACCGCCGGTACGGCCATCCGTGAAGTGATGCAGATCATCCAGCAGCAGGGTGCCACTGCTGCTGGAGTCATGATCGCCCTGAATCGCCAGGAGCGTGGCAACGGCGAGCTGTCGGCCATCCAGGAGGTGGAGCGTGACTTCGCCGTGCCGGTGGTCAGTATCGTTTCGCTGAACCAGGTGCTGGAATTTCTCGCCGACGATGCGCAGCTCAAGCAGCATCTGCCGGCGGTCGAAGCCTACCGTGCGCAATACGGTATCTGAGCACGTGCGTCTGAGCCTGGCGGTGGCGGCGATGAGCCTGCTGCCGGTGCTGGCGGCAACGGCGGCCGAGGCGCCGGGCATGCTGCTCTATCGCTACGTCGATAGCCGGGGCGTGACCGTGCTGGATCGCCAGGGCGTGCCCCCGGAGTACGTGGGCAAGGGTTACCAGGTGCTCAACCAGACCGGTCGGGTGGTGCAGACGGTGCCACCTGCACCCACGGCCGAGGAACTGCGTCTCAAGCAGCAGGCCGATGTGCAGGCGCAGGCCGATGCGCAGCTGCTCGAGCGCTATCCATCGGTAGAAGAGCTGGACAAGGCCTGTGCCCGTCGCCGGGCGGAAATCGATGCGCTGATTGCCGTGGCCACGGCGAACGTGAAGACTTTGCAGGGTCAGCAGGCGACATTGCAGGGGCAGGCTGCCGCCCAGGAACGTGCAGGTCAGGAGGTGTCGACGTCGATGCTCGACCAGCTGCGTGATGTGCACGCTCAAGTCGCCGAGCTGCAAACCCGCATCGCCAGGCTGCAGCAATCGCGCAGCGAAGCCGACGCCGGCTTTGCGCAGCAGCGAACCCAACTGGTCAAACTTCTCGAAAATCCCCTGTAGCAGCGGCGCAAGCCGCGTCGGGCCTTACCGCGTTCTGCCTGATGCACCGCATTCACCGCCGACGCGGCTCGCGCCGCTGCTACAGGGGAGCATTCATCGCCGACGCGGCTCGCGCCGCTGCTACAGGGGAGCATTCACCGCCGACGCGGCTCGCGCCGCTGCTACAGGGGAGCATTCATCGCCGACGCGGCTTGCGCCGCTGCTACGGGGGGGCATTTACCGCCGACGCGGCTTGCGCCGCTGCTACGGGGGGCATTTACCGCCGACGCGGCTTGCGCCGCTGCTACAGGGATCGTTTGCGGGCGACGCGGCTTGTGCTGCTGTTACAGGGGGTCGGGAATTCTGTAGCAGCGGCGCGAGCCGCGTCGGCGATCGCTGCGGTGCGTCTGGCGCACCGCTGTCGGATCAACCGATTTTCTTGTTGCTGATCAGGGTACCGACACCGCTGTCGGTGAAGATTTCCAGCAACACGGCGTTGGGAACGCGGCCGTCGATGATGTGCGAGGTGGTCACGCCGCCCTGGACCGCTTCCAGTGCGCAGCGGATCTTGGGCAGCATGCCGCCATAGATGGTGCCGTCAGCGATCAGACCGGCGACCTGCTCGGTGGTCAGGCCGGTCAGTACATTGCCTTCCTTGTCCATCAAGCCGGCGATGTTGGTCAGCAGCATCAGCTTCTCGGCCTTGAGCGCCTCGGCCACCTTGCCCGCTACCAGATCGGCGTTGATGTTGTAGGACTCACCGTCCGGGCCGACGCCGATGGGCGCGATCACCGGAATGAAATCACCGTTGACCAGCATGTTCAGCAGATCGGTGTTGACCCCGGTGACTTCCCCGACGTGGCCGATGTCGATGATTTCCGGCTTGGTCATTTCAGGCGTCTGGCGAGTCACCGTGAGCTTGCGCGCGCGGATCAGCTCGGCGTCCTTGCCGGTCAGGCCGATGGCGCTGCCGCCGTGGCGGTTGATCAGGTTGACGATGTCCTTGTTGACCTGGCCACCCAGCACCATCTCCACCACGTCCATGGTCTGCGCATCGGTAACCCGCATGCCGTCGACGAAATGGCTCTCGATGGACAGGCGCTTGAGCAGGTCGCCGATCTGCGGCCCGCCGCCGTGCACCACCACCGGGTTGATGCCGACAGCCTTCATCAACACGATGTCACGGGCGAAACCGGTCTTGAGCTCTTCGCTCTCCATCGCGTTGCCGCCGTACTTGATCACCAGGGTCTTGCCGACAAAGCGGCGGATATAGGGCAGCGCTTCGGACAATACCTTGGCGACGTTGGTGGCGGCATCACGTTCGAGGGTCATGCGGGGCTCCAGTGAAACAAGTGGTCAGAACGGTAGGTGCAGGTCAGGTGCGACTTTCAACAGCTGGGTACGGAAGACGCCCTGGATTCGTTCGAGTTCCTCGGCGTCTTCGGCTTCGAAGCGTGTCACCAGCACCGGCGTGGTGTTGGAGGCACGGACCAGGCCCCAGCCTCTAGGGTAGTCCACGCGCACGCCATCGATGGTGGTGAGCTGCGCGTCGCCCCACTGGGCGCTTTGGTGCAAGGCGTCGATGAGGCCGAATTTGCTGTCTTCGGTCACCGGGATATTCAGTTCGGGCGTGGACACGTCGTCGGCGAATGCAGCGAACACCTCTTCGGCGCTGAGGTTTTCCCGGCTGAGGATTTCCAGCAGTCGCGCGGCGCTGTAGATGCCGTCGTCGAAGCCGAACCAGCGCTCCTTGAAGAAGATGTGCCCGCTCATTTCCCCGGCCACCAGCGCGCCAGTGCGCTTCATCTCTTTCTTGATCAGGGAATGCCCCGTCTTCCACATCACCGGACGCCCGCCGTGCTCCTTGATCAGCGGGCCCAGGCGGCGCGTGCACTTGACGTCGTAAATCACGTCGGCACCGGGATTACGCGACAGCACATCGCGCGCGAACAGCATCAGCAGGCGATCGGGATGGATGATGCGACCGGTATTGGTCACAACGCCCACACGGTCGGCGTCGCCATCGAAGGCCAGGCCCAGGTCGGCGCCGCTTTCGTCCACCTTGGCGATCAGTGCCTGCAGGTTGGCGGCCTTGCTCGGGTCCGGGTGGTGATTGGGGAAATGCCCGTCGACCTCGCAGAACAGCGGGATGACCTCGCACCCCAGGGCCTGGATCAGTTCCGGGGCTACCACCGCGCCGGCGCCGTTGCCGCAGTCGACCACCACCTTGAGTCGACGGGTGAGCACGATGTCATCGCGGATCTGCGCGACATAGCGCGGCAGGATGTCCACCTGTTCGACACTGCCCTGGCCCTGGCTGAGGTCGTTGTGCAGCAGGCGCTGGTGCAATGCCAGGATCTGTTCGTTGGCCAGCGTGTCGCCGGCGATCACCACCTTGAAGCCGTTGTAGTCAGGCGGGTTGTGGCTGCCGGTGAGCATCACCCCGGAACGTCCGGTCAGCACGTGGTTGGCATAGTACAACGCCGGTGTCGGCACCAGGCCCACGTCGCTGACGTGGCAGCCGGCGTCGACCAGCCCCTGGATCAGCGGCTGCACCAGCTCCGGCCCGGACAGGCGTCCGTCCCGGCCGACATTGACGTTGGCCTCGCCCATGGCCAGGCTTTGCGCACCGACGGCGCGGCCGACCCAGTAGGCCGTGTCGGCATTCAGGGTACTGCCGACGATGCCGCGGATGTCATAGGCGCGAAAGATCCCGTGGGGCAGCGCCGGTGGCAGGGTGCCTGGGTCAGGGTCAGGCTCCGCCGCGTCGACTTCGAGCATGTCGGTGTCCTGAAAGATCGGATTGGTCCAATTGTCCGCAGCAGGCGCTGGCGCAGCGGCAGTGCCGTCGGTGGGTTGCGCGCTGCCTTCACGCAGCGACAGCCGCGCCAGGCCCTGTGCCAGGCCGTTGAGTGGCGCCAGGCTGAGGCCGAACGCCTTGACCGCCTTGCCGCCGGACAACTCGTCGAGCAACTGCTCGAGTTGCCGCGCATCGGCCTCGATGCGCGCATACAGCTGGCGCTGGGCGAGACGCACCGCCAGCGCCGCGCAGCCAATGGCAATTGCCGCCGCCAGCATCATCAGGCCCAGCGAACTCCAGGCGAAGGGCGGTTGGAACAACGGCCCCGGGCTGAATTCCAGGCGCCAGTTGGGGTTGGAAGTCGCATACGGATAGCGTGTGGCAGACGCGTTGCTGCCTTGCTCGACCAGCAGTTGCGGTGGGCTGCCCAGTACGCTTTGCTGCAGGCGCAACTGGCCGAACTCGGCGTCGGGCAATGCCAGCGCCTTGACCAGTGGCTGCATGTCGAACCCCAGCAGCAGTGTGCCCAGCACGGGTGACTGCGGGCCTTGCTGGACGGCCGCGACGGTGTAGATCCACCAGCGTCCGTTGACCTTGTAGGCTTCAGGCGGGGTGGCAACACCGCGTTCGGCGCGGCTGAGCATGTCCAGTACGGCAAAATTGATCGGGGCCGCGCCCTGCTGGTCGACCTTGGCCTGTCCCGGCAGGTTCAGGCGCACGCCTTGCAGGCCGTCGATCAACGGCACTGCATTGGCGGCCTGGGCGATACCTGCGGGGTCCTGGCTGGCCAGCGCGGCCATGAGTGCAGGTGAATGGGCCAGGGCGGCCGCCTGGCCGGCCTGACGCGCGATCGCAGCGTCCAGGCCCGCGGTGAAAGGCGCGGCGGCACTCGCCTCGGCGTTCTGGAAGGCGCGGCCGGCCAGCGGTGCAACTACCAGAAACCAGATCAGCAGCAGGGCGGCAAGTACCCCGGCAATGGCGAGCAGCAACGCCTGGTTGCCGGCGTTGGGCCGTGCGTTCGAAGCCTGGCCGTGCTCGGCCGTCTTGGCATTGCGAGGAAATCCTTTCACCTGTCATCTCCGCATTGAACGCGTTGGAACGGCATGGTCTCGCCACGGCCGCCTGCTCTGCATGGCCGTTTACTGGGTGCCGGAGTGACCGAAACCGCCGGTCCCGCGCTGGCTTTCGTCGAAGCTTTCGACCAGCTCGAAATGGGCTTGCACCACCGGCACCAATACCAGCTGGGCGATGCGCTCGCCCACTGTCAGGGTGAACTCGGTGTGGCCACGGTTCCAGCACGAAACCATCAGTTCGCCCTGGTAATCGGAGTCGATCAGGCCGACCAGATTACCCAGCACGATGCCATGCTTGTGGCCCAGGCCCGAGCGCGGCAGGATCAGCGCCGCCAGGGCCGGATCACCGATGTAGATCGACAGGCCGGTAGGAATCAGCAAGGTCTGCCCAGGTGCCAGCAGTGTGTCTTGCTGCAACATGGCGCGCAGGTCCAGGCCGGCGGAGCCGGGTGTGGCGTAGTGCGGCAGCGGGAAGTCCCGGCCCAGGCGTGGGTCGAGGATTTTGGCTTGAAGGGCGTGCATGAATGTCGTTAAACCTGATCGAGGCGCTTGGCGATGAAGGAAACCAGCTGGCGGGCGATCTTGCCCTTGCTGGTCTGGGCGAAAGCAGTGGTCTGCAGCTGGCGGTCGATCACGCTGCAGGCGTTTTCTTCGCTGTTGAAACCGATGCTGGGGTTGGCGACGTCGTTGGCCACGATCAAATCCAGGTTCTTGTCCTGGAGCTTGCGCGCGGCATAGTCGAGCAGGTGTTCGGTTTCGGCGGCGAAGCCGACGCTGAATGGGCGGTCGGCGCGGCCGGCGATGGTCGCCAGGATGTCCGGGTTGCGCACCATCTGCAGCAACAGGCCGTCACCGCTGGCCGGGTCTTTCTTGAGCTTCTGCGCGGCCACCACTTCGGGGCGGTAGTCGGCCACGGCGGCGGATGCGATGAACACGTCGCAGGGCATGCCGGCTTCGCAGGCAGCGAGCATGTCGCGTGCGCTGACCACATCGATGCGCGTCACGCGGTCGGGCGTGGGCAGGTGCACCGGGCCACAGATCAAGGTGACGCGGGCGCCGGCCTCGACGGCCGCTTCGGCCAGGGCAAAGCCCATCTTGCCGGAGCTGTGGTTGGTGATGTAGCGCACCGGATCGATGTTTTCCTGGGTCGGGCCGGCGGTGATCAGCACGTGCTTGCCGGTCAAGGCCAGGTGCTCGAAGCAGTCGGCCGCGCACAGCGCAAGCTCGGTGGCTTCGAGCATGCGGCCCAGGCCGATGTCGCCACAGGCCTGGCTACCCGCAGCCGGGCCGAAGACTTTCAGGCCACGGCTGCGCAGCAGGTGCAGGTTGTCCTGGGTGGCCGGATCGCGCCACATGGCCTGGTTCATGGCCGGCGCGATGGCCACGGTGGCGTCGGTGGCCAGTACCAGCGTAGTCAACAGGTCGTTGGCCATGCCCTGCGCCAGGCGCGCCATCAGGTCGGCAGTGGCGGGGGCGATGAGCACCAGGTCGGCCCATTTGGCCAGCTCGATATGGCCCATGGCAGCTTCGGCAGCAGGGTCGAGCAGGTCCATGTGCACCGGGTGGCCGGAAAGCGCCTGCAACGTCAGCGGCGTGATGAACTCGCTGCCGCCCTTGGTCATTACCACGCGTACTTCGGCACCCTGTTCCAGAAGCCTACGTACCAGCTCGGCGCTCTTGTAGGCGGCAATGCCGCCGCCGACGCCCAGAATGATGCGTTTTCGATACAGCCGCTGCATAGGCCTGCCTTTATCATCTGGTAATAACACCACGGTGAAACCGCCTCCCGGGGCCGGGTCGCCGTGCAAAAAGTTGCGCTAAGATAGCACAGCGCTCGCTATGGAACAGCGAGGCTCACAGACAGGGAGTGGGGATGAGTATTCGCGATTGGCCCGAGGCCGAGCGGCCACGTGAGCGCCTGCTGGCGCATGGTCCGGGCAGTCTTTCCGATGGCGAGCTGCTGGCGATATTCCTGCGTACCGGCGTGGCCGGGCACAGCGCCGTGGACGTCGCGCGCAACCTGCTGATCCGCTTCGGCGGCCTGCGCGCCCTGCTCGAGGCCGACCAGAAAACCTTCAGCCAGCACTTCGGCATGGGGCCTGCCAAATACGCCCAGCTGCAGGCCTCCATCGAGATGAACCGCCGCTACATGGCCGAACGCCTGAACCGCGGACCGGCCATGGAAGATCCCGAGTCGGTGCGCCGCTACCTCAAGGCCAAGCTGCGCCATGAGCGCCAGGAAGTGTTCGGTTGCCTGTTCCTGGACACCAAGCACCAGCCGTTGGGTTTCGAGGTGCTGTTTCGCGGCACGATCGACAGTGCAGCGGTGTATCCGCGCGAAGTGGTCAAGCGAGCCATAGCCATGAACGCTGCGGCGCTGATCCTGACGCACAATCACCCTTCCGGAAACCCAACCCCGAGCCAGGCTGACCGCGCCCTGACTCTGCGCCTCAAGGAGTCACTGGCGTTGGTGGATGTCCGGGTGCTCGACCACATCATCATCGGCGAGGGAGAGCCGCTGTCGATGGTCGAGCACGGCTGGATGTAAGCAGCCTCGCCGCGTCCTATTTACCTACAGACACCTTGGAAAAGTCCTGCCGGCCGAACGGGCTGACGGCGTACCCCTCGACGCCCTTGCGGGCCAGCACGGCCGCCGTCGGGTGCGCCAGTGGCAGCCACAGCGCCTGCTGCTGGATCTGCGCCTGGGCCTGGTGATACAGCTTGCTGCGCTGGGCCTGGTCGGTGACGGCCTTGCCGTCACTGATCAGCTTGTCCAGGGTCTTGTCGCAATAGCGCGCGAAGTTTGTCCCGGACTGTACCGCCGCGCAGGAAAACTGCGGCGTCAGGAAGTTGTCCGGATCACCGTTGTCGCCAGCCCAGCCCATGAACAACAGGTCATGCTCACCGGCCTTGGCACGGCGGATCAGCTCGCCCCACTCGATCACGCGGATCTCGGCCTTGATGCCGACCTTGGCCAGGTCCGCCTGCAGCAGCTGCGCCCCCAGGCTGGGGTTGGGGTTGAGCAGGCTGCCCGATGGGCGGGTCCAGATGGTGGTGTTGAAGCCGTCCTTCAGGCCGGCCTTGGCCAGCAATTCACGCGCCTTGGCGGTGTCCTGCCGGTAACCCGGCAGGTCCCGCGCATAGCTCCAGGTATTGGGCGGGTAGGGCCCATTGGCCGCCTCCGCAGTGCCCTCGAACACGGCCTTGAGGTAGCTGTCCTTGTCGAACGCCAGGTTGATCGCCTGGCGCACTTCGGGCTTGTCCAGCGGCGGGTGCTGGCTGTTGATGGCCAGGAACGCGGTCATGAAGGCCTCGGTCTTGATCACCTGAAGGCTCTTGTCGTCGGCGGCTGCGGCAATGTCCAGCGGCTTAGGCGAGAGGGTCAGTTGGCACTCGTTGCGCCGCAGCTTCTGCAGGCGCACGTTGGCGTCCGGGGTGATGGCGAACAGCAGCGGGTCGACCGCAGGTTTGCCGGCGAAGTAGTCCGGGTTGGCCTTGTAGCGCACCACGGCGTCCTTCTCGAAGCGTACGAAGATGAACGGACCGCTGCCGATCGGCTGGCTGTTGAGTTTTTCCGGAGTACCGGCCTGCATCAGTTGCTCGGCGTATTGCGCCGAATAGATCGAGGCGAAGCCCATGCTCAAGGTCGCCAGGAACGTCGCATCGGGATGATCCAGGATAAACCGGACGGTCAGCGGATCAGGCGCCTCGATCTTCTTGATCAGCCCCGGCAGCTGCATCGACTGGGCGTGCGGAAAGCCACTCTGCGCGACCTTGTGCCAGGGGTTGGCCGGGTCGAGCATGCGCTGGAAGCTGAACAGCACGTCCTGCGCATTGAGCTCGCGGTCGGGCTTGAAGTACGAGGTGCCGTGGAACTTGACGCCGGGGTGCAGCTTGAACGTGTAGGTCAGGCCATCGGCCGATACGGCCCAGCTGTCCGCCAGGCTGGGAACGACCTTGCCGGCTTTGGCATCGAACTCCACCAGGCGGTTCATCAGCACGTCGGCCGACGCGTTGGTGGTGGTCAGTGAATTGTACTGGACCACGTCGAAGCCTTCGGGGCTGGCCTCGGTACAGACTGTCAGCGGCGCGGCATGAGCCAGCGCAGAGGCAAACAGGGGAGCAAGCAAGAACGGCAAAGTCGCAAGACGCATGGTGTGTTCCTTGGCGTGTCGAGGGCCCATCTGCCTATGCAGTCTGGAGAAAAGTCCTACCCTAGAGATGTCCGGCAGCGTTGACTATCCCTAAATCGTTTTTTTGCGCGACGAGTGGTCGTGCCGCAGCACGCCCGCCACTGCTGCGCGTGAGCCAGTAGCTGTGTTGCGCGACACATTGATTGTGCATCTGCAGTTGTTGCGCCCAAGGCTTTCTGGTATAAAGCAGCGCTCTTTTCTAGGGCCCTGTTCCTCTGCCTTTACGGTGAGGTGGGTAAGACCCTGAAGAAACGCGGCGCCGTGCGCCAAATGACTGAAAGATAAGCGGCCAACCCATGCCGGGTTGGGCATGTGGTTTTAGAGGGCTGAGGCATGTCGAGAGTCTGTCAAGTTACCGGTAAGGGTCCGGTGACTGGGAATAACATTTCCCACGCAAACAACAAAACCCGTCGTCGTTTCCTGCCGAACCTGCAGCATCACCGCTTCTGGGTTGAAGAAGAGAAACGTTTTGTGCGTCTGCGCGTATCCGCCAAGGGCATGCGTATCATCGACAAGCGTGGCATCACTGTCGTGCTGGCCGAAATCCGTCGCGATGGCGGCAAGGTTTAAGGGAGCTTTATCATGCGTGAATTGATTCGTTTGATCTCGAGCGCCGGTACTGGTCACTTCTACACTACCGACAAGAACAAGCGTACTACTCCGGACAAGATCGAGATCAAGAAATTTGATCCGGTTGTTCGCAAGCACGTGATGTACAAGGAAGGCAAAATCAAGTAATTGATTTTGGCGACCAGAAAAAGGCCCGTATCGAAAGATGCGGGCCTTTTTTTTGGTGTGAATTCTGGATCGCGGGGGTGCTTTCGCGGGTAGAACCCGCTCCCACAGGTGCACTCGCTCTTACAGGGGGTGTGTGGAGCAGCCTCAATCCTTGGCTTCGAACACCACGTAGATCTTGCGGCAGGCTTCCAGTACTTCCCAAGTGCCACTGAAACCGGCGGGGATCACGAAGCGGTCGCCGGCGCGCAGCGTCTTGCCGTTGCCCTGGCTGTCGCGCAACACGGAGACGCCCTGCACGATTTCGCAGTATTCATGCTCGGTATAGTTGACCGTCCATTGCCCTACCTGGCCTTCCCATACTCCAGCGTTCATCTGCCCGCAGGGGCTCTGGTAGTGGTTGAACAGTGTCTGTTCGGGGTCGCCGCCAAGGATCTTCTCGGGCGCAGGCCGGTAGCGTTCCGGGGCGACGCTGTGTTGAGCAAAATCGACGATGCTGGTGATGTTCATGCAGGAAACCCCTCGCTTGTTGGATAAAACGCACATCCGTGGGCCTCTGTGCGCCAAGTGTCAAATATATTGAAAAGCGTCACACCGGTGGTTTAGGGTGGTTCGATGTCACCCCGTCCAGCCTTGCACGGCCGGGCTTTGCATTCAATCACAGGAGATCCGTATGACCACTCTGACTCGCGCTGACTGGGAACAACGTGCCCAGCAGCTGAAGATCGAAGGGCGCGCGTTCATCGACGGCGAATACACCGACGCCGTGTCGGGCCAGACCTTCGAATGCGTAAGCCCCGTCGATGGCCGGCTGTTGGCCCAGGTAGCCAGCTGCGACGCTGCCGATGCCCAGCGAGCGGTCGAGAATGCCCGCGCCACGTTCGACTCCGGCGTCTGGGCCAAGGTGGCGCCGGCCAAGCGCAAGGCCACCCTGATTCGTTTCGCCAGCCTCCTGCGGGAAAATGCCGAAGAGCTCGCGCTTCTGGAAACATTGGACATGGGCAAGCCGATCAGCGATTCGCTGAACATCGACGTGCCTGGTTCGGCCAATGCCCTGGCCTGGAGCGGCGAGGCAATCGACAAGGTCTACGACGAAGTCGCCCCGACCCCGCACGATCAGCTCGGCCTGGTCACCCGCGAAGCCGTGGGCGTGGTCGCCGCAGTGGTGCCGTGGAACTTCCCGCTGATGATGGCCTGCTGGAAGCTGGGGCCGGCCCTGGCCACGGGCAACTCGGTGATTCTCAAGCCTTCGGAAAAATCTCCGCTGACGGCCATTCGCATCGCCCAGCTGGCAATCGAGGCGGGCATTCCCAAAGGCGTGCTCAACGTGCTCCCGGGCCACGGCCACACGGTGGGCAAGGCGCTGGCCCTGCACATGGACGTGGACACCGTGGTGTTCACCGGCTCGACCAGGATCGCCAAGCAACTGATGATCTACGCTGGCGAGTCGAACATGAAGCGTGTCTGGCTGGAAGCAGGTGGCAAGAGCCCCAACATCGTGTTCGCCGATGCGCCGGACCTGCAGGCCGCGGCCGATTCGGCGGCCAGTGCCATTGCCTTCAACCAGGGCGAAGTCTGTACGGCCGGTTCGCGCCTGCTGGTGGAACGTTCGGTCAAGGAGCGCTTTCTGCCGATGGTGGTCGAGGCGCTCAAGGGTTGGAAACCCGGCAACCCGCTGGACCCGGCGACCAACGTCGGTGCGCTGGTGGACACCCAGCAGATGAACACCGTGCTGTCGTACATTGCGGCCGGTCAGGAAGGCGGCGCAACGCTGCTGGTGGGCGGCAAGCGCATCCTCGAGGAAACCGGCGGCACTTACGTAGAACCGACCATTTTCGATGGCGTGACCAATGCCATGAAGATCGCCCAGGAAGAGATTTTCGGGCCGGTATTGTCGGTGCTTACCTTCGATACTGCCGAGGAGGCCGTGCGCATCGCCAACGACAGCGCCTATGGCCTGGCCGCCGCGGTATGGACGGCGGACATCTCCAAGGCGCACCTGACGGCCAAGGCGTTGCGTGCCGGCAGCGTGTGGGTCAATCAGTACGATGGTGGCGACATGACCGCGCCGTTCGGTGGTTTCAAGCAGTCGGGCAACGGCCGTGACAAGTCGCTGCACGCGTTCGACAAATACACCGAATTGAAGGCCACCTGGATCAAGCTCTGATCCATCGCCAGGGGGGCTGGGGAATCAAAGCATCTTTTCCAGCCCCACTGCCTCGCTGAACCATGCGTTCAGCCTTCGCCACCAGTCACCCGGTTCGCGATGCAGGGTATGCATCTGCTGGTGGTCCTCGGTATCCCAAACCACTTGGCCATTTTCCAGGCGCACCTGGTAGCTGCGCGCAGGCGACATGCCCTCACGGGCCAGGTGGCGCATCTGCGCTGCCAGTTCCGGGCTGTCGACCAGCACTCCGACCTCGGTATTCCACAGCACCGAACGCGGATCGAAATTGAACGAGCCGATGAAGGATTTGCGCGCATCGAAGATCATCGCCTTGCTGTGCAGGCTGGAATCGGAACTGCCGGTGAAACTCAGGGACACGTCGCCATCGTCACCTGGCTGGCGACGCAGTTCGAACAGCTTCACGCCATGTTCGAGCAACGCCTTGCGGTAGGGCACGTACCCGCCGTGTACTGCGGGTACATCGGTGGCTTCCAGTGAGTTGGTCAGCAGGCTGACGTCGACCCCGGCGTCGGCGCGCCCGGTGAGGTAGTCGCGGCCAGCCTCGCCCGGTACAAAATAGGCAGAGATCAACATCAGTTCATGCTTGACCCGGGTCAGCTCAGGCGCGAGCTGGGTGGTCAGCAGCAGGTGCGGATCGGGCTCGCCGCGGGCCAGCACCTTGATTGGCGCATCCCACAGCGCCTGGCCCCAGGCCCAGATCAGTTGCTGCCGCCAGATGTCCATCTGTGGCGCGCTCTGATAGGTCATCAGGCGTTCGTAGAGAACATGGTGCTGGCGTCTGGATTCAAGCAGCGACTGCTCCAGGCGCACGCGCGTGGATGCCAGGTGCCTGGCCGTGGGAACGGTGAACAGAAAGTTGGCGATCGGCTGGCTCAGCGCACTGTTCCAGTACTGATCGAAGCTGTAGCCCAGTTGCTGGGCCACCGGCCCGAAGCCGAGCAGGTCGATGTCGGTGAAGTTCATGTCCGGCTCGGCGTCGAAGTATTCGTCGCCCAGATTGCGTCCGCCGACGATAGCCACGCTGTTGTCGGCCAGCCACAGCTTGTTGTGCATGCGCCGGTGCTGCCGAGACAGTTGCAGCAGGCGGCCCACCGCGCGCGTGGCGCCGGTCGAGCGACCCAGGTGGGTGGGGTTGAACAGGCGGATCTGGATGTTGTGATGCGCGGCCAGGGTGGCGATGGTCTTGTCCAGCCCATCACTGGTGGTGTCGTCCAGCAGGATGCGTACGCGCACGCCGCGGTCGGCGGCCTTGAGCAGTTCGTCGACCAGGGCGCGGGTGCTGAAACCGTCGTGGACAATGTAGTACTGCAGGTCGAGGCTGACCTGGGCATTGCGGATCAGCTCGGCACGTGCGCGAAAGGCCTCGTCACTGCTCGACAGCAGGCGGAAGCCCGATTGGCCATGATGGGCCTGCACCTGGGCCTGCACCGACCTGCCGAAGGCCGATTGTTCGGCCGGTAACATTTCGCTGTAGTCCCGCGGCGCGTTCACGCTGGCGCAGCCTTGCAGGGCCAGGATCAAGGTCAACAGCAGCGGTAACAGCCTGGGGCAGGGCAAAGCGATCATCCTTGGCAGAGGGGGAGGCGTGCAGTTCGACCCTGGCAGGCCGTCAAAGGTCGGCATCGGGGTGTGGATTTTCCACCAGCAGTTGCCGTGCGCAGCTGCCCACCGCGCGCACCGCGGCCTCTATCTGCGGCGTGGGCTTGCTGGCGAAGTTCATGCGCAGGCAATTACGGTATTTGCCCGACGCCGAAAAAATGCTGCCCACCGCGATCTGCACCCCCTGGTCGAGCAGCAGGCGGTTGAGCTTGAGGGTATCGAAGCCGTCGGGCAATTCGACCCACAGCATGAACCCGCCTTGCGGGCGGCTGCAGCGGGTGCCGGCGGGAAAGTAACGAGTGACCCAGTCGATCATCAGGTCGCGGCTGCGCTGATACTGGGTGCGCATGCGCCGCAGATGCGGTTCGTAGTGGCCGCCCTTGATGAACTCGGCGATGGCCAGCTGCGGCTGTGTCGATGTCGACCCGGTGCCGATGTACTTCATGTGCAGCACCCGTTCCAGGTAGCGGCCCGGGGCAACGAAACCGATCCGCAGACCCGGCGCCAGGGTCTTGGAGAACGAACTGCACAACAGCACTCGGCCGTCTTCGTCGAACGACTTGATCGTGCGCGGACGTGGGTAGCTGAAGGCCAGGTCGCCATACACATCGTCCTCGATGATCGCCACGTCGAAGCGCTGGGCGAGCGTCAGCAGCGCGCGCTTGCGGGCTTCGGGCATGACGTAGCCCAATGGGTTGTTGCAGTTGGGCGTCAGCTGTATGGCCTTGATCGGCCACTGTTCCAATGCCAGCTCAAGTGCCTGCAGGCTGATGCCGGTCAGCGGGTCCGTGGGGATTTCCAGGGCCTTCATGCCCAGGCCCTTGAGCGTCTGCATGGCGCCGAAGAAGCTCGGCGAGTCCACGGCGACGATATCGCCGGGTTCGCAGATGGCGCGCACGCTGGCCGACAGCGCCTCGTGGCAGCCAGTGGTGACCACCAGTTCGCCAATGCTCAACTGGCAACCGGCGTCCACCAGCAACCGGGCGATCTGCTCGCGCAAGGCCTGGGTGCCATACAGCGAATCGTAGTACAGGCCTGGCATGGCTTGGTGTCGGCTCAGGCGGGCCAGCTCGCGCAGCAGGGGGCGCAGGGTCGGGCTGCTGACATCGGGCATGCCGCGGCCCAGCTGCACCACATCATCACGCGGCGCGGCGCGCATCAGTTCGACAACCTGGTCCCACTGCGAGATTTCCACCGGACGCTGCATGGGCCGGCCTACCGCTGGCAGCGCCGGCAGCTCACGGACGGTGGGCACGAAATAACCGGATTTGGGCCGCGGTGCCGCCAAGCCGTGGTCTTCGAGCTGGCGATAGGCTTGCTGCACGGTGCTCAGGCTGACGCCGTGCTCGATGCTAAGGGCGCGCACCGAGGGCAGTCGATCGCCGGGGCGATAGAGGCCCTGTTCGATGCGCTGAGTGAGCAGCTGGGCGAGGTTCATGTACAGGGTCATAGGGTCGCTCGCGCGGGTAACCATACAGATGCGCCCAAAATACAGCATTCAGACCGGTAGGTCAGCTGGCTGTATGGAAAACATAAGCCCTTTTTGAATCTGTATGAGATGCCCTCGGCTGCGGCACCATGGCCTTGCTGTCCAAACACTTCAAGGAGAACGGCCATGAACGGCTTGACCGATGTACGTCTGCTGCTGCGCACCGAAGAATTGCTGGAAGAGCCGAGGCTGCGCCCCTGCGCCGAGCGCGCACCGGCAGACCTGGGACGTTGGGCGCTGATGCTGCATCGCCTGCGCACACGGCCAGCCTTGCTGGAACTGGACAAGGACCAGTTGCGCGATATCGGCCTGGATGCGCAGCAGGCGCGTAGCGAAGGCTTGAAGCCGTTCTGGCGCCTGTAGTCGTGCGAGTTCCTGGCGGCTGCAGCGTTCGCAGCGCTAGCCCAGTTCCTTGAACCGGTGCCAGAGCATGCCCAGCGCCAGCAGCGGCGAGCGCAGGTGGCGACCGCCGGGAAAGGTCATGTGCGGCACCTTGGCGAACAGGTCGAAACCACGGCTGGCCTGGCCGCTGATGGCCTCGCCAAGCAGCTTGCCGGCCAGGTGGGTAACGTTCAGGCCGTGCCCGGAGTAAGCCTGGGCATAGAACACGTTGGGCTGTTCCTTGAGCCGGCCGAGCTGCGGCAAACGGTTGGCGCCGATGCCGATCATGCCGCCCCACTGATAGTCGATGCGCACATCCGCCAGTTGCGGGAACACCTCGAGCATCTTGGGCCGCATGTACTGGGCGATATCCTTCGGATCACGCCCTGAATAGTGACAGGCACCGCCGAACAGCAAGCGCCGATCGGCAGACAATCGGTAGTAGTCGACCGTCACGCGCTGGTCGCACACCGCCGTGTTGCGCGGCAGCAACTGCCGCGCCTGCTCGGCATCCAGCGGCTCGGTGGCGATGATATAGCTGCCTGCAGGCAGCACCTTGCCGCTCAGCTGTGGGTTGAGATCGTTCAGGTAGGCATTGCAGCCCAGCACCAGGTAGCGTGCCCGTACCTGGCCCTGAGCGCTGTGCACGCGCACCTGCGGGCCATACTCGATGCGTGTCACCCGCGAGTGCTCGAAAAGCTGCACGCCGAGCTGCCGCGCCACCTCGGCTTCACCCAAGGCCAGGTTCAGCGGATGCAGGTGGCCGGAGCCCATGTCGACCAGGCCGCCGTGATAGCGATCCGACCCGACCACGCTGCGCATGTCCTGCGCTTCGACGATCTGCAACTCATGCGCGTAGCCCAGGCTGCGCAGCGCCTCGGCTTCTTCCATGAAGCCCTGCAACTGGGCCGGTTTGTTGGCCAGGTCACAGTAGCCCCAGGTCAGATCGCACTCAATACGATGCTGGTCGATGCGCCGGCGCACGATTTCGACCGCTTCCAGCCCCATCAGGGTCAGGTCGCGCACACCGTCGTCGCCGATGACCTTGCGGAACTGCTCCAGGCCGTGGCCGACCCCACGAATCAATTGCCCGCCGTTGCGCCCACTGGCGCCCCAGCCGATCTGGTGGGCTTCGAGCAGCGCGACGCTGAGCCCGCGCTGAGCCAGCTCGATCGCGGTATTGAGCCCGGAGAAACCGCCGCCCACCACGCAGACGTCGACGCTGACCTCACCCAGCAGGGGCGGGTATACCGGCTGCCGGTGCAGGCTGGCGGCGTAGTACGAAGCGGCGTGCTCGGCGTGAGCATTCATGGATAGGGTCCTGATGGCAGTGTGTGGAAAACCTGACGCAGCATAAGCCGGGGTTTCCCATGGCGGCAACCGCGCGGCACAATGGCGCCTTGCCCACCAGGTGACCCGTCATGAGCTGCAACAGCCACAAGCTCCGCTTTCTTCGCGAGCAGATTCCCTCGTTCGAATGCGTGCCGGGCTGCCACGACTGCTGCGGTCCGGTGACCACATCGTCCGAGGAAATGGCCCGGCTGCCGCGCAAGACGGCCGCCGAGCAGGAGGCCGCGATGGCCCGCCTCGACTGTGTGCACCTGGGGCCGCAGGGATGCACGGTGTACGAGGAGCGCCCGCTGATCTGCCGGCTGTTCGGGACCACGCCGACATTGCCGTGCCCCAACGGACGGCGCCCCACCGAGCTGATCGACCCTGCCGTGGAACATCAGGTGCACAAGTTGATCGCCAGTACGCGTCAGGTGCTGGTCTGAAGCGTCTGTGGGTCAGTCCGGCACCGGCAGGTTCAGGCTCTCCTTCACTTCTTCCATGACGATGTAGCTCTTGGATTCGCGCACGTGGGGCAGTTTCAGCAGGATATCGCCCAGTAGCTTGCGGTAGGACGCCATCTCCGAGATACGTGCCTTGACCAGGTAGTCGAAGTCACCCGACACCAGATGGCATTCCAGTACATGGGGCAGCTTGAGCACGGCGCGGCGAAATTCTTCGAAGGTGTCGCCCGACTTGTAGTCCAGGCTGATCTCGACGAACACCAGCAGGCTGCCGCGCAGATGCTGCGGATTGAGCCGGGCGTAATAGCCCATGATGATGCCTTCGCGCTCCAGGCGGCGGACTCGCTCGGTGCACGGTGTGGTCGACAGGCCGACCTTCTCGCCCAGTTCAGTGAACGACATGCGCCCGTCGGCCTGCAGGATGCGCAGGATGTTGCGGTCGATCTTGTCGAGTTCGCGTTTGCTCTGGTGCTGGGTACGCACAGGCGATGCCCCTCCGTTAAAGCGCTGATGGCCGAGAATTGTCGCCAAATATAGCCTTGCATACAGTGAAAAGCACTGGCTGGACCTTTTTATACTGCCCACATCTTCGGACCTAACATCTTACGTCAGCGGATTTCCGCGATGAGGGCGACACACATGCGCGTTCTGGTACTCGGTAGTGGTGTGATCGGCACCGTCAGTGCCTATTATCTGGCTCGGCAAGGCATGGATGTGACCGTGGTCGATCGCCAGCCGGCCGTCGCCATGGAAACCAGCTTCGCCAATGCCGGGCAGGTATCGCCGGGCTATGCCTCGCCCTGGGCGGCGCCGGGTGTGCCGCTCAAGGCGATCAAATGGCTGCTGGAACGTCATTCACCGCTGGCGATCAAGTTGACCGGCGATGTCGACCAGTACCTGTGGATGGCGCAGATGCTGCGCAACTGCACCGCCAGCCGCTATGCGGTGAACAAGGAGCGCATGGTGCGCCTGTCCGAGTACAGCCGCGACTGCCTCGACGAGCTGCGCGCGGAAACCGGCATCGCCTACGAAGGCCGCACCTTGGGCACCACTCAGCTGTTCCGTACCCAGGCGCAACTGGACAACGCGGCCAAGGACATCGCCGTGCTGGAACAGTCCGGCGTGCCCTACGAATTGCTCGACCGCGAGGGCATTGCCCGCGTCGAGCCGGCCCTGGCATCGGTGACCGGCATTCTGGCCGGCGCCCTGCGCCTGCCCAACGACCAGACCGGCGATTGCCAGATGTTCACCACCCGCCTGGCGCAGATGGCCAAGGATCTGGGTGTGCAGTTCCGCTTCGGCCAGGCCATCGAGCGCCTGGATTTCGCCGGTGACCGCATCAACGGTGTATGGATCGACGGCAAGCTGGAAACCGCCGACCGCTACGTGCTGGCACTGGGCAGCTATTCGCCGCAGTTGCTCAAGCCATTGGGCATCAAGGCGCCGGTCTACCCGCTCAAGGGCTATTCGCTGACCGTGCCGATCATCAACCCGGCGATGGCGCCGACCTCGACCATTCTCGACGAGAGCTACAAGGTCGCGATCACCCGTTTCGACAACCGTATCCGCGTGGGCGGGATGGCCGAAATCGCCGGCTTCGACCTGAGCCTGAACCCACGTCGCCGCGAGACCCTGGAAATGATCGTCAATGACCTGTACCCGCAGGGCGGCGATCTGGCCCAGGCCAGTTTCTGGACCGGGCTGCGGCCTACCACCCCCGACGGTACGCCGATCGTCGGTGCCACACCGTTCAAGAACCTGTTTCTCAACACCGGTCACGGCACCCTGGGCTGGACCATGGCGTGCGGCTCGGGGCGCTTGCTTGCCGACCTGATCGCGCGTAAAACGCCGCAGATCAGCGCTGCCGGTCTCGACATATCGCGCTACGGCCAGCCGCATGACACGGTTCGCCGAGGCCAGTCAGCGCCGGCGCACTCGTAAGTTTCACACCTGCTCCTCGCCCGGTTCGGTATACAACCGGGCGACTTCGTCAACTTTTGCACAAGAAGCCCGCCATGCGTCCAGCTCGCGCCTCGATCGACCTTTCGGCCCTGCGCCACAACTATCGCCTGGCGCGTGAAATGAGCGGGGCCAAGGCACTGGCAGTGGTCAAGGCCGACGCCTACGGTCACGGGGCAGTGCGCTGCGCGCAGGCGTTGGAGGGCGAAGCGGACGGGTTCGCCGTGGCCTGCATCGAGGAAGCCCTGCAACTGCGCGCGGCTGGCATCGAGGCACCGGTGTTGCTGCTCGAAGGTTTTTTCGAAGCCAGCGAATTGCCCCTCATCACCGAGCATGGGCTGTGGTGCGTGGTGCACTCGCTGTGGCAGCTCGAAGCCATCGAGCAGGCGCGGTTGAGCCAGCCGCTGCAGGTCTGGCTCAAGCTCGACTCGGGCATGCACCGCGTGGGCCTGCACCCCAAGGATTACCAGAGCGCCTATCAGCGCCTGCTGGCCAGCGGCAAGGTGGCCAAGATCGTGCTGATGAGCCATTTCGCCCGCGCCGATGAACTGGACTGCCCGAGCAGTACCGAGCAATTGGCGGTATTCGACACGGCGCGCCAAGGCCTGTCAGCCGAAGTCAGCCTGCGCAATTCCCCGGCCGTGCTTGGCTGGCCGCAGATCCCCAGCGACTGGGTGCGTCCGGGCATCATGCTTTACGGTGCCACACCGTTCGAAACCGCCACGCCTGCCAGCGCCGCTCTGCAGCCGGTGATGACCCTGCAATCCAAGGTCATCAGCGTGCGTGAGCTGCCTGCCGGGGAGGCCGTGGGCTACGGTGCGCGCTTCGTCACCCAGCGGCCGAGCCGAATCGGCGTGGTGGCCATGGGTTATGCCGATGGCTACCCGCGCCTGGCACCCAACGGGACGCCGGTGCTGGTCGACGGCGTACGCACCGGGTTGGCAGGGCGGGTGTCGATGGACATGCTCAATGTCGACCTGACCGATGTGCCCCATGCCGGCGTCGGCAGCACGGTCGAACTGTGGGGCAAGCAGGTGCTGGCCAGCGACGTGGCCCATGCCGCCGGAACCATCGCCTACCAGATCTTCTGCAACCTGCGCCGGGTGCCTCTGCAGTACCTCTAGCGCAACCGCTGGCGCCACGGCCGGGGCGCGTTGCGCCCATGTGCCGCGGCGGCGCCTGCCAATGTGTTGTAAATCCCGAACGCTGTTGCCATGATACCGGCCATCATGAACTGCACAGCATTCCAGGAGGCTTACGCATTGGACGTCGGCGAACGACTGCAAGCCATTCGCAAACTCAAGGGTTTGTCCCAGCGTGAACTCGCCAAACGGGCGGGCGTCACCAACAGCACCATTTCCATGATCGAGAAGAACAGCGTGAGCCCCTCGATCAGCTCGCTGCGCAAGGTGCTGGGCGGGATCCCGATGTCCATGGTCGAGTTCTTTTCCGAAGAGCTGCAGGCCGAACGGCCAACCCAGGTGGTCTACAAGGCCAGTGAGCTGATCGATATCTCCGACGGCGCGGTCACCATGAAGCTGGTGGGCAAGGCCCATCCAAGCCGGGCCATTGCCTTTCTCAGCGAGGTCTATCCACCCGGCGCCGACACGGGCATGGAAATGCTCATGCATCAGGGCGAGGAGACCGGCATCCTGGTGGAAGGGCGCCTGGAACTGGTGGTCGGCCAGGACACCTACGTGCTGGAAGAGGGCGACAGCTACTATTTCGAAAGCAGCAAGCCGCATCGCTTCCGCAATCCGTTCGATACGCCGGCACGCCTTATCAGCGCCGCCACACCGGCCAATTTCTAGGGAGCCTGTGCATGGTCCAGCGATGTTCCATCGAGGCAGCCGTGGACCAGGTGCTCGAACGACTGCCTGCCCACATTCACATGGGCATGCCGTTGGGCCTGGGCAAACCCAACCGCTTCGTCAACGCGCTGTATGCCCGGATCAAGAGCCTTCCCCATCGACGCCTGACGATCTATACCGCACTGGTGCTGGGCCGGCCACCCTTGGGCGACGGTTTGCAGAAGCGCTTGCTCGAACCTTTCGTGGAGCGCGTTTTCGGTGATTATCCCGAGTTCGAGTTTCTCGCCGACCTGCGCCGTGACGAGCTGCCCGCAAACGTCAGCGTGCAGCAATTCTTCATGCAGCCGGGCAGTTTGTTGAGCAGCACGACGGCGCAGCAGAGCTATATCAGCAGCAACTACAGCCACGCCGCTCGCGACATCAATGCCAAGGGGCTGAACCTAGTAGCGCAACTGGTCAGCCAGCACCCCGAGCAGGCCGGTCGCCTGAGCCTGAGCTGCAATCCGGACATCACTCTGGACCTGCTGCCGATGATCGAAAAGCGTCGCGCTGCCGGCGAGACCATCCTGGTGCTGGGCCAGATCCACGAGGCATTGCCGTTCATGCCGGGCAGTGCCGAAATCGACAGCGCGGCCTTTGACCTGCTGGTCGATACCGCAGAGCGCTCGACGCTGTTCTCGACGCCGAACATGCCGGTCGGCCTGCAGGATCACTTCATCGGTCTGCACGCCAGCACCCTGGTGCGCGACGGCGGCACCCTGCAGATCGGCATCGGTGCAATGGGCGATGCGCTGAGCGCTGCCTTGCTCGCGCGCCAGGCGGACAACGGCGGCTACCGGGCGCTGCTCGCTGAGCTCGATCTGTCGCCCTGGCAGGCCTTGATCCAGGCCGAAGGTGGGGTGGAGCCTTTTGCTACCGGCCTGTACGGTTGCAGCGAGATGTTCGTCAACGGCCTGCTGGCCCTGGCCGAAGCAGGCGTGATACGCCGCAAGGTGTATCCCGACGTGGCTCGCCAGGCGGCGGCCAACGCCGGTGTGCTGCACGCCGACGAGGACCGGGACGGAGTGGTGGTGCACGGCGGTTTCTTCCTCGGGCCGAACAGTTTCTATGAGCGCTTGCGCGAGCTGCCCCCGGCCAGCCTTGCGCAGTTCGACATGACCGCGATCAGCTACATCAACGAGTTGTACGGCGACGAGCAGCTCAAGCGTCTGCAGCGGCGCGATGCGCGCTTCATCAACACCGTGTTCACGGCCACGGTCATGGGTGCGGCGGTGTCGGACCAGCTCGAAGACGGTCGGGTCATCAGTGGGGTCGGCGGGCAATACAACTTCGTCGTGCAGGGGCATGCCCTGGAAGGCGCGCGTTCGGTGCTGATCCTGCGCAGTTGGCGCGAGTCGGCGGGGGTGATCAGTTCCAATGTGCTGTGGGACTACGGCCATTGCACGATTCCACGGCACCTGCGCGACATCGTCGTGACCGAGTACGGCATCGCCGACTTGCGTGGGCGTACCGACGCCGAGGTGATCGAGGCGATGATCAACATCAGCGATTCGCGCTTTCAGCCCAGCCTGATCGACGAGGCCCAGCGTGCCGGCAAGTTGAGCCGGGATTTCGTGCTCGATCCGCGCTTCGCGAACAACACCAGCGAGCGTCTGCAGGCGATTCGCGAGCGGCATGCTCCACTGTTTCCGGAGTATCCGCTGGGGTGTGACTTCACCGATGAGGAAAAGGACCTGCTGCGGGCGCTGAACTGGCTCAAGAGCAAGTTCAAGCTCAGCGAAATGCTCGAGCTGGGCAAGGCGGCGCTCGAAGCGCCCCCGGCCAACCGCTACCCGCTGCACCTGCAGCGCATGGCGCTGGACCAGCCGCAGGGTTTGCGCGAAGAGCTTTACCAGCGTTTGGTACTGGCCGCCCTGCAGGAGACCGAAACCCCGGTGTTCTAGGCGCTACACCGCGTGGCTCCCTTCGCGGCCGATGACCGCTCCTACGCAGGCCAATGATGCCAGCCATGGCGGTCATGGGCCGCTCCTACGCAGGCCGATGATGCTCGCCGTAGGAGCGGTCATCGGCCGCGAAGGGCTGGATGCGGTGTATCAGGTCACTCCAGGAAGGTCACGACGCCGTTGGCCAGCGACTGCACGCGCGCCAGGGACTCTACGCGATAGCCCTGTGCATCGAGCTCGGCGCGGCCGCCCTGGAAGGATTTTTCGATGACGATACCCAGCCCGGCCAGCTTGGCACCGGCCTGGTTGATGATCGAAATCAATGCCTGCGACGCCTTGCCGTTGGCCAGGAAATCATCGATCACCAACACGGTATCGCTGCTGTTCAAATGACGCGGCGAAATGGCCACGGTGCTTTCGGTCTGCTTGGTGAACGAATACACCGAAGCCACCAGCAGGTTTTCCGTCAACGTCAGCGACTGATGCTTGCGCGCGAAGATCACCGGCACGCCCAGGCGCAGCCCGGCCATCACCGCCGGCGCGATACCCGAGGCCTCGATGGTGACGATCTTGGTGATCCCGGCATCGGCAAAGCGGCGGGCGAACTCGTCGCCGATCTGCTGCATCAAGAGCGGATCGATCTGGTGATTGAGAAAGGCATCGACCTTCAATACCTGATCGGAAAGCACGATGCCTTCTTCGCGAATCTTTTTGTGCAGAGCTTCCACGGTGGTTCCTCGATGTACCAATGTGCGCGGGCCGGCTGTGGCCCGGGCAGGGTTGAATTCAGCGTTTGAGCATGGCGCGGATATCGGCCAATGCAGTATTGCCGCGCACGGCTTTGACTTCCGTGGGCGTATCGTCGTTGCCTTCCCAGGCCAGATCGTCGGGCGGCAGCTCGTCGAGGAAGCGGCTGGGCGCGCAATCGATGATCTCACCGTACTGCTTGCGCTTGGCGGCAAAGGTGAACGCCAGGGTCTGCCGCGCGCGGGTAATGCCCACGTAGGCCAGACGGCGTTCCTCCTCGATGGTGTCGGCTTCGATACTGGAACGGTGCGGCAGGATTTCCTCTTCCATGCCCATGATGAACACGTAGGGAAATTCCAGCCCCTTGGAGGCGTGCAGGGTCATCATCTGTACGCCCTCGGCGCCGTCCTCTTCTTCCTGCTGACGTTCGAGCATGTCGCGCAGCACCAGCTTGCCGATCGCTTCCTCAACCGTCATGGCGCCGTCTTCGTCTTTCTCCAGGGTGTTCTTCAAGGCCTCGACCAGAAACCACACGTTGCTCATGCGGTAGTCGGCGGCCTTCTCGCTGGAGCTGTTGGTGCGCAGCCACTGCTCGTAGTCGATGTCCATGATCATGCTGCGCAGCGTGCCGATCGGGTCTTCACCGGCGCACTGCTCGCGGACCTTGTCCATGTAGCGCTTGAAGCGGCCCAGGCGATCGGTGAAGCGGGCGTCCAGATGTTCGCCCAGGCCGATCTCATCGGTGGCCGCGTACATCGAGATCTTGCGCTCGGTGGCATAGTTGCCGAGTTTCTCCAGGGTCGTCGAGCCGATTTCCCGGCGCGGCACGTTGATCACGCGAAGAAAGGCATTGTCGTCGTCCGGGTTCACGATGAGGCGGAAGTAGGCCATCAGATCCTTCACTTCCTGACGCCCGAAGAAGCTGTTGCCGCCGCTCAGGCGATACGGAATCTGGTGGTGCTGCAACTTCAGCTCGATGAGCTTGGCCTGGTAGTTGCCCCGGTAGAGGATGGCGAAGTCACTGTAGGGCCGGTCGGTGCGCAGGTGCAGGCTGAGAATCTCGACGGCCACCCGCTCGGCCTCGGCATCTTCGTTGCGGCAGCGGATCACGCGGATTTCATCGCCGTGACCCATTTCGCTCCACAACTGTTTCTCGAACGCGTGGGGGTTGTTCGAGATGAGCACGTTGGCGCAGCGCAGGATACGGCTGGTGGAGCGATAGTTCTGCTCCAGCATGACCACCTTCAGCGACGGGTAGTCGTCCTTGAGCAGCATCAGGTTTTCCGGACGCGCGCCACGCCAGGCGTAGATCGACTGATCGTCGTCGCCGACCACGGTGAACTGGTTGCGCGCGCCGATCAACAGCTTCACCAGCAGGTACTGGCTGGCGTTGGTGTCCTGATATTCGTCCACCAGCAGGTAGCGGACCTTGTTCTGCCATTTTTCGAGAACGTCGGGGTGGTCCTGGAACAGCTTGACCGGCAGCAGGATCAGGTCGTCGAAGTCCACCGCGTTGAACGCGCGCAGCGTACGCTGGTAGTGGCTGTAGACGATGGCGGCGGTCTGCTCCTTGGGGTTGCGTGCCTGCTCCAGCGCCTGGGGCGGCAGGACCAGGTCGTTCTTCCAGGCGCCGATCATGTTCTTGATCTCGTCGACGCCGTCTTCGCCCGAGTACTCCTTCTGCATGATGTCGGTCATCAGCGCTTTCACGTCGGCTTCGTCGAAGATCGAGAAGCCTGGCTTGAAGCCCAGCCGCGCGTGTTCCTTGCGGATGACGTTGAGACCCAGGTTGTGAAAGGTCGACACGGTCAGGCCGCGGCCCTCGCCGCCGCGCAGCAGGCTGCCGACGCGCTCTTTCATCTCGCGCGCCGCCTTGTTGGTGAAGGTCATGGCGACGATGTACTGGGCACGAATACCGCAGTTCTGGATCAGATGGGCGATCTTGCGGGTGATCACGCTGGTCTTGCCGGAGCCTGCACCGGCGAGCACCAAAAGAGGGCCGCCGACGTAGTTCACGGCTTCTTGCTGCCGGGGGTTGAGTCGGGACATGACGGGAGTCACTGACGAAATGGCCGCGCATTTTAGCACCGCTGGTTCAACTGTGCCGCGACCGCAGATCCATTAAAATTTGCCGGTTTGCCGACTTTGCAGCAGGATGTGGTTACACGTTGACACGTACTGTGGATTGGGTCTGCCCCGAGCTGCTGGCGAGGCCGTTTTTAAGCGCTATCGAATGACTGTGAAACTGTCCCAAGGAGCTCGTTTGTCTACGCCTGTCGAACCCGCGCGGCTGTTGCTGCTGGCCCAGGATCGCACCTGGGCCACGTCGCTGCGTGAGTGTCTGGCGACCCTTGGCAATGTGGCCACATTGATCGAGGCGTCCGCCTGGGATCCTGTGGCTGCGCACTTCGACAACCAGCCCGGCACCTTGCTGCTGACCACCACCGCCCTGCTGCCGGCGCCCGGCCGTTGCGCGCTGCCGATCGTGCTGCTGCTGACCCAGGAGCCGGACGAGCCGCCGCCGGGTGCCAGCGACTGGCTGGTGCTGGGCGAACTCACCAGCGACACGCTGCGCCGCTGCCTGCGCCATGTGCGCGAGCGTGGCGTGCTGCAGGACACCCTGCAGCGCCTGGCCGAGCAGGACCCGCTGACCGGCATCGCCAACCGCCCCGGTTTCCAGACACTACTGGCCGCGCGCCTGGCCGAGCAGGAGGGCCGTGGCGTAGCCCTGGGCCACCTGGACATGGATAACTTCCGCCATGCCAACGATGCGCTCGGGCACCAGGCCGGCGACCGGCTGATCCTGCAGGTGGTGGCGCGCCTGAAGAAGCAGCTCGAGGCGGGCGATCAGGTCGCTCGCCTGGGCAGCGACGAGTTCGCCTTGTTGCTCGACACCCGGCGCGATCCATCGCGCGCCGAACGCCTGGCCGCCAACATCATCGAGGCCATGGCCGAGCCGTATTACGTGGACGGCGAGAGCCTGCTGATCGGCTGCAGCCTGGGCATCGCCCATGCCCGTGCCGGTGCTGGCGCCGATCCGCTGATGTGGCATGCGCACATCGCCATGCAGCAGGCCAAGAGCACCCAGGGCTGCAGCTATCATCTGTTCAACGAACGCATCAACCGTCACGCGCGCAGCCTGGCGGACCTGGAAAGCGAGCTGCGCCGCGCCCTGCGGCGTGACGAGCTGGAGCTGCACTACCAGCCGCGGCTGGACCTGAGCGGCAATACCATCGTCGGTCTCGAGGCCCTGGTGCGCTGGCGCCACCGCGAGCGTGGCGTGCTTGCCCCCGGCGAATTCGTGCCCCTGGCCGAGCAGAGTGGGCTGATCGTACCGATGGGTTACTGGGTGATCGCCCGCGCCCTGCGCGACATGCAGACCTTGCGCGATGGTGGCTTCGAACCATTGCACATGGCAATCAACCTGTCGTTCCGGCAGTTCCAGGATAGCCAGCTGCTCAGCACTCTGGGGCGCTTGATCGCCGAGCGCGGCATCGACGCCGGCTGGCTGGAATTCGAACTCACCGAAACCGCCGTGATGCGCCGCAACGACCTGGTGAAGCGGACCATGGACGCCTTGGGCTGCCTGGGCGTGCGTTTCTCCCTCGACGATTTCGGCACCGGCTTCTCCTCGTTCGTCCACCTGAGCAGCCTGCCGATCGCCTTGCTCAAGATCGACAAGAGCTTCGTCAGTGGCATGGAGCAGCGTCCGGAAAACAGCAAGTTGGTTCACGCCATGATCAACCTGGCGCACAACCTTGACCTGAAGGTCGTTGCCGAGGGCGTCGAAACCCCCGAGCAGCTGGCGTTGCTGCGTGATTTCGGCTGCGATCAGGTGCAGGGTTACCTGATCAGCCGGCCCCTGCCATTGGAGCAGCTGCAGGCATTCCTGCGTTTCGGCCAGGCCCAGGCCATCAGGTCGCCAGCGCCGTAGGCCCGGCCAGACGGCGCAGTCGGCGCATGCGCCACTCGAACGCCCAGGTCAAGGTACAGGCCGAGCACAGCAGGCCCAGCGCCAACCCCCACCACACGCCCACCGCACCCAGCTGGAAGTGGAACGCCAGGCTCCAGGCCGCTGGCGCACCGATTGCCCAATAGCAGAAAAGCCCCACCAGAAACGTGGTCTTGGCGTCCTTGAGGCCGCGAATGGCGCCCATGGCAATGGTCTGGATGCCGTCGAACATCTCGAACCAGGCCGCCACCGCCAACAGGCTGATGGCCAGTTCGATGACACCGTGGAAGGCCGGATCGGCGCGGTCCAGAAAGACGCCCACCAAAGGGCCCGGTGCGAGCCAGAACAGCAGGGCGAAGCCGAGCATCACCACCGCACCGAAGCCGATGCCGACCCGCCCGGCCAGGCGCGCAGCCAGCAAGTGCCCGGCGCCGTAGTGCTGGCCGATGCGCATGGTCACCGCGTAGGACATGCCGGCAGGCACCATGAAAGCCACCGAGATGATCTGCAGGGCAATCTGGTGCGCCGCCAGGGGCGTGCTGCCCATGGTGCCGATGCACAGCGCGGCGAAGGCGAACAGGCCGACTTCCACGGCGTAGGTGCCACCGATCGGCAGCCCCAATCGCCACAACTCGCGCAAGGCCGGCAGGTTCGGCCGGGCCAGACCCTTGAGCAGCGGGTAGGGCGTGTAGGCACGGTGATAGCGGATGTACAGCGCCAGCGCGATGGCCATCAGGTTGCTGACGATCGCGGTGACCATGCCGATGCCCACCAGGCCCAGTTTGGGCAAGCCGAACAGGCCCTCGATGAACGCATGGTTGAGCAGGTAGTTGGCTACTGTGGCAATGATGCTGATGACCATCACCGGCGTCGCCCGACCCAGCGCGGCGGTGAAGCCGCGCAGCGCCATGAAGCTCAGGAAGCCTGGCAGCGCGAAGGGCAGCAGCAAGAGGAACTGGGTGGCGAAAGCGACGTTGGCCGGAGTCTGCCCGAGCATGGCCAGGACCGGCCCCAGGTTCCACAGCAGAACCGCCGCCACCGCCGCCATGCCCCAAGCCAGCCACAACCCGGCCTGGGTCAGGCGCGCCACGCCTTGCTGGTCGTTGGCACCCTTGCGGATCGACACCAGGGTGCCGACTGCAGCGATCACGCCGATGCAGAAAATCGAGACGAAGGAATAGCTGGCCGCCCCCAGGCCGCCGCCAGCCAGCGCCTCGGGGCTCAGGCGGGCCATCATCAGGGTGTCGGTCAGGACCATCAGCATGTGTGCCAGCTGCGAGGCGATCAGCGGCCCCGCCAGCCGAAGCAGGGCCTGAAGTTCGATACGTACGGTGGGCTGCATGATGAATCCGGCTCGGTCGGCTCAGGGGTGGGACGCAGGATTCTCAGCCTTGTGGCAGCGCAACGCAAATGTGATGTGTAACGTTCATGTCGCAGTGCGGCGCTCAAGTATTCGTTTGGATCGCCGATGTAGCAGTACCAATAAAATCAAGGATGGCAGGTGCAAGAAAGGTCTGGACCATCCCTGGCACTGCCTGCCACGTACACGTTTCCCAGGAGCTTCACATGTCTCAACCTCGCGCTCGTATCGCCACGCAACTGGGCATTGCCCTGGCCGTGATCCTCGCGATCGTCATCACCGGCAGCACCGCCTTCGCCCTGCGTTCGCTGGACATCGCCAACCTGGCCATCCGCGAACAGCACATGGCCAGCGAGGCGCGGCTGCTGGCCGACCAGCTCAGCACCTTCCACAGCACCCTGCGCGACAGCACCCAGCGTTTGAGCGGGCTGTTCGAGAAGCGCTTCGCCGGCGGCCTCAGCGTGGACGCCAACAGCCCGGTCACCGTGGCCAACCAGCAGACACCGAGCCTGCGCCTGGGCAGCCAGACCTTGAACAACGACTTCAAGGAAGTCGACGATTTCAAGCAGCTGACAGCGGGTGTCGCTACGGTGTTCGTGCGCAGCGGCGCCGAGTTCGTGCGTATCAGTACTTCCCTGACCAAGCAGGATGGCAGCCGCGCGATCGGTACCGCGCTCGACCATGCCCATCCCGCCTACCAGCGTTTGCTCGACGGCCAGAATTACATCGGCCGTGCGGTGTTGTTCGAACGTTCCTACATGACCCAGTACACACCGGTGCGCGACGGCTCGGGCCAAGTGATTGCGGTATTGTTCGTCGGCTTCGACTACACCGACGCGCAGAACACCCAGTTCGCCAACCTGCAGCGCTTCCGCATCGGCCAGACCGGCTCGCTGGCCTTGCTCGACGAGCAGAATCGCTGGCTGGTAGCGCCAGCCAACGTCAACGACCCGGACGCCGCCGCCAAGGCATTGGCCGACCTGGCACTGCTGGATGGCAAGGGCCGGTTGTGGAACGACGGCAAGCAGGACATCTTTTCCGAAGCGGTGACATTCCCCGGCGGGCCCTGGAGCGTCGTGGCGAGCATGCCCAAGGCAGAAATCAATGCCGTGACCTGGAGCGTGGGGACGCAACTGGCGATCGGCAGCCTGCTGGCCATGCTGATCGCCGTGGGCGCAGCCATCTGGCTGCTGCGCAGCAAGCTGCGGCCTCTGGGCGAACTGGTGCGCCAGGCCGAAGCCCTGGGCGCGGGTGACCTCGATGCACGCCTGAAGGTGTCCAGCCATGACGAAATAGGCCAGCTGGCCAGCAGTTTCAACCACATGGGCGAAGCCTTGTCGAACATGGTCGTGCACATCCGCAATGCCGCCCATGAAGTCAGTGGCCGCGCGCAAACGTTGTCGAGCCTGTCGGCGGGCGCCTACGAGGGCATGGAACACCAGTCCGGCGAGATTTCCAGCATGGCCGGCGCGGTCGAGGAATTCAGTGCGACGTCCCTGGATATCGCCGACAACATGGGCCACACCCAGCGGATGGCCCAGGACAACGCCCAGCAGACCCGCATCGGTCGAACCTCCATGGACGAGGCGTCCAATTCTCTCGAGCAGATCGCCGGCGCGCTGAACAGCACCGCTGGGGTGATCAACACGTTGGGCCAGCGCTCGCAGGAAATCGGCGGCATCGTCGGCGTGATCACCTCGATTGCCGAGCAGACCAACCTGCTGGCCCTCAACGCCGCCATCGAAGCGGCCCGTGCCGGCGAGCAGGGCCGGGGCTTTGCCGTGGTCGCCGACGAAGTGCGCAGCCTGGCCTCGCGCACCCGTCAGGCCACCGATGAAATCTCCGGCATGATCAGCAGCATCCAGAAGGAAACCGCCAACGCCATCAGCACCATGGACCAGGGCAACGTGTTGATGCGCGAAGGCCTGACGCGCAACGCCAAGGTCGCCCAGGCGTTGGCGCAGATCGACGAGCAGAGCCGTTCGGCCGGGCATCAGTTCGATGCCATCAGCACCGCCACCCAGGAGCAGAGCAGCACGGCCACCATGCTCAGCAGCAACCTGCAGAGCATTGCCATGACCAACGGCGAGCAGCGCGAGGTGGTGTCCAACCTGGCCCAGACCGCCCGCGAGCTGGAAGGCCTGGCCGCAGAGCTGCGCCAGGAAGTGAACCGTTTCCGTGTAGGCGGTGCCCGCTAGCGGCAGGCTTCGGCGCGACCGGCCTCAGTTCAGCGCGGCAAGGCCCAGTGCGCGGGCGCAGTCGTCCAGCGAGCGCTGCTGGGTCTGGGCGTACAGCGCCAGCTCGTCGAGCACCGTTCGGCCCAGGGCCTGATGGAACGCCTCCTGGCTCGACCCCAAACCATAGTCGGCCTGGGCATCGTCGCCCAGGTTGGACTGGAAGATGCCTGCGGCGCTGACCGGCAGGAAATCTTCGTAGACCAAGGGCTCGCAGCGAATCGCGCCATTGTCCAGCAGACCTTTCAGCGTCGTCTGGCCCGCGCTGGGCTGGCCGCTGGCGAAATAGCGAAAGAACGCCAGGTCCTGCTCGCGCATCTGGCCCAGATCATCCGGAAACTCACTGAACTGCTCGCCCAGCAGACGCATGTACTCGTCGGCATTGGTCTCGCTGGGGAACCCGGCAAGCGCGCTGCGCGAGGCGTTCAGCAAGCGATCGTACAGCGCACGCCCCTTGGGCGTCAGCGCCGCGCCGCGTTGCTCGATCTCGCCGAAGCGCGCGGTGTGGCTGCCTTCGGCGACAGCGGCCTGATCGGTGAAGGCGACCTTTTCCTGCAGCGCCTTGAAGCTGGTCTGCCGCAACAGGATGGCATGGCGACGCGGCGGCGGCCCTTCGATGACGGCCTTGGGTGTGATCCCGCGCGCGGGCATCAGCGCCTGCACCTTGTCGATGTCCAGCGTGCGCGGGGTCAGGTGATTGATGTGCGGCCCCTTGAACGCCACCACATCGGCGATCAGTCGATGGGCGTCGTGCAGGCGTTGATACTGGTCCGCTGTCACCGTGGCATCGTGGTGCCAGCGGAAGGTTTCCAGGGCCTGCTCGACGAACGCATCGGCGTCGGCTTGGTCGAGGCCGCCGTCGCGCTCGAATCGCTCGATCAGGGCCAGGCACGGCGAGGTGAATATCTGCCGCTGCGCCAGCAGGTGGGTGGCCTGTTCGCGCAATGCGGCATCCTCGATCAGTTCCAGACGCAGCAGGGACGTGAACACGCGAAACGGGCTTACCTGCAAAGACTGTTCGTGCACCGCGCGAAATGCCGTGGAGTGCACCGGCACACCCGCCGAGGTGAGATCGTAGTAGCCCACCGGTTGCATGCCCATCACCGCGAACAGCCGAGCGATGGTCGCCAGCTCTGCGGCGGTGCCGACCCGAATCGCGCCATGGCGCTCGGCATCCAGACGCTCGATCTCGCCGGTGCGCGCCAGGGACGCGGCCAAATCCGGCTGTTGTTCCAGCCCCTGGCGATTGACTTCGCCGACCAGGCTCATCAAGTCGCCATACAACGGCACTTCGTTCTTGTACATCTCGGACATGGCGCGGGAAAACGCGGTACGGGTCTGGTCGGGGCTGACGAAAGGCATGGCGAACTCCTGGCGCAAAGGGCTGGGAGTATGAAAGCGGGGAATGACCTGTGCGATCAAGCGAAAAAAAGTGCGGGGGTCATTCCCGCAGGTCGGCTTCGCTGTCGTTCATGCTGCGCCGCTAGTGGGCGATCTGCCCCAGAATCCAGTCGACCAGCGCGCGCACCTTCGGCACTTCCGCGGCGTGTTCGGCAAAGGCGACGAAATGCGCGCCCTGGCTGCTCATGGTGTGCGGCCAGGGCATGACCAGGTTGCCGTTGGCCAGGTGGTTCTCTGCCAGGTAGCGCGGCACCAGGGCCACGCCACAGCCGGACAGGGCAGCGCTGAGGCACATGTAGAAAGTATCGAAGCGCGGGCCGTGGTAGCTGTTCTGGGCGCTCAGGCCCTGCTCCAGAAACCACTCGTGCCACGCCTCGGGGCGCGACGTACATTGCATCAATACCAGCTCGGCCAACTGTTCGGCGTGGGTCAGCGGCTGATCGAGCAGGTCGGGCGCGCACACCGGCACCACCTGATCGTCGAACAGCTCGATGCAGGTCGCTCCGGGCCAGGTGCCCTGGCCGAAGAAAAACCCCACGTCGGCCTTGGCCTGCAGCAAGGCGAACGGCTCGAGTTCGTTGCGGATGTCCAGATGGATATTGGGGTGCGCCTTGCCGAAACCCTTGAGCTTGGGGATCAGCCAGCCCACGCCGAAGCTGGGCTGGGTGGCGACGGTGAGCACTTCGGTTTCGTCGCCGTAGGACAGGATGTAGCGGCTGGAAATGTCCACCTGAGTGAGGATCTTGTTCACCTCGGCCAGGTACAGCGAGCCGGCCGGTGTCAGTTGCAGGCGTCGGCGGATGCGCAGGAACAGGTGGTGACGCAGCATGTCTTCGAGCTGCGCAACCTGCTTGCTGACCGCGCTCTGGGTCAGGTGCAGTTCTTCCGCTGCGCGGGTGAAGCTCAGGTGGCGGGCGGCCGCTTCGAAGCACTGCAAGGCCGTCATCGAAGGAACAAGGCGTTTTGACATGGAGGCATCGCCGCAAGGTCATGAGGTGAGGGAATGATATATGGAATATTGCTCCGTTGTGGTGGTCTGGCCTGCGGATTAATACTGATCTCAATCCGTTCTTATCGTTAAAGCCTTGTGAGGAGAAAACAATGGTCGATGGCCTGCTCGAAAGCCTGGGTGTTGCGGCGAGTGCATTCAAGGATGGCAACCATCCTGTTCACACCCCAATCGACGGCAGCCAGATCGCCTCGGTGAGCCTGGAATCCAAGGCGCAGGTCGTGGCCAAGATCGCCCTCGGGCACGAGGCGTTCCTGGCTTGGCGCACCGTGCCGGCCCCCCGTCGTGGCGAGCTGGTGCGCCTGTTCGGCGAAGTCCTGCGCGCACACAA
Source organism: Pseudomonas sp. CFBP 8758 (assembly GCF_014841725.1). NCBI lineage: Bacteria > Pseudomonadati > Pseudomonadota > Gammaproteobacteria > Pseudomonadales > Pseudomonadaceae > Pseudomonas > Pseudomonas sp. CFBP 8758. The sequence goes on along the minus strand of NZ_JACYUK010000005.1, from coordinate 255,654 downwards.
GGCCCAGCTCGGTGAGCTGGTCTCGGTCGAAGCCGGCAAGATCACCCAGGAAGGTCTGGGTGAAGTGCAGGAAATGATCGACATCTGCGATTTCGCCGTCGGCCTGTCTCGCCAGCTGTACGGCCTGACCATCGCTTCCGAGCGCCCAGGCCACCATATGCGTGAAACCTGGCAGCCGCTGGGCGTGGTCGGTGTGATCAGCGCCTTCAACTTTCCGGTGGCAGTGTGGGCATGGAACACCGCCCTGGCCCTGGTCGCCGGCGATTCGGTGATCTGGAAACCATCGGAAAAGACCCCGTTGACCGCGCTGGCCTGCCAGGCACTGTTCGACAAGGCCCTGCAGCAGTTCGGCGATGCGCCAGAAGGCCTGGCGCAATTGATCATCGGTGACCGCGAAGCGGGCGAGGCGTTGGTCGATGACCCGCGCGTCGCCCTGGTCAGCGCTACCGGCAGCACTCGCATGGGGCGCGAAGTCGGTCCGCGGGTCGCTGCGCGGTTCGGCCGCACAATCCTCGAACTGGGCGGCAACAACGCCATGATCCTGGCCCCCAGCGCCGACCTCGACCTGGCCGTGCGCGGCATTCTCTTCAGTGCCGTGGGCACCGCTGGCCAGCGCTGCACCACCTTGCGCCGGGTGATCGTGCACAGCTCGATCAAGGACGAAGTGGTTGCTCGGGTCAAAGCCGCCTACGCCAAAGTACGCATCGGCGATCCGCGCAAGGACAACCTGGTCGGCCCGCTGATCGACAAGCAATCCTTCGATGCCATGCAGGGTGCCCTGGCCAAGGCGCGTGACGAGGGGGGCGAAGTGTTCGGCGGTGAGCGTCAGTTGGCCGATCAATACCCGAACGCCTATTACGTCGCACCCGCCATCGTCGAAATGCCTGGTCAGTCGGATGTCGTGCGCCACGAAACCTTCGCGCCGATCCTGTATGTATTGAGCTACGAAGACTTCGACGAGGCCCTGCGCCTGAACAACGAAGTGCCACAGGGCCTGTCCTCGTGCATCTTCACCACCGACCTGCGTGAAGCCGAGCGATTCCAGAGCGCAGCGGGCAGCGACTGCGGCATCGCCAACGTCAACATCGGCACCAGCGGCGCGGAAATCGGCGGTGCCTTCGGCGGCGAAAAGGAAACCGGTGGCGGACGCGAATCCGGCTCCGATGCCTGGAAAGCCTACATGCGCCGCCAGACCAACACCGTCAACTACTCGCGCGAACTGCCGCTGGCCCAAGGCATCGTGTTTGATTGATGGTTGATTGATGTGGGAGCGGGCTCTGCCCGCGATGACGACGGCGCGGTCCGAACCCGATTTCCCTGGCTTGGAATGAGTCATGAGCGAACTACGGCAACAATGTCTTTGGGAACACATCACCGCCAGGCCCCCTCACACGGCGGCCCTGGCCAGTGCGGTAAAGGCGGATGTTTGCGTGATCGGCGGCGGCATCACCGGGTTGTGCGCTGCCATCGAGTTGCTGGAGCAGGGCAAGCGTGTGGTGCTGCTCGATGCCAGTGAAATCGGCACCGGCGGCTCGGGCCGCAACGTCGGACTGGTCAACGCTGGCACCTGGATTCCGCCCGACGAAGTCGAGCAGACCCTGGGCAGTGCGGTGGGCGGTCGCCTCAACAGCGTGCTCGGCGGCGCGCCGGCTGAAGTGTTCGCACTGATCAAGCGCTATGGCATCGACTGCCAGGCGCACAACGACGGCACCCTGCACATGGCCCACAACGCCAATGGCGTGGCCGACCTGAAATCGCGCTGCGAGCAATGGCAACGGCGCGGCGCCGACGTCGAGCTGCTCACCGGGGCGCAATGCGTCGACTACTGCGGCACTGAAAAGATCGAGGCCGCCTTGCTCGACCGGCGCGCCGGTACCATCAACCCCATGGCCTATACCCGTGGCCTCGGCGCGGCCGTCGAGCGTCTGGGCGGGCAGGTGTTCCAGCACTCGCCGGTGTTGGGCCTGGAACAGCAGGGTGGTGGCTGGCTGGTCAAGACTGCCAAAGGCGAAGTCAACGCCGACAAGGTACTGATCTCCACCGGCGCCTACACCGAAGGCGACTGGTGCAACCTGCATGGCCAGTTCTTCCGTGGTTACTACTACCAGGTGGCTTCCAAACCTCTGCACTCGGCCGCGGCAGACGCTGTGCTCAAACACGGCCAGGGTTCCTGGGACACCCGCCTGGTACTGAGCAGCATTCGCCGTGACGACGATGGCCGTTTGTTGCTCGGCAGCATGGGCCGCGTGGACAACAAGCCGGCCTGGTTCATCCGCCGCTGGGCCGACCGCATCCAGACCCATTACTTTCCCCAACTGGGCACGGTCGAATGGGAAATGCACTGGACCGGCTGCATCGACTTCACCCCCGACCACCTCATGCGCCTGTTCGAACCCGCCCCGGGGCTGGTTTCGGTCACCGGCTACAACGGCCGCGGCAACACCACCGGCACCGTCGTGGGCAAGGCCTTGGCGCAGTTTCTGCTGCATGGCCAGGCCGACAGGCTGCCCCTGCCGTTCTGCACGGATAAACCCGTTTCGGTACCGACCCTGCGCACCGGCGTCTATGAAACCGGCTTCTCGCTCTACCACGCCGGCCAAGTCCTGCGCGTGGTTTTGTAGCCTCCAAGCCCTGTGGCAGCGGCGCAAGCCGCTTTGGCCCCGATCGCGTTCCGACAGCCACACCGCACCCACCGCCGACGCGGCTCGCGCCGCTGCTACAGAGGTATCGCAATCCCCCGCCGGCGTGGTGAGCCCCGAACACCGCATTCACGACCGACGTGGTGCTGCACGACCACCGCATCCATGGCCGACGCGGTCATGTATGAATACCCAATCCCCTGTAGCAGCGGCGCAAGCCGCGTCGGCGGTATCCCCGATTGGCCTGCTGAAACGCAATGACGCCCGGCGTCTTACCGATCACTGCGCCGACGGCCGATACTGCAACGCCTCCGCCACATGCGCCCGCTCGATGTCTTTCGCCTGCTCCAGATCCGCCAAGGTGCGGGCCACCTTCAACAACCGGTGCGCCGCCCGCAGCGACAGCGTCAACCGTTCACAGGCGGTTTCCAGCCAGCGCTCATCTTCGGCCGACAACCTGCAATGCTCGCGCAACCCCGGCAGATCGAGAAAGGCATTGGCACACCCCTGACGCCGACTCTGCAACTCGCGCGCCTCGGCCACCTTGCTGGCAGCGCTGGCCGTATTCTCACCCGCCTGTGGCACATGGCTCAGCGCCGTCGCCTCGCGCGCCACCGTCAGATGCAGATCGATCCGGTCGAGCAACGGCCCGGACAGCTTGTTGCGGTACCGCTGAATCTGGTCGCTGCCGCATTGGCATTTGCCGCTGGGGTCACCCAGATACCCACACGGGCACGGGTTCATCGCCGCCACCAACTGGAACCGCGCCGGAAAACGGATCTTGTCCCGCGCCCGCGCAATCACGATCTCTCCGCTTTCCAAGGGTTCGCGCAAGACTTCCAGTACCTTCCTGTCGAACTCCGGCAATTCATCGAGAAACAGCACGCCATGATGCGCCAGGGTGATTTCTCCTGGCTGCGGCCGACTGCCACCGCCTACCAAGGCAGCGCCCGAGGCCGAATGATGAGGATGCCGAAAGGGCCGCTGCGGCCAGTTCTTCAGCGGCACATGGCTGGCCACCGACTGAATGGCCGCCACCTCCAGCGCTTCGCGCTCGTCCAGCGGCGGCAGCAATCCGGGCAATCGACTGGCGAGCAAGGTCTTGCCCGTTCCCGGTGGGCCGCTGAACAACAGGTTGTGCGCGCCAGCAGCGGCCACCAGCAGCGCACGCTTGGCCGCAACCTGGCCCTGCACTTCGCTCAGGTCCGGATAAGGCTTGCTCAACAGCAGCAGGCCATTGGCATTGAAAGGACTGATCGGGTTGCGCCCATTGAAGTGACTGACCAGCTGCATCAGATCATCCGCGGCAATCACCGTCAGGTTCGAGGCCAGCGCTGCCTCTTCGGCGTTATCCCTGGGCACGATCAGCGTTCGCCCCGCATCGCGAGCGGCGAGGGCAGCGGGCAAGACACCCTGCACCGGCCGCACGGCGCCCGACAGCGCCAGCTCGCCCAGGCATTCCACGTTATCCAGGGTAATGGCCGGAATCTGCCCGCTGCCCGCCAGGATACCCAGCGCAATGGCCAGGTCGAACCGCCCGCCGTCCTTCGGCAGATCCGCCGGCGCCAGGTTCAGGGTGATCCGCCGCGCCGGAAACTCCAGCCCCGAATTGAGAATCGCGCTGCGCACCCGATCCTTGCTCTCCTTGACCGAGGCCTCCGGCAGCCCCACCAGCGTCAGCGCCGGCAGCCCATTGGCCAGATGCGCCTCGACCGTGACCGCAGGCGCACCCACACCCACCTGAGCCCGGCTGTGAACGATAGCGAGAGACATGCATGCTCCATGCGTTGAAAGATGAACCGCTTCCTGCGGTGGTGGTGCGAGGGTAGTGGATGAGGGCGGGTATGCCAGTGGGGAAGTGATTCACGGTGCTACTGATTGGAAGTTGCTGTCAGTTCACCTCGCAGGAGGTGGCATACGCTCCTACGTCTGGTTGAAACCTCTCATGGCCATGATGATGAAGAACGCACCGATACACGTAACGATGCTTATAGAGTGTCCAAAGACCAGGTAGTCCAGTGCTATCGTAAATAGCGGTACCAAATAGAATAAAAAGCTAACTTGGCTGGCCGACCTAGATGACAGCATATAAAACAACAGGAGTACGGCGAGCGTTGAGACAACAAGGATCATCCACGCTGCCGACATCATGAAGGTAGGTGTAATGTCGAGCCGGACAGTCGTTAATGGTAGTGCTGTTATAAAGACACTTGCGGCGATCAGGTTTTGATAAAAAGCAGATACCATAGGGTCAATGCTCAATTTTTTTTGCATGACCGAGCCGAGAGTGATCGCTATGACAGAAACCCATGCGAATGCCAATCCCGCTAATGTGAAACCGCTGACATTTTTGGCGCCTATCACCGCGAGCACTAGGCCACCTAACCCTAGCGCTAGGAAGAGAAACCGATGGCGGGCAATGGGCTCGCCCGCTATCAACGGAGTAAGCAATGGCTGTAATCCCAATACCAGCGCCAGCAGCCCTGGAGTCAGGCCGTGGTCCAAGGCAAGGAAGTAGGCTGATTGATAAAAAACTTGCAGTAGAAGTCCTGTGACGAGCGTTTTTAGCAAGAGGTTGACAGGTAATGATAGCTTGGACCTTATGCCTGCTCCTCCGCTATACAGTGTGCACAAAACCAACACCGCCAGCAGAGCACCTGATGCGCGGATAGCCAGGAAAACTGAAACCGAAGCGTCTTCCAACCCTAGCTTGGCAAACACGGCTCCACTGCTCCACGCCAGCAGGAATAAAAGAGGCAAGCAACTCTGTAAGGCGATCATCATACCGCGCCCTTAGTTACGCCAGTCGTTGATCCTGAAGCGTTCGTTGATCGACCTATGTTCGACCAGATAATGTTTGAGGGCCTGCATCCTGGCCGCTACTTCTTGATCGCCGGCACGTAATGCCGCATCCCTTATCCAGTCGTAACACGCCAGAACAGGAATGTCATACTTGAAGTGGTACTTTGACAGGGCAAAGATAATATCTTTCATTGTATGGCGGCTGATGATCACGGCCACTGCGTCTATGATTCCTTCAATGCGGCTTTCCGCTATCGCCGCTCGCGTGATATCAATTCTCTGCTCTAGAGGTAATAATTTTGAAGATTGCAAGAGCACAGATCGCTGTTCGTCTTCCGGCCCAAGCAGAAAGTCCAAGCACAGAAACATCCGGCTCTTCAGGCCAACATTGATAGCGGCGTGATTCACCGCTGCGTCAAGAAACCAGACTTCGCCCGATTTCATTTGAAATACACCTGTTTCATCGGAATGAAAAGCTTCAGAGTTATCTTCAAGCGGTACAAATAAGCGCAAATATTGGTGTTGTCCATCAAACTCGACGAAGTCCCGATGCGGAATAACCATGCCATCGACAAGGCTGCGTGCGCGGACCATCTTCAAATCGTCAAATTTAAAGTTTTCAACTATCAAGCGATTGATTTCAACGCACGTTGTCAAGTGTGAGGTTGGTCGACATTCGCTAGTGTTCCGGTAGGTGCTATCACCACAGTCTCCGGAAGCATTGTAAAGCGATATGTTCTTCCAATGCCCTTGACCAAACTCGTCGTAGGCTTCAGGGATTTTTTCGATACCATTCAGATGCTTTATTTCACTTTCAATATTGTAAGAAGCTATGTCTATTTTTCCGATGATGATGGATGTCATATTGCACTCCTTGTGCTTTTGATGCGCCAATATTAGCGGCTTGATTGATCGGCTGTGTACGAGAAATGATGATGAGAGGTATCTTGAAACGTGATAACCGATAAAATTGTGAATTTAGATCACAACCAGCTCCGAGCGTTCGTGACGGTCGTGGACACCAAGAGTTTTTCCAGGGCCGCTTTGCGATTGCACAGGGTGCAGTCAGCGGTCAGTCAACAGATACAAAAGCTGGAGGCTCAACTACAAGTACGGTTATTCAAAAGAGATACGCATGGCCTTGAACTGACGGCTAGCGGGGAGCGGTTGTTGTCCTATGCTCTACGCCTGCTTGAGGTCAACGATCGGGCAGTGTCAGAGCTTACAGGCCAGCGCTCCGTTCGGGTGATTCGTATCGGCACCTCAGACGTCTATGCATCAAGTTATCTATCTGAGTTGTTGCGCGCATTTCTTGCAACAGATACATCAGAGGTGAATTTTGAGGTTGTTACAGGATACGGCGTTGACATATGGAAGCTTTACGAGCTTGGACAGCTTGATCTCGTCTTGACCCAGGCCTGTCCTCATCATATAAACGCCGAACTTGTTTATACCGAAACACTCGCTTGGGTATGCTCAACAGCGAGTAACGTTGCGTCTATTGAGCCGCTACCCTTGGCATTGTTCACTTCCGGATGCGGCGACCGTGCTGTGGCGCTGAGTGCGCTGGATCGGGTGCGTAAGGCATATAGCGTCGGCCTACAGAGCACAACGTATGCTGGCATTTTAGCCGCAATCGGTTCTGGTCGCTATGTATCGGCTGTTCTCCCCAGCTCGATGACGGGTGACTATCGCGCGCTAGGCCCGGATGATGGATTTCCACGGCTTGGCCGAGTGGGCTTGTCGCTCGCTTGCCGCAGCGACGCCAACTCAAACGTACTGCAACATTTCAGTGAAATAGTACGTAGCTACTTCAAACACCTCGAGCAGCAGAAAAGTCCGTTACCCCACCCCGATCCCCCATGAACGCCTCCAACCGCGACCGCAACCACCGCTCCGCCGGATCCGTATCGGTGATGCTCAACCACACCATCGACAAATCCAGCGTCGGCGCATCGAACGGCAGCGGTTCGTCGAACAGGTTGCCGTGAGCGGCCATCGCGGTCGCGGCGTAGTCGGGCAGGCCGGCGAGCATGTCGGTGCCGGCGAGCAGGGCGGGCAGCGAGCTGAATTGGGGCACCGACAGCACCACTTGGCGGGTGCGGCCAATTTCCTGCAGCCACTCGTCCGCAATGCCGCTGGTGTGCGCAGTCGGCGACACCAGTACGTGGGGGCGGGCGCAGTATTCGTCCAGGGTCAGTGGGGTAGCCGACTTGTCGGCGCGCAGCACGCGCGGGCGCATGCGGCGTAGTAGTTTGCGCTTGGCATTGGCCGGCAGGCCGCGGGTCTGGCTGATGCCCACGGTGATGTCGCCGGAGGCGAGCAGGTCGGGAATACGCCAGTAATCCACGTGCTGCACCACGATCACCACTTTCGGCGCCTCGGTACGCAGTGCGCGCAGCACTTGCGGCAGCAGGCCGAACTCGACGTCGTCGGACAGGCCGATGCGGAAGGTCATGGTGCTTACGGCCGGGTCGAAATCATGGGTCAGGCTCAGCGCCATCGACATCGCGTCCAGCGCCGGGGACAGGTGCCGGATGATTTCCTCGGCGCGCGCGGTGGGTTCCATGCGATGGCCGATGCGGATGAACAGCGGGTCGTTGAACAGGGCGCGCAGTCGGTTCAGCGCTGAACTGACCGTGGGCTGGCCGAGGAACAGCTTTTCCGCGACGCGGGTGACGTTGCGCTCGAGCATGAGGGCTTCGAACACCACCATCAGGTTGATATCAGCCTTGCGCAGCTCGTTGCGGTTCATCGAAGCACGTCCCTGCTGTTCAATGGCAATGCCGAGCGTGGCACAAAGCGGTGCAGCCGATCGGCAACCGAGCTGCGTCTCAGATATTACTCGGCCTTGGGTGCTGCCTTGGCTTCCATCTCGGCGACTTTGGCTTCCAGGCTCTCCAAGCGCGCGCGGGTACGCGCCAGCACGACCATCTGGCTGTCGAATTCCTCGCGGCTGACCAGGTCGAGCTTGCTGAAGCCGGACTGCAGCAATGCCTTGAACTGACCTTCGAGCTCCGCGCGCGGCTGTGCGGTGTCACCGCTGAACAAGCGCGAGGCGTGGTCGCTCAGGGTGTCGAGGAACGCTTTGGGCGGGAGCATGGGAAATTTCCTGAGACAAAGTGATGCGCAGTGTATCACGCAGCCATGCGCTGAAAAGCCGAGCCGCGGCGCACGGTTTTCGCGCACAGGTGTGCCCAGCGCTGCACCCTTGTTGTGCGCTTGCCCGCGCTGCCTGCTCAAACCGCTGCACAAAAGCCGCGCAGGGTGGCCAAATCTCGCGGTTTGCACGACATGGCAAGCTTTCTGCTTAGAGCCAAGAGACCCAGGCACTGATGGACTCGTCGTGACGAGAACGGTGCGCAGCTTCAAGGGAAGTGTTTCGTCAGCAGTTGTTTATCGGTTGTCGGTCCGGGCTGCGGGGTCGACGACGCGTTACAAAGCCAGGCACTGCGCTTAGACTTGATCCGGGTTTGTTTTCCTGGGGCAAGTCCACCAATTCGGGAGAGAGTTTCATGAAGCTAGTCACTGCCATCATCAAGCCATTCAAGCTGGACGACGTGCGCGAGTCGTTGTCGGAAATCGGCGTGCAAGGCATCACCGTTACCGAAGTCAAGGGTTTCGGTCGGCAGAAAGGCCATACCGAGCTGTATCGCGGCGCGGAGTACGTGGTCGACTTCCTGCCCAAGGTCAAGATCGACGTCGCCATCGATGACAAGGATCTGGATCGCGTCATCGAAGCCATCACCAAGGCCGCCAACACCGGCAAGATCGGCGACGGCAAGATTTTCGTGGTCAATCTGGAACAGGCGATTCGCATTCGTACCGGCGAAACCGATACCGACGCAATCTAAAAAAAAGCCGACACAACCCAACGCCCCAGGAGTAAACAATATGACTCTGCGTCAATTCGCAGGGCTAGGAGCCCTGTTGTCCCTCGCAATGCCAGGCCTTGCCCTGGCGGACGAGGCGGCAGCCCCCGTTCTCAACTCCGGCGATACCGCCTGGATGCTGACCGCGACCGCCCTCGTGCTGTTCATGACCATTCCTGGCCTGGCGTTGTTCTACGGCGGCATGGTGCGCTCCAAGAACGTGCTCTCGGTGATGATGCAGTGTTTCGCCATTACTGGCCTGATCAGCATCCTGTGGATGGTCTACGGCTATAGCCTGGCTTTCGACACCACTGGCATGGAGCAGGGCGTCGTCAACTTCAATTCGTTCGTCGGCGGGCTGTCCAAGGCTTTCCTCAGTGGCGTGACGCCGAGCAGCGTCACCGGCCCGGCGGCACTGTTCCCTGAGGCAGTGTTCATCACCTTCCAGATGACTTTCGCCATCATCACCCCGGCGCTGATCGTCGGCGCCTTCGCCGAGCGCATGAAGTTCTCCGCGATGCTGATCTTCATGGCCATCTGGTTCACCCTGGTCTATGCACCCATCGCGCACATGGTCTGGTCCGGCAACGGCGGCCTGATGTGGGACTGGGGCGTGCTGGACTTCGCGGGCGGCACCGTGGTGCATATCAACGCCGGTGTTGCCGGTCTGGTTGCGTGCATCGTGCTGGGCAAGCGCAAGGGCTACCCGACCACCCCGATGGCGCCGCACAACCTGGGCTACACCCTGATCGGCGCGGCCATGCTGTGGATCGGCTGGTTCGGCTTCAACGCCGGTTCGGCTGCAGCGGCGAACGGCACTGCCGGTATGGCAATGCTGGTCACCCAGATCGCCACCGCCGCTGCGGCGCTGGGCTGGATGTTCGCCGAGTGGCTGACCCACGGTAAGCCAAGCGCACTGGGCATCGCTTCGGGCGTGGTTGCTGGCCTGGTGGCCATCACCCCGGCGGCCGGTACTGTCGGTCCGATGGGTGCACTGGCAATCGGCCTGGTGGCCGGTGTCATCTGCTTCCTCTGCGCTACTACGCTCAAGCGCAAGATGGGCTACGACGACTCACTGGACGCCTTTGGCGTACACGGCATCGGCGGCATCGTCGGCGCGATTCTGACCGGCGTGTTCGCAGCGCCCGCGCTGGGTGGTTTCGGCACCGTCGAAGACATCGGCGCGCAGGTCTGGATCCAGCTCAAGGGCGTCGGTTTCACCGTGGTCTACACCGGTATCGTGACCTACGTCATCCTCAAGGTGCTGGATGCGGTGATGGGTCTGCGAGTCAACGAAGAAGAAGAGGCCGTGGGCCTTGACCTCGCGCAGCACAACGAGCGCGGCTACAACTTGTAACCGTTCGGAAAAAAATGCCCGGCTTGCCGGGCATTTTTTTGCCTGCGATTTGTCATCTGCTTCAGGTCCGGCGGGTTTGCCGCCGGGGCTGTCGGCTGCCGTAGCGATCGCGCGCGGCGGCTCAGTGCAAAACAGTCGCGAACAGGCTCTTTGCTTTTTCCCAGAGCGCGCTAGAATGCGCCCCGAACGGACGAGAACGGTATGTGGCAGCAAACCCTCATCACCTTGCGAGCCAGGCCTCGCGGGTTTCACCTGGTGACTGACGAGTTGCTCGCACAACTGCCGCGCCTGCGCGAATGCCGCGTGGGCCTGCTGCATTTGTGGCTGCAACACACTTCGGCGTCGTTGACCGTCAACGAAAACGCCGATCCGGCCGTTCGCCGGGACTTCGAGCGTTTCTTCAACCGCCTCGTGCCACAGGGTGCAGACGGTTTCGAACACAACGACGAAGGGCCCGACGACCTGCCAGCGCACTTCAAGGCCAGCTTGCTGGGCTGCCAGGTGACCGTTCCGGTGACCTCGGGAAGGCTGGCGACAGGTACCTGGCAAGGTATTTATTTGGGCGAGCATCGCGATCATGGCGGCGCGCGTCGGGTCCTTGCCACGCTGTATGGTGAGGACGCTTGACCGCTGGTTACCAGTGGATGTGAATTTTTTCCGGCAACCGTCGACATAAGGTAAAGCTGGGCTATAAATAATCTGCTTTCGCAAGTCATGAGGTAGAACATGAGCGACGATGATCTGGAAAACGACGACCTCGAAGTAGGCGAAGAAGACGAGGCCGAAGAAACCCTCGAGGCGGCTGCCGAAGACGTTGCGGAGGACGACGGTGGCGACACACCCGTACCCGCTGCCAAGGGCAAGGCCAAGGCGGCGGTGTCGGTGGATGAACTGCCGAGTATCGAAGTCAAGAACAAAGAGCGCGATGCGCTGGCTCGGGCGATGGAAGAGTTCCTGTCGCGCGGCGGCAAGGTGCAGGAAGTCGAGCCCAACGTGGTGGCCGATCCACCCAAGAAGCCCGACAACAAGTACGGCAGCCGCCCTATCTGAAGGCTCGTCGCTCGAAGCAACATAGAAAAAGCCCGCGGTCGCTGCGGGCTTTTTTGTGGGTGCGGGGTAGACACTGACGGCCTCTTCGCGGGCAGAGAACTCGCCGCTCGCCCGCTCCCACAGCTAGCCCAGTTGCAGCAGCAGTGCAGGCAACTGTGCCAGGCTGGCGATCTCGGCGTCGGGTTTGCCTTCGGCGGCCCATGGCTTGCCTTGCGGGTTGTACCAGATGGCCTTCATGCCCGCCTTCTGCGCGCCGGCGATGTCATCGCTGGGGTGATCGCCAATGTGCACCGATTCGTGGGCGCCCGCATCGCCCAGGCGCATGGCTTCCAGAAAGGGCCGCGAATCCGGCTTGCCCACGCCCAGGTCTTCGGCACACAGCGCAAAGGTGAAGAAATCAGCGATGCCCAGTCGACGCACATCGGCGTTGCCGTTGGTAACCACGCCCAGGGTATAACGCTGGCAAAGGATCTCCAGGGCTGGCTGGGCCTCGGGAAAGATGTCCACCTGATGCCGAGCGTGCAGGAATACCTCGAAGGCCTTGTCGGCCAGCGAGGCCGCTTCATCCTCGGCATAGCCAGCGTCTTGCATGGCGTGCCGCAGCACACGACGGCGCAGCGCGCTGATGCGGTGCTTGAGCGAAGGGTCGGCGTCGACCAGGCGCTGGCGGATCTGGAACAGGTACTCGACCGGCACTGGGCCCAGTGCCGGCGCCTGGTCGGCCAGCCAGTCGCGCAGGATGGCTTCGGCGCTGACGATGACCGGGGCGGTATCCCACAGGGTGTCGTCGAGGTCGAAAGTGATCAGCTTGATGCTCATGAGTCGCCGCCTTTGCGTTTTGCCCGTGGGTGGGCACTGTCGTAGACACTGGCCAGGTGCTGGAAGTCCAGGTGGGTATAGATCTGCGTGGTAGCGATGTCGGCGTGGCCAAGCATCTCCTGCACGGCGCGCAGGTCGTGGGACGACTCGAGCAGGTGGCTGGCAAACGAATGACGCAGCATGTGCGGATGCAGGTTCTGCCCCAGCTCACGCTCGCCGGCGGCCTTGACCCGTACCTGGATGGCACGCGGCCCGAGCCGGCGCCCCTGCTGGCTGACGAACACGGCATCGTCGATGGGGTCGCTCATCGAGCGCAGCGCCAGCCACTGCTCCAGCGCCGCGCGCGCCTTGCGACCCACGGGCAGTACACGGGTCTTGCTGCCCTTGCCATGCACCTGCACCAGGCCGTCGGCGAGGTCGAGCTGCCCGAGGTCGAGGCTGGTCAGCTCCGACAAGCGCAGACCCGAAGAATAGAACAGCTCGAGAATGGCCTGATCGCGATGGGCCAGGAAGTCGTCTTCCACCGCACCTTCGAGCAGCTGCAGGGCGCGATCGGTGTCCAGCGTCTTGGGCAGGCGACGCTCGCCCTTGGGCGGCGCCAGGCCATTGGCCGGGTCGTGGCTGCAGAGGCCTTCGCGATTGAGGTAGCGATACAGGCCACGCACGGCCGAAAGCAGGCGCGCCAGACTGCGCGACGACTGCCCTTGCTGATGCTGGCGAGCGATCAGACGCCGCAGCAGCTGGATGTCCAGTGCCTGCCAGGTCGCCAGGCCTTCCTTCTCGCAGAATTCGACGACCTTGGTCAGGTCGCGCCGGTAGGCATCCAGGGTATGCACCGACACCTGGCGCTCACTGCGCAGGTGCGTGCAGTAGGCATCCAGTTGTTCGCGCACCTCAACGTACCGAGCGCAGCGCGCCGGTGTAGCGTGGCAATACCCGGCTGAGCACTTCGCCGATATGGCTGAGGAACAGCGTGCCCACCGAACTCTTGTAGTGCGCAGGGTCGCGGCTGCCGATGGCCAGTACGCCGTGCAGGCCTTGATGCAGCAATGGCACCAGCGCGGTCGAGCCGACCTGCGGGGCCTGGTCGCTGCCGAACAGGAACGCCAGTTCGTGTTCGCGCAAGGCACCACTGAGCGACTTGCCCTCCGACAACAGCCCACCGATGGCCTGCTGCGCTTCACCACTGGTCACGCTGCGGCCTACCGGGGCGGGAATGTCGTTGAACAGGATCAGGCTGACGAAGGGCACCTGGAAGTCTTCGCGCAGGCTGTCTTCGACGCTGATCACCAGCTCGTCCAGGGACGCGGCATCGAGCATGGCCAGAATCAGGCGGCGAGTCTTCTCGAACAGGCGATCGTTGTCGCGCGCGACCTCCATCAGGTGCGAGAGGCGCTGGCGCATCTCGCCGTTGCGGTCACGCAGCAGCGTCATCTGCCGTTCCACCAGCGACACCGTGTCGCCGCGCTGGTGGGGCAGGCGCAGCTGAGTCAGCAATTCCTCATGCTGCTCGAAGAACGCCGGGTTGGCGGCAAGAAAGTCGGCCACGGCCGAAGCCTCCAGGACCTCCGCAGGCGCGGGTACTTGAGGCTGGTCGGTCATTGGCTGTACTCGGTCATAAACGCACTTGTCCTTCGAAGACCCGAACCGCAGGGCCGGTCATGATCACCGAATGGCCTGGCCCGGCCCATTCGATGGACAGGCGGCCGCCCGGCAGGTCGAGCAGCAGTGGCGAATCCATCCAGCCCTGGCTGATGGCTGCGACTGCGGCAGCACAGGCGCCGGTGCCACAGGCCTGGGTCTCGCCGGCGCCACGCTCCCAGACACGCAACTGCGCGCGGGTGCGATCGACTACGTGCAGAAAGCCCACGTTCACCCGTGCCGGAAAGCGCGGATGGTGTTCGATCTTCGGCCCCAGTGCGTGCACCGGCGCATTGTTGATGTCGTCGACACGCAGGACTGCGTGGGGGTTGCCCATGGACAGGGCGGCGATCTCGACGCTCTGGCCATCGACGGACAGCTCGTAGCTGCGCGCCTGGGAGTCGGCCTGGAACGGGATGTCGGCCGGCACCAGGCGCGGCGGGCCCATGTCGACGCTGATCTGACCATCGCTGCGGACGTCCAGGGTGATGATGCCGCCCTTGGTTTCCACGCGAATGGTCTTCTTGGCCGTGAGGCGCTTGTCCAGCACGAAGCGGGCGAAGCAGCGCGCGCCGTTGCCGCATTGCTCCACCTCCGAACCGTCGGAATTGAAGATGCGATAGCGGAAGTCGACATCGGGATTGTTCGGCGCTTCGACCAGCAGCAATTGATCGAAGCCGATGCCGGTGTGGCGATCGCCCCACTGCTTGGCATGCTTGGGCAGGATATGGGCATGTTGGCTGACCAGGTCCAGCACCATGAAGTCGTTGCCCAGGCCATGCATCTTGGTAAAACGCAGTAGCATGGGATTACTCCGGCAACAGGCTTTCGCCGGCGAAAAGCTCGGCCACGGTTTCGCGGCGGCGTACTTCGAATGCCTGGTCACCATCGACCAGCACCTCGGCACAGCGGCCGCGCGTGTTGTAGTTCGAGCTCATGACGAAACCGTAGGCGCCGGCCGAATGCACGGCCAGCAAGTCGCCTTCGGCCAGCACCAGTTCACGCTCCTTGGCGAGGAAGTCACCGGTTTCGCAGATCGGCCCGACGATGTCGTAGGCACGTGCCTGACCTTCCCGCGGCTTGACCGGGCTGACATTCATCCATGCCTGGTACAGGGCCGGGCGGATCAGGTCGTTCATCGCCGCGTCGACGATGGCGAAATCCTTGTGCTCGGTATGCTTGAGGTATTCCACCTGAGTCAGCAAGACCCCGGCATTGGCCACGATGAACCGCCCCGGCTCGAACACCAGGGTCAGCTCGCGACCGTCCAGGCGCTCGCGCACGGCCTGGATGTAGTCGGCAACCAAGGGCGGCTGCTCTTCGCTGTAGCGCACGCCCAGGCCACCGCCCAGGTCGATGTGGCGCAGGTAGATGCCGCAGTCGCCAAGGCGATCGACCAGGTCGAGCAAGCGATCCAGGGCGTCGAGGAACGGTGCCAGCGTGGTCAGTTGCGAGCCGATGTGGCAATCCACGCCGATCACGTCGAGGTTGGGCAACTGCGCGGCACGTACATAGACGTCTTCGGCTGCAGCGATGTCGATGCCGAACTTGTTCTCTTTCAAGCCCGTGGAAATGTACGGGTGGGTGCCCGCGTCGACGTCCGGATTGACCCGTAGCGACACAGGCGCGCGCACGCCTAGCTCGGCGGCGACTTCCTGCAGGCGTTCCAGCTCGTCGGTGGATTCGACGTTGAAGCAGTGCACGCCTACTTCGAGGGCGCGGCGCATGTCGGCGCGGGTCTTGCCGACCCCGGAAAACACTACGCGCTCGGCGCGCCCGCCCGCAGCCAGCACGCGCTCCAGTTCGCCGCCCGAGACGATGTCGAAACCGGCGCCCAAACGCGCCAGGACATTGAGCACGGCCAGGTTGGAGTTGGCCTTCACGGCAAAGCAGACCAGCGACGGGGTGCCCTGCAGGGCATCGGCGTAGGCGTTGTACTGCGCCTCGATGTGGGCGCGCGAGTAGACGTACGTCGGCGTGCCGAAGCGCTGGGCCACGGCCGACAGGGCTACGCCTTCGGCAAACAGTTCACCGTCGCGGCGTTCAAAAGCGTCCATGGTGTTCCCTTAGTAGTGCTTGTGCGGTTGCGACGACTTGGCTTGGTCCTCGGGAGATTTGCTGTCATCGGGCAGGTACAGCGGGCCCTTTTGACCACAGGCGGACACCAGGCAGGCAACGGCGACGAGCGCGGCCAGGGAAGAGATCAGGCGCTTCATGGCGAAATCCTTTGTATAAGCAGTAATTGCGCCCGAGTATACCCAGCGCCCGGCATGGTGGCTATGCAGGTGGGCCGCCAGCGGTGCCACCGATCCAGACGGGTGCATTATGCTTTGCATAAACGGCTGGCTGCTCGTATCTTGCCGCCCGTAGCGCGAACAGACACTTTCCGAGGTTCCTGCAATGAGTTTGACCGAAGCCCGTTTCCACGACCTGGTCGATGCCACCCAGCAGGCGCTGGAGGAGTTGCTCGAAGACCACGCCGACGACATCGAAATTTCCGCCGGCATGATGACCATCAAGTTCGACAACGGCAGCCAGCTGATCATCAGCCGCCAGGAGCCGCTGCGCCAGCTGTGGCTGGCCGCGCGCTCCGGTGGCTATCACTTCGATTACGACGAAGAGTCGGGCAAGTGGCGCTGCGAGAAATCCGAGGAATTGCTGGGCGAGGTACTGGCCCGGGCGACCGAGGAACAGGCCGGCGTCGAGCTGGATTTCGAAGAGATCTGATGGTGAGCCAGCCCGCACGCGCCCCCAAGCCGCTCTACAGCAACGTCAGCCCGTCGGTACAGTCACCTTGCGTGAGCCTGTGCCGGCTGGACGAAGAACGCGTTTGCCAAGGGTGTTTCCGCCATGTCGAGGATATCCGCGCCTGGCGCTCGGCCGATGACGATACGCGGCGCCAGATCATCGCTGTGGCCGAGCAGCGCCGGTTGCAGGCGCTGTCGGCGCCTGCTGGCGACTGACAGCACCTGCTTCCATCAAGCCCCAATGCTCAGGCAGGCTCGGCAACCGTCAGGATGGTGAGCAATGACTGCGCGTGCCCGGCAGCCTCATGGCCCAGGCTGGTCAGGTAGCCGCCATCGGGCTTGGTGATCAATTCCTTTTCATGCAGGCGAGTCGCGGCGGCAATGGCCGCAGGTGATGCAGTGTGGTGGATTTTCAGACCTTCCATGGTGTTGCCGAGGTTGAACAGGGCAAGGATTTCCAGCTCGGCAACCAGTTCCGGGGTGTAGGACGACATAGGCGCTCCCGACTTTCTTATGGAATGAACGACAGCACCGAGGGGCGCTGAACGCTGTACCCCGACACCGTGGCAGCGGGGTTTTTCCAGTGTAGTCAGCCGCAGGCGAACGCGCCTGTTCAGCGTCAGACTTTTTCCGCTGGCAGCTCGGGCAAGGCGCGCAGAGCGGCTTCGTACCAGGCCGTGTCGAACGCACGATCCTGCTCCAGAATGGCATCGATCTCGATCGCCAGTACATGAGCCATCATGTTGAGGATGTCCTCGCGCTCATAGCCCACCAGCGTCAGCTTGTTGAACGTGGCCTTGGCCGCGGGCGGGTTGTCGCTTTCGATCTGATTCTCGATGGCCTGGGTGAGGGTGGCTTCGGCAAATGCTTCGTCGTCGTCTGGCTGGTTGTCGCTCATGGGGATGTTCTCGATCAGGGTCAATGTCGGGTTCTGTGGGGAGCCTTTCGCGGGCAGAGACCCGCTCCCACAGGATATCTAACATCTACTGTGGGAGCGGGGCGCGAAGAGGCCGGACCTGCCAAGCGCCTAGCGAGCCGCCAGCAAATCGCGGCCGCGAGCGACTGCCGCACGCACCTGAGCAGGCGCCGTGCCGCCGATGTGGTCGCGGGCATTGACCGAGCCTTCCAGGGTCAATACCTCGAACACGTCCGCATCGATCTGGTCACTGAACCGGCGCAGTTCTTCCAGGCTCATTTCCGCCAGGTCCTTGCCGGTGTCCACGCCATGCTTGACCGCATGCCCGACGATCTCGTGGCAATCGCGGAACGGCAGGCCACGGCGCACCAGGTAATCGGCGAGGTCGGTGGCGGTGGAGAAACCACGCAGCGCGGCTTCGCGCATCATGGCGTGCCTGGGCTTGATGGCCGGGATCATGTCGGCAAAGGCCCGCAGCGAGTCGCGCAACGTGTCGGCGGCGTCGAACAGCGGTTCCTTGTCTTCCTGGTTGTCCTTGTTGTAGGCCAGCGGCTGGCCCTTCATCAGGGTCAGCAGGCCCATCAGCGCACCGAACACCCGGCCGCTCTTGCCGCGCACCAGTTCCGGTACGTCGGGGTTCTTCTTCTGCGGCATGATCGAGCTGCCGGTGCAGAAGCGGTCGGGCAGGTCGATGAACTGGAATTGCGCGCTGGTCCACAGCACCAGCTCCTCGGAGAAGCGCGACAGGTGCATCATCGCGATGCTGGCCGCAGCGCAGAATTCGATGGCGAAGTCACGGTCCGAAACGCCATCCAGCGAGTTGCCGCCGACGGCTTCGAAGCCCAGCAGCGTGCAGGTCAGCTCGCGGTCGATGGGGTAGGTGGTGCCGGCCAGCGCGGCGCTGCCCAGCGGCATGCGGTTGGTGCGCTTGCGGCAATCGACCAGGCGTTCATGGTCGCGGCTGAGCATTTCGAACCACGCCAGCAGGTGATGCCCGAAGGTTACCGGCTGCGCGGTCTGCAGGTGGGTGAAGCCCGGCATGATGGTGTCGGCCTCGCGCTCGGCCTGTTCCAGCAAGCCCTGCTGCAGGCGGGTGATTTCGCTGAGGATGAGGTCGATCTCGTCACGCAGCCACAGGCGAATGTCGGTGGCCACCTGGTCGTTGCGGCTGCGTCCAGTGTGCAGCTTCTTGCCGGTGACACCGATGCGATCGGTCAGGCGCGCTTCGATGTTCATGTGCACGTCTTCCAGATCCGTGCGCCAGTCGAACTGGCCCGCCTGGATTTCCTGCTCGATGGTGCGCAGGCCATCGACGATGGTGTCGCGCTCCGCATCGGTGAGCACACCGACCTTGGCCAGCATGGTGGCGTGGGCGATCGAGCCCATGATGTCATGGCGGTACAGGCGCTGGTCGAAATCGACCGAGGCGGTGAAGCGGGCGACGAAGGCGTCGACGGGTTCACTGAAGCGGCCGCCCCAGGACTGGTTGGTCTTGTCAGTGCTCATGAATTGGCTCGTGCAAGGCGTGAACGGGAAGTTGCCGCAATAATAACAAATGCGGCCCGGGTCTGTTGGCGGCATAGTGCAGGTGTCTATTGTCTGCATTCACCCCTTCGCGGGCAGAGGGCTCGCCGCCCGCCCCCGCTCTCACAAGTGATCATGTTGACCTGTGGGAGCGGGTCTCTGCCCGCGAAGAGGCCTGCGACACACTACAGCAGCCAGGAAGCCGTACATGTTCAGCAAGCCGTCGAACCCTCCCGAGCCGGATTTCTTCCTGCCCGAGCTTTGCCTGCCCCAGGCATTGTTGATGCTGATCGTGCTGGCGCAGCTGCTGGTGTTCGTACTGGTGCTGGCCGAACCCATGAACCCAGGCTTCAACTGGGTGCGTTTGGCCCTCACTTCGCTGTTCGTGCAATGGATCGTGCTGCTCTCGGCTGCGTTGCTCTGTGCCCTGCGCCCCTGGCTGGCGCGCCTGCGCCCCGGTATGGCGGGTGGGTTGTGCTGCGCCCTGGTGGTGGGCCTGACCCTCGCGGGCACGGCGGTGATCGACTACTTCCAGTTGGGCGGGCTCGACACGCCGACCGTGGAGGTCAATCGGTACCTGCGCCACGCTCTGATCGGGCTGATCATGTCGGCCCTGCTGCTGCGCTACTTCTACCTGCAGAGCCAGTGGCGGCGCCAGCAACAGGCCGAATTGCAGTCGCGTATCCAGGCCTTGCAGGCGCGCATTCGCCCGCACTTCCTGTTCAACAGCTTGAACAGCATCGCCAGCCTGGTGGTCAGCGATCCGGTCAAGGCCGAGCAGGCGGTGCTCAATCTGTCCGACCTGTTTCGTGCCAGTCTGGCCCAGCCCAACAGCCTGGTGATGTGGCGTGATGAGGTGGAGTTGGCCAAACGTTATTTATCGATTGAGCAATATCGTCTCGGCGAGCGTCTACAGTTGCACTGGAGGATCGAAACAATCCCGGATGATCTGCCGATCCCCCAACTTACTTTGCAACCGTTGTTGGAGAATGCGCTGGTACATGGCATCGCCCCTTTGATTTCGGGCGGGGTGGTCAGCGTGGAGGCCGACTACAAAGGGGGAGAGTTCATATTGACCATCAGCAATCCCTACCAAGAGGCCGCCACAGCGCAGGCGTCGGGCGGAACCCAGCAGGCGCTGGCAAACATTGGCGCTCGACTTGCGGCACTTTTCGGTCCGCGCGCAAGTCTTAGCGTGAATCGCCGTGACGGTCGTCACTTCACTTGTCTACGTTATCCATGTGCGAGACTCACGCAGGAATCCAGCGCTCTATGAATGTCCTGATCGTTGATGACGAACCCCTTGCCCGCGAACGTTTGAGCCGACTGGTTGGCGAGCTCGAGGGCTACCATGTGCTCGAACCCGGCGCCAGCAACGGCGAAGAAGCCCTGAGCATGATCGAGGCACAGAAGCCGGACGTAGTCCTGCTCGACATTCGCATGCCCGGCCTGGATGGCCTGCAAGTCGCCGCCAGGCTGTGCGAGCGCGACACGCCGCCGGCGGTGGTGTTCTGCACCGCCCATGACGAGTTTGCCCTGGATGCCTTTCAGGTCAGTGCCGTGGGCTACCTGGTCAAGCCGGTGCGCTCCGAACACCTGCTCGAAGCGTTGAAGAAGGCGGAAAAACCCAACCGCGTGCAACTGGCTGCCCTGACACGTCCGGCAGCCGAGGCGGGGACCGGTCCGCGCAGCCATATAAGCGCAAGAACCCGCAAAGGCATCGAGTTGATTCCGTTGGATCAGGTGATCTATTTCATTGCCGACCACAAGTACGTCACCCTGCGCCACGAAGGCGGCGAGGTCTTGCTCGATGAACCGCTCAAGGCGTTGGAAGACGAGTTTGGCGATCGCTTCGTGCGTATCCATCGCAACGCCCTGGTGGCCCGCGAGCGCATCGAGCGCTTGCAGCGCACGCCCCTGGGTCACTTTCAGCTCTATCTGAAGGGGCTCAACGGCGACGCGCTGATCGTCAGCCGACGCCATGTGGCCGGCGTGCGCAAGATGATGCAGCACCTCTAGCCCTCAGCAGGCCTGCCCAGTCCGCCGGGCTGGGCGCGGCCTGGCGCACAGCTGGTATCATCGTCCGCTAATCTTCATACGGATCGATTCATGCCCATTCGCGAAATCCGCATCGCCACCCGTAAAAGCGCGCTTGCTCTGTGGCAGGCCGAATACGTCAAGGCCCGCCTGGAGCAGGCGCATCCCGATCTGCAGGTCACCCTGGTGCCGATGGTCAGTCGCGGCGACAAGCTGCTCGACTCACCCTTGTCGAAGATCGGCGGCAAGGGGCTGTTCGTCAAGGAGCTGGAAACCGCCCTGCTCGAAGGCACGGCGGACATCGCCGTGCACTCGATGAAAGACGTGCCGATGGACTTCCCCGACGGGCTGGGGCTGTACTGCATCTGCGAGCGCGAAGACCCTCGCGACGCCTTCGTTTCCAACGCCTGGGACAGCCTGGAGGCGCTGCCGCCCGGCAGCATCGTCGGCACCTCCAGCCTGCGTCGCCAGACCCAGCTGCTGGCGCGACGTCCCGACCTGCAGATCCGCTTTCTGCGCGGCAACGTCAACACCCGCCTGGCCAAGCTCGATGCCGGTGAATACGACGCGATCATTCTGGCTGCGGCCGGCCTGATTCGCCTGGGCTTCGAAGAGCGCATCACCACCAGCATCAGCGTCGAAGACAGCCTGCCTGCGGGCGGCCAGGGCGCGGTCGGCATCGAGTGCCGGACGGCCGACAGCGAGATCCACGCGCTGCTGGGGTCATTGCATCACCGCGATACCGAATTTCGCGTGAGCGCCGAGCGTGCCTTGAACAAGCACCTCAACGGTGGTTGCCAAGTGCCCATCGCCTGTTACGCCGTGCTCGAAGGGGAACAGATCTGGCTGCGTGGCCTGGTGGGCGACCCGGCTGGGCAGCGTCTGCTGCATGCTCAGGCACGCGCGCCGCTGGCCGATGCGCAACAGTTGGGCGTACAGGTGGCTGAAGCCTTGCTGGAGCAGGGCGCCGACGACATTCTGCGCGCGGTGTACGGCGAGGCCGGTCATCCTTGAACCCCTGGCGAGTGTTGCTGACCCGACCCTGCGACGAGTGCGCGCTGCAAGCCCAGGCGCTGCTGGAACAGGGCGTGTTCGCGGCGAGCCTGCCATTGCTGGCGATCGAGCCGCTAGCGGACAGCGACACTCAGCGGCAGGTGTTGGCCGAACTGAATCGATACAATGCCGTGATCGTGGTCAGCAAGCCCGCCGCGCGCCTGGCCCTGGACCGCGCGCCTGCCAACCTCGGGCAGACCTCGTGGTTCAGCGTCGGTGCCGGCACGGCGGCCATTCTCGAAGCGCGTGGGCTGACCGTGACGTATCCTGAAACAGGAGACGATAGCGAAGCCTTGCTGAATCTGGCCCAATTGCGCGCCGCATTGGCGAGCCCCCATCCACGGGTGCTGATCATCCGTGGCGAAGGCGGACGCGAGGCTCTGGCCGGGCACTTGCGTGAGCAGGGCGCGGCGGTAGAGTATCTGCAACTGTACCGACGCAGCATTCCGGTCTACCCACCGGGTGCGCTGGCGTCCCGTATCGCATCGGAACGCTTGAACGCCTTGGTGGTCAGCAGTGGGCAGGGTTTTCAACACTTGCACCAATTGGCAGGCGAGCAGTGGTCGGTGATCCGTACCCTGCCGCTGTTCGTGCCCAGCCCGCGTGTAGCTGCGCTGGCGCGTGAAGCCGGTGCGGTGAATGTTGTGGATTGCCGAGGTGCCAGTACCTCGGCGTTGCTGGCGGCGCTGCGCACGCAGGCCGCACCCAGATCGTAAGGCGCGACCGCCAGCGAGGCGACCGCGCCCCTATGCAAAGGATGGACACGTGAGCGAAACAGCCTTGCCCAAAGACGAACCCAAGAGCGCCCCACAGGTGCCTTTCGAACAGCCAGCCGCCTTGCCCCCGCAGCGCTCGGCCAATGGCAACGGCTTGGCGATCATTGCGCTGCTGCTTGCCGCTGCCGGTCTGGCCGCAGCAGGCTGGGGCGTGTGGCAGGTGCGCACGCTGACCGCCGGCCACCAGCAGCAGTCGCGGGTGATCGAAGGGCTCGCCACGCAAACGCTGACGCTGGAACACAACGAACGGCAACTCAGTGCCGATCTCGCGCAGTTGCCCGACTCCAACGAACTCGAAGACCGCCACCGCCTGCTCGCCCAGTTGCAGGGCGAGCAGCAGCGCTTGAGCCAGCGCCTGGAAACCGTGCTGGGCGCCAGCCGCAAGGACTGGCGTCTGGCCGAAGCGGAGCACCTGCTGCGCCTGGCCAGCCTGCGCCTGTCTGCTCTGCAGGACGTCACCAGCGCCAAGGCGCTGGTGCAGGGCGCCGACGAAATCCTGCGCGAGCAGGATGACCCACAGGCCTTCGCCGCACGCGAGCAACTGACCCGCAGCCTGGCGTCGCTGCAAGGCACCACCCAGCCGGATCGCACCGGGTTGTTCCTGCAGCTCAGCGCCTTGCGCGAGCAGGCCACGCAGCTGACGGCGCTGGCGCCCGAATTCCAGGCGGCCGCGGCAGCTGCGCAGGGCAACTCACCAGAAGGCGAGACCCGCTGGCGCCAGTGGTGGAACAAGATTTCCGGTTTCTTCCGGGTCGATTTCAGCCCCGACGACAGCATCCGGCCGTTGCTGGCCGGGCAGAGCCTGAGTCAGGTTCGCCTGGCCTTGAGCCTGGCGCTGGAGCAGGCCCAGTGGGCCGCGCTCAATGGTCAGGGCAAGGTGTATACGCAAGCGCTGGACGACGCCCGCAGTATTCTGGTGGCGGGCTTCAATCGCGAGAATGGCACGACCCAGGCCATGATCGAACAGTTGACCGCCCTGAAGAATCAGCCGGTTTCGGTCACCACACCTGATCTGGATGCAAGCCTCAACGCCATCCAGGCCTACCTGCAACATCGTCACACGCCGGTCGAAGGCCTGCAGAAGTCGACCGAAGCAGCGCCGGCCGCTGTGGAGAGCCAACCATGAAACGGTTCTACGTGATCCTGTTTCTGGTGATTGCCGCCATGGTCGGCCTCGGCCTGGCCGTGGCCAAACACCCCGGCTACGTATTGATCGACTACCCCCATGTGATGCGCTACGAGTCGGGCCTGTGGAGCACGCTGCTGGCGTTGCTGGTGCTGGTCTTGGTGGCGTTCGTCATCTGCCTGCTGATCAGCGTTCTGGTCAGCTCCGGCCGCGTGGTCAATCCATGGTCGGGCCGCAATCGCAACCGCCGCGTGCAGACATCCATCGAGAAGGGCCAGCTGGACCTTGCCGAAGGGCGCTGGGCCAGTGCCCAGAAGCACTTGCAGCACGCAGCCGAAAATGAACGCCAGCCATTGCTCTATTACCTCGGCGCAGCACGCGCCGCCAATGAGCAGGGCCGCTACGAAGACAGCGACAACCTGCTCGAACGGGCCCTGGCACGTCAGCCACAAGCGGAATTGGCAATTGCCTTGAGCCATGCTCAGTTGCAGAGCGATCGCGGCGACAGTGACGGTTCCCTGCAGACCCTGCAGGCCATGCACGAGCGTCATCCGCGTAACGTGCAGGTGCTGCGGCAGCTGCAGCGTGTGCATCAGCAGCGTGGTGACTGGCCAGCAGTGGTCAAGCTGCTGCCACAACTGCGCAAGGACAAGGCCCTGCCGGCGGCCGAACTCGCCGAACTCGAGCGACGTGCCTGGGGCGAGAACCTGAGCGTGGCGGCGCACGCGCCCGTGCAGGAACAAGGGCAGGGAGAGGCCGGCCTGGCTGCACTGGAGCGCGCCTGGCAGGCACTCAGCTCGGCACAGCGCCAGGAACCCGCATTGGTGCTCGCCTATGCCGAGCAACTGCGTCAGGTGGGTGCGCAAGCCCAGGCTGAAGACGTGCTACGGACTGCGCAGAAGCGTCAGTACGACACGCACCTGGCTCGCCTCTATGGCCTGGTGATCGGCACCGACCCTGCGCGCCAATTGCAGACTGCCGAAGGCTGGCTCAAACAGCATCCCCACGATGCCGGGTTGTTGCTGACCCTGGGTCGCCTGTGCCTGCAGAACCGCTTGTGGGGCAAGGCCCGCGACTACCTGGAAAGCAGCCTGCGCCTGCAGCGCAGCCCGGAAACCTGCGCAGAACTTGCACGCCTGCTCGCCCAGTTGGGCGATACCGAACGCAGCAACCAGTTGTTCCAGGAAGGCCTCGGGCTGCTTGACGAACGTTTGCTGGCTGCACCCCTGCCCACTTCGGTGCGCACGCTCTGAATCGCTTTCGCGCGTAGAACGAGGCCGCGCCACTGCTCTGCCCCCGTGCGCACCCGGAGGCAGGGGCAGGCGCCAGTAAAACCGGCATTTGGCGCAATGTCCCCCTGATTAAACGCTTGTATGAACTTTATCCGATGCGTACCTTGATGCCATTGGCGCACGGGCATAATCTCCCCCTGCATGTACATCGACATTCGCCGTCACAGACCGCGAATCGGTCCGAGCCCTGCTTCCTGTCGTACAGGAGCGCGAAGCCGGGCATGACCCACAAGGGAAGCACTCATCATGTTGGAAAGTTGCCAGAATGCCCAGGAACGTTGGGGCGGAGTTCACCTGCTGATCGATCGCTGGCTGCAGGAGCGCAATGAGCTGATCAAGGCGTTCGATGCGTTGGGCGACACGCCTCAGGCCCTGGTCGAAGATCGCAAGAGGCTGCAGGATTTCTGCGGCTTGCTGGTCGACTACACATCGGCCGGCCATTTTGAAATCTACGAACAGTTGACCGACGAAGCCAAGGCGTTCAATGACAAGCGTGGTCTGGAACTGGCCGACACGATCTGGCCACGCATCGACGAAATCACCCAGAAAGCGCTCGACTTCAACGATTACTGCGACAAGGGCGACTGCTCCGATGCCGCCGTCATTCTGGACAAGCTCAAGGAGCTGGGTCGGTTGTTGCACGAGCGCTTCGAGCTCGAGGACTGCCTGATTGAGGTCTTGCACAACGCTCACAAGGAAGAGTCCGTCGCCCAGGCGTGACTCTCTTTCGACGTGGCCCTAAGGGGCCGTGGCCAGCAGATGAATGTCGAACGTCAGCGGTGTATTGGGTGGTATCAAGGCACCGGCGCCGTCTGTTCCATAGGCGTGCGCCGATGCAATGACCACACGCCACTTCGCGCCGACCGGCATCTGCGGCAACACCGTACGCCAGCCCTCGATGACGCTGTTCAAGCGAAACCACTGCGCCTGGGTGCTTTGGTCGAACACGCTGCCGTCGGGCAGCTTCCCCACGTATTGAACCTGCATACGCCCATCGGCGGTGGCAGGTGCCCCTGCGCCAGGTTCCAGTACGGTTACCAGAATGCCCTCAGCGATCTCCCGCACCCCGGCCTTGGCTCGTTCGGCGGCCATGAAGCGGCGCTCGGCGGCCAGCGCCTGTTCCGTATCGGCTGCTTCGTCAGGCTTGTCCGTCTTGTCCGCCTGTGCCTGATATTGAGCCAGCAATTGGCCGATGCGCTCGTCGCTCAATGCCAGCGGCTCTTGTCGATACGCCTCCTGCAAGCCCTTGAGCAGGGCGTCGAGTTGAAGCCCGGGGGCGTCCTGGCGCAGGCGTTCCCCCAGGCTGGCGCCCACACTGTAGGCCAGGTCGCGGGCACCGTCCGGCGCAGCTTGCGCGTGCGCTTGTGGCAGGGCCAGGGACAATGGCACCAGGGACAACGACAACAGCAGGCGAGGCAACATCACATTCTCCAGGACAAGACACGGCGAGCATGGTCCGATTATGCCACCGACCGGGAAACGGGGCCTCGCGGACACAGTCAACATGTTCTGGCGGCTCTACAGCCACAGGTCTAGTATGAGCCTCTACCCATCGGCCAGGAGGTAACCCATGTCGGCTAACAAGAAGCCCGTAAACACCCCGTTGCATTTGCTTCAACAGCTTTCCGGCAGTTTGCTCGAGCACCTCGAAAGTGCATGTTCCCAGGCCTTGGCCGATGCTGAAAAACTGCTCGCCAAGCTCGAGAAGCAGCGCGGCAAGGCTCAGGAAAAACTGCACAAGTCGCGCACCAAAGTGCAGGACGCTGCTACTGCCGGCAAGAAAAAGAAGCAAGCCAAGGCGCACGACTCGGTGAGCGAACTCGAACAACTGCTCGACGAGCTCAAGGACCGCCAGGCCGAAACCCGCGCCTACATCGTCGAGCTCAAGCGCGACGCCCAGGAAAGCCTGAAACTGGCAGCCGGGGTAGGGCGCGTCCAGGAAGCGGCGAGCAAGGCAATCGAAACCCGTTCAGCCAAGCCCAAGGCAACCCCTGCGGCCGCGGCCAAGTCGGCCAGCCCGGCAGCCAAGCCTGCCGCTCGCACGCCTGCCAAGAGCACCCCAGCCGGGTCGACTGCACGTGCGGCCGCGAAGCCTGCAGCCAGCAAAACCACCCGTGCAGCTGCCGCAGCCACTGCGAGCAAGCCGGCGGTTTCCCGCAGTACTACCCGCAAGGCCCTGGCGGCCCCGGGCGCGGCGGTCAAGCCTGACGCCAAGGCACCCGCCAAGCCGGCTGCGCGGCCGGCCAGAAAGCCTGCAGCCGCCAAGTCGCTCGCCGCAGCCGTGCATTCGAGTGCGACCGAGTCCGGTGCTCCTGCCACTGGCGCTCAGGACGACAAGGGCGACGCATCTTCGAGCCAAGCCTGAGTCTCCCTGGCTGCCACGCCCAGCACGTGTAACGCCGCGCTCGAGTGCGCGGCCGTTGCGGGTAGCAAAGCAGGCAGCCAGGTCATGCTCAAGCCCTGCGTAGCGAGGGGCCAGGGTGCGGCCATATCGTGCAGGCGCTGCAGCAACTGGCGTTCGGCGTTCAGTTCCAGTGCCTTGACCGATTCGCGCAGGTGCATCAGCTCAGGGTCTTGCACGGCCTGGGCTCGCCACTGCTGGCGCAATTCGCGCAAGGGTCGCACCACGTCCTCATGCCAAGGCGTGGCGATCGCCTCCAGCAGCGTCACCCGTTCGCATGTGCAGGCCACGCCCCTTGCATCCAGCCAGGCACCGCACAGCAGCAGGCACACGTTGGCGCCATCTGCTTGCAGCTGCAGGCAGGTGGTTTCGATGCCTGGTCGGGCATAGAGGTCCAGGGCAAACTTCCACAACTCATCATGCATCGTGCTACTCGCGCCAGTGGGCAAGGAAGCTGGTAGACTTCGCCGCCATTATGATCCGACTTCAGAACCTCACTTTACAGCGTGGCCCGCAGCGTCTGCTAGAAGACGCCGAGCTGACCCTGCACGCCGGTCAGAAAGCCGGCCTCATCGGCGCCAACGGCGCCGGCAAATCCAGCCTGTTCGCCTTGCTGCGCGGCGAGCTTGTGCCCGACTCCGGCAATTGCTACCTGCCCGCCGATTGGCGTATCGCTCACATGCGCCAGGAAGTCGATACCCTCGAACGCATTGCGGTCGACTACGTACTCGATGGCGATGTACGTCTGCGCGAAGTCCAGCAGGCACTGGCGGACGCCGAGGCCACGCAGGACGGTGCGGCCCAGGCGCGCCTGCATGCCGAGCTCGACAGTGCCGACGGCTATACCGCGGACGCACGTGCACGCAAGCTGCTCGCAGGGCTTGGTTTCAGCAACGAGCAGATGGACCGTCAGGTCGGTGATTTTTCCGGGGGCTGGCGGATGCGCCTGAGCCTGGCTCAGGCCTTGATGTGCCCTTCCGACCTGCTGCTGCTCGACGAGCCGACCAACCACCTGGATCTCGACGCCATTCTGTGGCTCGAGGACTGGCTCAAGGGCTATCCCGGCACCCTGCTGTTGATCTCCCACGACCGCGACTTCCTCGACGAAGTCGTCGATCACGTGGCCCACGTCGAACAGCAGAAGCTGACCCTGTACCGTGGTGGCTACAGCGCCTTCGAACGCGCCCGTGCCGAACGCCTGGCGCAGCAGCAGCAAGCGTACGAGAAGCAGCAGGTGCAGCGCGCGCACATGGAGAAGTACATTGCGCGCTTCAAGGCCCAGGCCACCAAGGCGCGTCAGGCGCAGAGCCGGATCAAGGCCCTGGAGCGCATGGAAGAGCTGTCGGCGGCACACGTCGACTCGCCCTTCGACTTCGTGTTCCGCGAATCGGTGAAGATCTCCAGCCCCTTGCTCGACCTGTCCGAAGGTCGGCTGGGCTACGGCGAAACGGCCGTGCTGGAGAAGGTCAAGCTGCAGCTCGCGCCCGGTGCGCGCATTGGCCTGTTGGGCCCCAATGGCGCGGGCAAGTCGACCCTGATCAAGAACCTCGCCGGCGAGCTCACGCCCATCGGCGGACGCCTGGTACGTGGCGAGAACCTGGTGGTAGGCTATTTCGCCCAGCACCAGCTGGACTCCCTGGACAGCAAGGCCAGCCCGTTGCTGCATCTGCAGCGGCTGGCGCCGGGCGAGCGTGAGCAGGTACTGCGCGACTTCCTCGGTGGCTTCGATTTCCGTGGCGCGCGCATCGATGAACCGGTGCTGAATTTCTCCGGTGGCGAAAAGGCCCGCCTGGCGCTGGCGTTGATTGCCTGGGAACGGCCCAACCTGTTGCTGCTCGACGAACCGACCAACCACCTCGACCTGGAGATGCGCCTGGCCCTGACCATGGCCCTGCAGGAGTTCAGTGGCGCGGTGCTGGTGGTGTCCCACGACCGGCATCTGCTCAAGAGCACCACCGACGATTTCCTGTTGGTGGCCGATGGCAAGGTCGAGCCGTTCGATGGCGATCTGGACGACTACGCGCGCTGGCTGGTGGATTATCGCCAGCGCCATGCCCCGGTCAGCAATACCCCGGTCAACCTCGACAAGACCGACAAGAAAGCCCAACGGCAGGCCGCCGCCGCACTGCGTCAGCAACTGGCACCGCACAAGCGCCAGGCCGACAAGCTGGAGCGCGATCTGGGTGAAGTGCACGAGAAACTGGCGAAGATAGAAGCCGCCTTGTCCGACAGCGCCCTCTACGAGGCCGCGCGCAAGGATGAACTGCGCGATCAACTTGCCCAACAGGCCAGGCTCAAGGTGCGCGAGGGTGAGCTGGAAGAGCAGTGGATGGAAGCGTTGGAACTGCTCGAAGACATGCAGGCGCAGCTCGAGGCATTGGCCTGATACTGGGGCTTGATGCCGAGCTGCCTGCACGGGCCCATAGCCAAATTCGCTGCGCCGTTTTACCTTAGACTGTCCCTATTCGAGCGTCGAGGTTCGTATGCTGCTGGAAACCTGGTTGGCCTTTTTGGTGGCGTGCTGGATCATCAGTCTTTCGCCTGGGGCCGGAGCTATCGCGTCCATGTCCAGTGGCCTGCAGCACGGTTTCCTGCGCGGCTATTGGAATGCGATCGGCCTGCAGTTGGGGCTGCTTCTGCAAATTGCGATCATTGCGGCTGGCGTCGGGGCCGTGCTCGCGGCGTCGGCCACGGCGTTCCAGGCGATCAAGTGGTTTGGCGTGCTCTATCTGCTCTATCTTGCGTTCAAGCAATGGCGTGCACTGCCTGCCGACCTCGGTGAGGAAGCGGGGCAAAAGCCGGCTGGCAAGGCCTCGAGCCTGGTGCTGCGTGGTTTTCTGGTGAACGTCGGCAACCCCAAGGCGCTGGTATTCATGCTGGCGGTATTGCCGCAATTCATCAATCCGCACGCGCCATTGCTGGTTCAATACCTGACCATTGCAGCCACCATGGTGACTGTGGACCTGATTGTCATGGCCGGCTATACCGGGTTGGCGGCGAAGGTGCTGCGGCTGCTGCGCACGCCGCGTCAGCAGCGACGCATGAACCGCACCTTCGCCGGCTTGTTCGTGGCGGCGGCGACCCTGCTCGCTACGCTGCGGCGGGTGCCTGCCTGAAATCGACGCTCAGGCCTGGGTGAGTTCGATCACCCGATCCACCAGCTTGTTGATGCCGGCGGCGGCTTCGCTGATGGTCTTGGCGCTCATGTAGGCGGGGGTGCTGACCAGCTTGCGGGCGGTGTCCTCGACGATCTCGGTCACTTCGCATTCCTGGTGGGTGCCACCCATCTTCTCGATGGCCTGCGCGGTTTCGGCATCGGTGCCGATGGTGCAGGTCACGCCGGGACCGTAGATTTTTGCCGCCAGCGCCGGTGAGATGCAGATCAAGCCAACCGGCTTGCGCGCTTCGGCGAAGGCCTCGGCCAGTGCCTGCACTTGCAGGTTGACCGAGCAGGCAGCGCCGTCGCTGGCGAAGGAAGACAGATTCTTTGCCGCGCCGAACCCACCTGGAACGATCAAGGCATCGAAATCATCGGCGTTGGCCAGGGCGATGTCCTTGACCTCGCCACGGGCGATCCGCGCCGATTCCACCAGCACGTTGCGCGACTCGGGCATTTCCTCGCCGTTCAAGTGGTTGATCACATGCTTCTGGGCAACGTCGGGCGCGAAGCACTGCACTTCGCAGCCGCGCTGGTCCAGGCGCAGCAAGGTGATCACGCTTTCCTGAATTTCGCTGCCGTCATAGACGCCACAGCCGGAAAGGATCACCGCGATTTTCTTGGTCATGTCGAACTCCGATTGTGGCCACTGCTTCATTGGCATGTGTTCAGTAGCATGGATCACGCTCGGCGGCGTGTGTTCAGTTCGAGCGGGCCCTCAGGGCTGCTCGTCACCGGGCGCAGGCGTCGCCGCAGGGGCTTCCAGGCGCGCCTGGCGGGCGATGCGTGCGGCCTTGATGCGGCGCCTTACCCACAGCAGGACGCCGATCAGCACCAGCGCGCCGAGGACCCACAGCTCGTATTTCTTGACGTTGCCCAGCATGTGTTCGAGGAACGAACCGAAGTGGTAGGCCGCCAGGCCCAGTGCCGTGGCCCATACTGCAGCCCCGATGCCGTTGAGCAGCAGGTAACGCCGTGGTGGATAGCCGGACAGGCCAATTGCCACCGGCATGACGGTGCGCAGGCCATAGACGAAACGAAAGCTCAGGACCCAGATGTCCGGATGCCGGCGGATGTGCTCCAACGCACGGTCGCCCAACAGCTGCCAACGAGGTTTGCGCGCCAGTAGCTTGCGTCCATGCTTGCGGCCCATGAAATACCATAGCTGGTCGCCTGCGTAGCTGCCGAAGAAGGCCACCACCACAACCATGTTGATATCCATGTAGCCACGGAACGCCAGAAACCCGGCCAGGACCAGAATGGTCTCGCCTTCGAAGAACGTGCCGAGGAACAGGGCGAAATAGCCAAAATCGTTCAGGAATTGTTGGAGCATTTTATCGATGCTGGCGAAGTGAATGCGCAGCCTAACCCGTCATGGGCATACATGAAAGTGTCCAAATGTGTCTTGTCGTGAACAATGCTTGTCAACCTGAGAACGCAGACACCTTGTGGATGCGGCCGGTCATGTCATGCAACCGTCATAATCCATGCTTATAACTGTCGCGCCCCCCTTCCAAGCGTGCAGGCGTCAATGGCATCCTGACGCATTACGCGATCCGTGCCGCTCAATTGCAAAGGGCAGTTACGCCCTCGGGAACGCCAGATGAACAACGAAGCCCAGACTCAAGTCGCTCTCACCCAAGATCAGCCGGTGGTCGAAACCCCGGTAGAAGCGCCGTTGGTCATAGAAGCCATCGTCGAACCCGCGCACCCGAGCGAGGCCCTCGCGCCGGCGCCGCACATCGTCGTGCCGGGGCTGGACGACAGCAGCCTGTACATCCATCGCGAGCTGTCGCAGTTGCAGTTCAACATCCGCGTGCTGGAGCAGGCGTTGGATGAATCCTATCCGCTGCTCGAGCGGCTCAAGTTCCTGCTGATCTTTTCCAGCAACCTCGACGAATTCTTCGAGATCCGCGTCGCAGGGCTCAAGAAGCAGATCACCTTTGCCCGCGAACAGGCCGGCGCCGACGGTCTGCAGCCGCATCAGGCGCTGGCGCGGATCAGCGAGCTGGTGCATGGCCATGTCGATCGCCAGTACGCCATCCTCAACGACATCCTGTTGCCGGAGCTGGAGAAACACCAGGTTCGCTTCATTCGTCGTCGGCATTGGACAACCAAGCTCAAGACCTGGGTGCGTCGCTATTTCCGCGACGAAATCGCGCCGATCATCACGCCCATCGGCCTGGACCCTACGCACCCGTTCCCGCTGCTGGTGAACAAGAGCCTGAACTTCATCGTCGAGCTCGAAGGCGTCGATGCCTTCGGTCGCGACTCTGGCCTGGCGATCATTCCGGCACCGCGGTTGCTGCCGCGGGTGATCAAGGTGCCCGAGGACGTAGGCGGGCCGGGCGACAATTTCGTGTTCCTGTCCTCGATGATCCATGCCCATGCCGATGACCTGTTCCAAGGCATGAAAGTGAAGGGCTGCTATCAATTTCGCCTGACCCGCAACGCCGACCTGTCGGTCGATACCGAGGACGTCGAAGACCTGGCGCGTGCGCTGCGCGGCGAGCTGTTCTCGCGTCGCTACGGCGATGCGGTACGTCTGGAAGTGGCCGACACCTGTCCCAAGCTTCTGTCCGACTATCTGCTCAAGCAGTTCAACCTGTCGGACACCGAGCTGTATCAGGTCAACGGCCCGGTCAACCTGACGCGTTTGTTCAGCATCACCGGTCTGGACAGCCATCCCGAGCTGCAGTACCTGCCGTTCACGCCACAGATTCCGAAGCTGTTGCAGAACAGCGAGAACATTTTCAGCGTGGTCAGCAAGCAGGACATCCTGCTGCTGCACCCCTTCGAATCGTTCACGCCCGTGGTCGATCTGTTGCGCCAGGCGGCCAAGGACCCTCATGTGCTGGCCGTGCGGCAGACGCTGTACCGCAGCGGTGCCAATTCCGAGATCGTCGATGCGTTGGTGGATGCCGCCCGCAATGGCAAGGAAGTCACCGTCGTCATCGAGCTGCGCGCGCGCTTCGACGAGGAATCCAACCTGCAGCTGGCCAGCCGTCTGCAAGCCGCGGGCGCGGTGGTGATCTACGGCGTGGTGGGCTTCAAGACCCACGCCAAGATGATGCTCATTCTGCGCCGCGAGGCGGGCGAGATCGTACGCTATGCACACCTTGGCACCGGTAACTACCACGCCGGCAATGCCAAGCTGTACACCGACTACAGTCTGCTGACCTCGGACGATGCACTGTGCGAAGACGTCGGCAAGTTGTTCAGCCAGTTGATCGGCATGGGCAAGACCTTGCGCATGAAGAAGCTGTTGCATGCACCCTTCACGTTGAAGAAGGGCATGCTCGACATGATCGCTCGCGAGACCCAGTACGCCATCGAAGGCAAGCCGGCGCACATCATTGCCAAGTTCAACTCGCTGACCGACCCGAAGGTCATTCGCGCGCTGTACAAGGCCAGCCAGTCAGGCGTGCGCATCGATCTGGTGGTGCGCGGCATGTGCTGCCTGCGGCCGGGCATTCCCGGGGTGTCGCACAATATCCATGTGCGCTCGATCATCGGGCGCTTCCTAGAGCACACGCGGGTGTTCTACTTCCTCAACGGTGGCGAGGAGCAGATGTTCCTGTCCAGCGCCGACTGGATGGAGCGCAACCTCGACAAGCGTGTGGAGACCTGTTTCCCGGTCGAAGGCAAGAAGCTGATCATGCGGGTCAAGAAGGAGCTGGAGAGCTACCTGACCGACAACACCCATTCCTGGATCCTGCAGGCCGACGGGCGCTACGTGCGCAACACCCCGACCGGCAACCAGAACGCCCGCAGCGCGCAGGACACGCTGCTCGAACGGCTGAGCAACCCGATCCTGCCGGTGCGCTAGCAGCCAGCAAGATCGGAGGTGCGGCTTTCGCGGCCACTGGCCGCTCCTACAGGGATCGCGTTGCACTGTAGGAGCGGTCATCGGCCGCGAAACAGACGCTGCGGTTTATCGGGCAGGTGGCGGTGCGGCTTTCGCGGCCACTGGCCGCTCCTACGGGAATCGCGTTGCACTGTAGGAGCGGTCATCGGCCGCGGAACAGGCGCTGCGGTTTATCGGGCAGGTGGCGGTGCGGCCTTCAGCGCACGGTGAGGGTAAAGCCTACGCGGGTCAGCCATTCGGCTTCCTGGGCGAAGTCGGCCTGGGTCAGCTGGTTGTTCTCCAGCCAGCCATCGGGGAACACTACATCCAGGCTCTTGGCCTTGGCATGCAGGGACACCGCCGGCATCTCCTGGGTACCACGGATGTGGTGGAACAGGATGGCGAAGCGCAGCAGCACGCACAGCCGGATCAACTGCACACCGTCGTCGCCGAACTCGGCGAACTTGTCCTTGGGAATGTTGCGGCGGTGGCCGCGCACCAGCAGCGCCAGCATCTGCTGGTCTTCGCGCGAGAACCCGGCCAGGTCGGAGTGTTCGATCAGGTAGGCGCCGTGCTTGTGGTAATGGTAATGGGCAATGTCCAGGCCTATCTCGTGAACCTTCGCCGCCCAGCCCAGCAGCTCGCGCCAGACCCCGTCTTCCAGCTCCCAGTCCGCCGCCACCTGGTCGAAGGCATGCAGCGCCTTGCGCTCGACGCGCTCGGCCTGCTCGACATCGACGTGGTAGCGGGTCATCAACGAACCCAAAGTACGTTCGCGCACATCTTCGTGGTGATGACGGCCCAGCAGGTCGTACAGCACGCCTTCGCGCAGGGCGCCATCGCAATGGTCCATGCGCTGCAGGGCGAGGGCATCGAAGATCGCTTCGAGAATCGCCAGCCCGGCGGGAAAGATGGTCCGGCGGTCCGGCTTGATGCCGTCGAAATCGATCTTGTCGACATCGCCCAGCTTGAACAGCTTGCGCTTGAGCCAGGCCAGCCCCTCGGCATTGACCTCGCCGCTGCCCTGGCCGCCGGCCTTGAGGGCCAGGCCGATGGCGCGGATGGTGCCGGAGGAGCCGATGGCTTCGTCCCAGCTGAGCCGATGCAGGGCATTCTCGATGCTCATGATCTCCAGGCGCGCTGCCGTGTACGCCTGGGCGTAGCGGGCCGGGGTGATCTTGCCGTCGCGGAAGTAGCGCTGGGTGTAGCTCACGCAGCCCATCTGCAGGCTCTCGCGCAGCAGGGGTTCGAAACGCTGGCCGATGATGAACTCGGTGCTGCCGCCGCCGATGTCGGCGACCAGGCGCTTGCCCGGCGTGTCGGCCAGGGTGTGGGAGACGCCCAGATAGATGAGGCGGGCCTCTTCGCGGCCCGAGATGACCTCTACCGGATGGCCGAGGATCTGCTCGGCGCGGACGATGAATTCGTTGCGGTTGCGGGCTTCGCGCAGGGCGTTGGTGCCCACGATGCGCACCGCGCCCAAGGGCAGGCCGTTGATCAGTTGGGCGAAGCGCTTGAGGCAGTCCAGACCGCGCTGCATCGACTCTTCGCTGAGCTTGCGCTCTTCGTCGATGCCGGCGGCCAGCTGGACCTTTTCGCCCAGGCGTTCGAGGATGCGGATTTCATTGACGTGGGCCTTGGCCACCACCATATGAAAGCTGTTCGAGCCCAGGTCGATGGCGGCGATCAGGGACAGGTTCTTGGCTTTTGTCTGCGGCATGGTCAAAGGATCTCGGTCGTTAACCCCCGCATCGTGCCACGATCAGGCGACGGCGCCAACGCGCCATCCTGATCTTTGCCCCAAGGTCCGAGCTCTGGCGAGCCCGAACGGCATTCATGCCGGCTGCATGCCGATGAACTGCGCCAGCTCGGGCGTGCGCGGATTGACGAACAATTCCTTGGGATCGCCCACCTCGTGCACCTTGCCATGGTGCATGAACACCAGCTTGTCGCCGACCTCGCGGGCGAAGCGCATTTCGTGGGTGACCATGATCAGGGTCATGCCGTCTTCGGCCAGCTTGCGCACCACGCTGAGCACCTCGTTGACCAGCTCCGGGTCCAGCGCCGAAGTGATCTCGTCGCACAGCAGCACCTTGGGCGACATGGCCAGTGCGCGGGCGATCGCCACGCGCTGTTGCTGGCCACCCGACAGCCGATCAGGGAACGCATCGAACTTCTCGCCCAAACCGACGCGTTCGAGCATCTCGCGGGCCAGTTCGCGGGCGCGAGCCTTGGGCACTTTCTGCACCACCTGAGGGGCCAGCATCACGTTTTCGCCCACGCTCAGGTGCGGGAACAGGTTGAACTGCTGGAACACCATGCCGACCTTCTGGCGCAGGCTGCGCAAGTCGGCGCGCGCCGCATCCAGGTATTCACCGTCGACTTCGATGACGCCGTCGTTGATCGATTCCAGGCCGTTCAGGGTACGCAGCAAGGTGCTCTTGCCCGAGCCGCTGCGACCGATGATCGCAACCACCTGACCTTCGTCCACACTCAGGTCGATGCCCTTGAGCACATGATGATCGCCGTAGTACTTGTGCAGGGCGGAAATCCTAAGCAGCGGCATGCAGCCTCCTTTCCAGATAGCGGGCACTGAGCGACAGCGGGTAGCACAGGGCGAAGTAGCCCAAGGCGACGAAGCCGTAGACCATGAAGGGTTCGAAGGTGGCGTTGGCCAGCATGCTGCCGGTCTTGGTCAGCTCGGTGAAGCCGATGATCGAGGTTACCGCGGTACCCTTGACCACTTGCACCGAGAAGCCCACGGTCGGCGCCACGGCAATGCGCAAGGCCTGGGGCAGGATCACGTGGCGCAGTTGCTCGTTGCGGGTGAGCGCCAGGCTGGCGGAGGCTTCCCACTGGCCGTTGCCGATGGACTCCACGCAGCCGCGCCAGATCTCGGCCAGATAAGCGCTGGTGAACAGCGTCAGGGCCAGGGCGGCGGCCACCCAGGGCGAGATGTCCACGCCCATCAGCGCCACGCCGAAGAACACCAGAAACAGCTGCATCAGCAACGGCGTACCCTGGAACACTTCGATATAGCAGCGTGCCAGCGTGCGCAGCGGATGCGTGGGCGAGATGCGCAGGGTCATCACCAGCAAACCGATCAAGCCGCCGCCGATGAACGCCACCAGGCTCAAGGCCAGCGTCCATTGCAGGCCGATGAGCAGGTTGCGCACGATGTCCCACAGGGTGAAATCCATCAGCTGTTCCTCATGATGAAACGCCGACCCAGCCAGTTCAGCAGCATGCGGATCAGGATCGACATGATCAGGTACACCAGCGTGGTCAGCAGATACGTCTCGAAGGCGCGGAAATTGCGCGACTGGATGAAGTTGGCGTAGAAACTCAGCTCCTGCGTGGCGATCTGCGAGCAGACCGCCGAACCCAGCATGACGATGATGATCTGGCTGCTTAGCGCCGGCCAGACCTTGGCCAGGGCTGGCTGGAGGACCACATAGCGAAACGCCTCGAAGCGGCTCATGGCCAGGGCCGCAGAGGCTTCGAGCTGCCCCTTTGGCACGGCCTGGATGCCGGCGCGAATGATCTCGGTGGAATACGCCCCCAGGTTGACCACCATGGCCAGCACCGCGGCCTGCCACTCGCTGATCTGTACGCCCAGGCTGGGCAGGCCGAAGAAAATGAAGAACAGCTGGACCAGGAAGGGCGTGTTGCGGATGAGCTCCACGTAGACCCCGAAGAGGCCGGCGAACGGCTTGATCTGCCAGGCCCGCACGGCGCCGCCGACGATGCCCACGGCTACCCCGAGCAGCGCGCCGATGGCGGTGAGCTCAAGGGTGAACAGCGCACCCTTGAGCAGCAGGTCGGCCTGTGCGAGTACCGGGGCGAAAGCGAACTGATAGGCCATTGGGTGCGCTCGACAATCAGAGGTCGGCGGGCAGCGGCTGCTTCAGCCAGGTCTGCGCATTCTTTTCCAGGCTGCCGTCACTCTTGCCCGCGGCGATGATCTGATTGACCTTGGCCAGCAGCTCGGGCTGTTGCTTGTTGATGCCCACGTACACCGGCGAGTCCTTGAGCTTGATCTTCAAGGCTGGAATGCGTTTAGGGTTCTTTTCCGAGATGGCCACCATCACCACGTTGCCGCTGGCGATCAGGTCGGTCTGGCCGGCGAGGTAGGCGGCGATGGTCGAGTTGTTGTCTTCGAAGCGCTTGATGGTGAGGCCTTCGGGCGCGACCTTGCTCAGCTCGATGTCTTCGATGGCGCCACGGGTCACGCTGATGGTCTTGCCCTTGAGGTCGTCCAGCGTGGCGATCGGCGCTTCCGGCGGGCCGAACACGGCCAGGTAGAACGGCGCGTAGGCGCTGGAGAAATCGATGACCTGTTCACGCTCGGCATTCTTGCCCAGGCTGGAGATCACCAGGTCGACCTTGCCGGTGGTGAGGTAGGGAATGCGGTTGGTGGAGTTCACCGGGGTGAGCTGCAGCTTCACTTTGAGTTGGTCGGCGATCAGCTTGGCCGTGTCGATGTCCAGTCCGCGCGGTTGCATGTCGGGGCCGACCGAGCCGAACGGCGGGAAATCCTGCGGCACGGCAACGCGCAAGGTGCCGCGCTCGGTGATGTCGCTCAAGCCATCGGCATGGGCCGCCTGGCCCAGCATGAAACTGGCGACCAGGGCGGTGAACAGCAGTCTGCAGCGCGAAATCATGGCGATACTCCGATTGCGATCGAGTCGAGGTTGCCAGGGAGGTAGCACAGCGCGTGCCAGAATGGGGCAGGGGGCGGGCGCCGCGGCGTGGGATCGGGGTTCGAGCTACAACGAGTGCTCTGTGCCGGACTGGCCGCGCACCGTTGCGGAGCGCACTGGCCAGTGCCTGCGGTCATTACTGGTGCGCCGAGCGGGGTTCCATTGCCTGTATCACCGATGTTCATAGTGATGATCAATGATCATCGGCTTCCTGTAGCAGCGCTGTGCCGCTATGATGGGCCACGTTTTTCTTTCCGAATATGACCACGGAGACACTCCATGAGCAGCGACCTTATCAAGCACGTCAGCGACGCCAGCTTCGAAGCAGATGTACTCAAGGCTGACGGTGCTGTACTCGTCGACTACTGGGCCGAATGGTGTGGCCCGTGCAAGATGATCGCCCCGGTGCTCGACGAAATCGCCGAAACCTACAAGGGCAAGCTGACCGTCGCCAAGCTCAACATCGACGAGAATCAGGAAACCCCGGCCAAGCATGGCGTGCGCGGCATCCCGACGCTGATGCTGTTCAAGAACGGCAACGTCGAGGCGACCAAGGTCGGCGCGCTGTCCAAGTCGCAGTTGGCAGCCTTCCTGGACGCCAACATCTGATACCTGAAAGGCCCCGCATTCGTCGGGGCTTTTTTCTGGGCGCGATACTGGACGCCTACAAATCGAGGTGTTACATTCGGCCTCGCATTGGTTTCTCCTCTGCCCCCTGCAAGCCGTCGCCGACGCACTCCTACTCGAATCAGTACGCGATCCTGTCGCCTTCTCTGCGGCGCGGCCTCATTAAGCCCAAAGCTTAATTTCTCCCCTCCATACATGATTACGTCATTCCCTTATGAACCTGACTGAACTCAAGCAAAAGCCGATCACCGATCTGCTCGAAATGGCCGAACAGATGGGCATAGAAAATATGGCCCGTTCGCGCAAGCAGGATGTGATTTTCTCCCTGTTGAAGAAGCACGCCAAAAGCGGTGAGGAAATCTCCGGTGATGGCGTGCTGGAGATTCTCCAGGACGGCTTCGGCTTCCTGCGTTCGGCTGACGCCTCGTACCTGGCCGGCCCAGACGACATCTACGTCTCGCCCAGCCAGATCCGCCGCTTCAACCTGCGTACCGGCGACACTATCGTCGGCAAGATCCGTCCGCCCAAGGAAGGCGAGCGTTATTTCGCCCTGTTGAAAGTCGATACCATCAACTTCGACCGTCCGGAAAACGCAAAAAACAAGATTCTCTTCGAAAACCTCACGCCGCTGTTCCCTACGGTGCGCATGAAGATGGAAGCCGGCAACGGTTCCACCGAAGACCTCACCGGTCGTGTCATCGACCTGTGCGCACCGATCGGCAAGGGCCAGCGTGGCCTGATCGTCGCTCCGCCGAAAGCGGGCAAGACCATCATGCTGCAGAACATCGCGTCGAACATCACGCGCAACAACCCTGAATGCCACCTGATCGTCCTGCTGATCGACGAGCGTCCGGAAGAAGTCACCGAGATGCAGCGCACCGTGCGCGGCGAAGTGGTCGCCTCGACCTTCGACGAGCCGCCAACCCGCCACGTGCAAGTGGCCGAGATGGTGATCGAGAAGGCCAAGCGCCTGGTCGAGCACAAGAAGGATGTGGTCATCCTGCTCGACTCCATCACTCGCCTGGCGCGTGCCTACAACACCGTGATCCCGAGCTCCGGCAAGGTCCTGACCGGTGGTGTGGACGCCCATGCCCTGGAGAAGCCCAAGCGTTTCTTCGGTGCCGCGCGTAACATCGAGGAAGGCGGTTCGCTGACCATCATCGCCACCGCGCTGGTTGAAACCGGCTCGAAGATGGACGAAGTGATCTACGAAGAGTTCAAGGGTACCGGCAACATGGAACTGCCCCTGGACCGCAAGATCGCCGAGAAGCGCGTCTTCCCGGCCATCAACATCAACCGTTCCGGTACCCGTCGCGAAGAGCTGCTGACCGCCGACGACGAACTGCAGCGCATGTGGATCCTGCGCAAGCTGTTGCACCCGATGGACGAAGTGGCGGCCATCGAGTTCCTGATCGACAAGCTCAAGCAGACCAAGACCAACGACGAGTTCTTCCTGTCGATGAAACGCAAGTAAGCCCACCCGCTGCTTGATCCGAATGGCGCCCTTGCGGCGCCATTCGCATTTTCAACGTTGCATAGCCATGCCAGACCCGTTCGGCCGACAAGGATTGTTATGACTCACCCAGCCTATCGACGTGACATCGACGGCTTGCGCGCCGTGGCGGTCATTGCCGTGGTGTTGTTCCACTTTGGTATTCCGGGTTTTGCCGGCGGGTTCGTCGGCGTTGACGTGTTCTTCGTCATCTCGGGTTATCTGATCACCTCGATCATCTGCCGCGAGCGTGCCTCCGGCCACTTCAGTTTTGTGGAGTTCTGGGTGCGCCGTGCGCGGCGGATCCTGCCCGCCCTGGTGGTGATGGTGGTGGCCTGTCTGGTCGTTGGCTGGTTCCTGCTGGTGCCGCGTGATTATGAAGAGCTGGGGCGCTCGGCGCGCTACCAGGCCATGTTCATATCCAACGTGCTGTTCGCCCGGCAGGACGGCTATTTCGATACCGATTCGGAGCTCAAGCCACTGCTGCACACCTGGTCGCTGGCGGTGGAAGAGCAGTTCTATATTCTCTTGCCGCTGTTGCTGGCCGTGCTCGGCCGGTATGTGAAGGCATGGCGCACAGGCTTGTTCGGCATTGCCCTGGCATCGTTTGCGGTGAGCGTCTGGCAGGTTCAGCAAGCCCCGGCGCAGGCATTCTTTCTATTGCCGGCGCGCGCGTGGGAACTGTTGGCCGGCAGCCTGCTGGCGGTGGCGCCGGTGTTCCAGCGCCCACTGACAGTGGCCGTGCGTCAGGGCGTGGCCACCGCCGGGATTGCTGCCGTGGGCGTGGCCATTGCCTGCTATGACTGGCGTACCGCGTTCCCCGGCATGGCGGCACTGCTGCCGGTGTTGGGCACGCTGGCGATCATCTGGTCCGGCGCCGGCCAGCCGACCTGGCTGTCACGGCTGCTGGGCACGCGGCCGATGGTGGCGGTGGGCTTGATCTCCTATTCCTGGTACCTGTGGCACTGGCCGGTGCACGTATTCGCCGACTATGCCGCCGTGGACGGTATCGCTGGGCACGAAAACCTTGCGCTGATCCTGGGCAGTCTGCTGCTCGGCTACCTGTCCTGGCGCTGGGTCGAAACGCCCCTGCGCGGTCGGCGCTGGCTGGCCCAGCCGCGTCAGGCGCTGTTGGCCGCATTGCTGGCCATGGTGGTGGTGGGCCTGGCGGGGCAATCCCTGCGCTGGAGCGATGGCGTACCGTCGCGGCTGTCGGCGCAGGCATTGGCCTACGCCGAGGCCGGCGAATGGCATGCCGGGCAGCGTGACTGCATGTTCGAGAAAACCACCGCGCCCGAACGCCTCATCTGTCACCTCGGACGCCGAAGCAAAGACGTGCTGCCACCGCTGATCTGGGGCGACAGCCATGCAGCCGCGCTGATGCCGGCACTGCGCGTGCATAGCGAGCGCACCGGGCAGGCACTCGATCTGGCCAGCTCGGCCGGCTGCGTACCGGTCGCGGGGCTGGAGCGCAACGACCTGTGCCGGCAGTTCAATGCGCAGGTCCGTAGCGTGATCGCACAGGCGCCGCAGCGCGACGTGGTGCTGGTCGCGCGCTGGACGTTGTACCTGTATGGCGACGAGCATGGCGACCTGACCTATCGCTTGCCCGGTACCGATGCGCCGGTGCAGATGGCCGAGGCGCTCAAGCGCGAAGTCCGAGCCTTGCGCCAGGCGGGCAGCCGGGTCTGGCTGCTCGATGAAGTCCCTTTGCAGAACGCCAACGCACCTTACCGGCTGAGCCGCCTGGCCATGCTCCAGCGATCGACCGACGGCATCGGGCGCCCGCTGCGCGAACACCGACAGCGTCAGGCGTTCATGCAGGGGCTGTTCGCCGAGCTGGCGGCCAGTGATCCCAAGGTGCGCATCCTCGATACGACCCAGCTGTTCTGTGCCGATGGCATGACCTGCGTGGCCGAGTCTGCCGGGCGTTCGCTGTACATGGACGACAACCACCTGGGTGACGACGCGGCCGGGTTCGTGGCGCCCTTGTTCGCCCCGCTGCTTGCGCCCGTAGACGCGCCAGCGCCTGGCAATTCCCATTAAAGCCCAGCCGGCGGCTGCCAGCGGCCGCCAGAGCAGGTAGGATGTACGCTTATTTTCTAACTGGCATGGTCGATGAAATTCAAGGATCTTCGGGATTTCGTGCAGCAGCTTGAGCAGCGCGGAGAGTTGAAACGCATTCAGGTGCCCATCTCGCCGGTGCTCGAAATGACCGAGGTGTGCGACCGCACCCTGCGTGCCAAGGGTCCGGCGCTGCTCTTCGAGAAGCCCACCGGCTTCGATATCCCGGTG
Organism: Pseudomonas sp. CFBP 8758; assembly: GCF_014841725.1. NCBI lineage: Bacteria > Pseudomonadati > Pseudomonadota > Gammaproteobacteria > Pseudomonadales > Pseudomonadaceae > Pseudomonas > Pseudomonas sp. CFBP 8758. The sequence goes on along the minus strand of NZ_JACYUK010000005.1, from coordinate 211,481 downwards.
CTGGGCAACCTGTTCGGCACGCCGGAGCGGGTGGCCATGGGGATGGGCGCCGAATCGGTGAGCGAGCTGCGCGAGATCGGCAAGCTGCTGGCGTTCCTCAAGGAGCCCGAGCCGCCCAAGGGCCTGCGCGATGCCTGGTCGAAGCTGCCGATCTTCAAGAAGATCATCGCCATGGCCCCGAAGGTGGTCAAGGACGCGCCCTGCCAGGAGATCGTCCTGGAAGGCGATGACGTCGACCTCGGCATGCTGCCAGTGCAGCACTGCTGGCCGGGCGACGTGGCACCCCTGATCACCTGGGGCCTGACCGTCACCAAGGGGCCGAACAAGGAACGCCAGAACCTGGGTATCTACCGCCAGCAGGTGATCGGCCGCAACAAGGTCATCATGCGCTGGCTGAGCCATCGCGGTGGCGCCCTGGATTACCGCGAGTGGTGCGACAAGCACCCTGGCCAGCCGTTTCCCGTGGCCGTGGCCCTGGGTGCCGACCCTGCGACCATTCTCGGCGCGGTGACGCCGGTACCCGACAGCCTCTCCGAGTACGCGTTCGCCGGGCTGCTGCGCGGCAACCGCACCGAGCTGGTGAAATGCCGCGGCAACGACCTGCAGGTGCCGGCCACTGCCGAGATCATCCTGGAAGGGGTGATTCATCCGGGCGAGATGGCCGACGAAGGGCCCTATGGCGACCATACCGGCTACTACAACGAAGTCGACAAGTTTCCAGTGTTCACGGTGCAGCGCATCACTCACCGGATCAAGCCGATCTACCACAGCACCTACACCGGCCGGCCACCCGATGAGCCGGCGATCCTGGGCGTGGCGCTGAACGAAGTGTTCGTGCCCATCCTGCAGAAGCAATTCCCGGAAATCACCGACTTCTACCTGCCGCCCGAAGGCTGCTCGTACCGCATGGCGGTGGTAACCATGAAGAAGCAGTACCCGGGGCACGCCAAGCGGGTGATGCTCGGGGTCTGGTCGTTCCTGCGCCAGTTCATGTACACCAAGTTCGTCATCGTCACCGACGACGACATCAATGCCCGCGACTGGAACGACGTGATCTGGGCCATCACCACGCGCATGGACCCCAAGCGCGATACCGTGCTGATCGACAACACGCCGATCGACTACCTGGATTTCGCCTCGCCGGTGTCCGGCCTGGGTTCCAAGATGGGCCTGGACGCCACGCACAAGTGGCCGGGCGAGACTACGCGCGAATGGGGTCGGGTCATCGTCAAGGACGAGGCCGTGACCCGCCGCATCGATGAACTCTGGAATCAGTTGGGAATAGATTGATGCGTGTGACCTTGCAACCTTCGGGCGTGGTGCTGCAAACCCTGCCCCGTGAGCGGATCCTGGCGGCCGCGCAGCGTCTGGGCTATGACTGCCCGCAGAGCTGCCGCAATGGCAACTGCCATGTGTGCAGCGCGGTGCTGGTGGAAGGCAGTGTTCGCGAGGAGGGCGCGGTGATCGACCGTGGCGAGTTTCATACCTGCATCGCCGAGCCGCTGGAAGACTGCGTGATCCTCTGGGACGGCGTACTGGCCAAGGGCGAGCTGCCGGTGCGCAGCCTGGCCTGCCAGCTGATCGACTGCGTCGATATCGGCGGCGATGTCTGGCGCGTGCGCCTGCGTGCGCCGGCCGGCAAGCCGCCGCGCTACCATGCCGGGCAATACCTGATGATCGAGCGCGACAACGGCGAAAAGTCGGCCTTCTCCCTGGCCTCTGCACCCCACAGCGGGCGCGACCTGGAGCTGCACGTACTGGTCCGCGAAGCCAGTGCGCAGAGCTTGATCGAGCAGTTGCAGCGCAATGGCATGGCCCGTGTGCACATGCCCTATGGCGATACCCACCTGGCCGAGTTGCCGGACGGGCCGCTGGTGCTGATTGCTGCAGGTACGGGCATGGCGCAGATGAACAGCCTGATCGAGCACTGCCGTCGCGCGGGGTTCAAGCATCCGGTGCATCTGTACTGGGGTGTACGTCGGCCCGAGGATTTCTATGCGCTGGAACATTGGGAGCAATGGAAGCAGTTGCCCAACCTGTTCCTGAACAAGGTGGTGAGCGACCTGTGCGGCTGGGAAGGGCGCTGCGGCATGCTGCATGAAGCGGTCTGCGAGGACATAGCCGATCTGACCGCCGTGCATGTCTATGGCAGCGGTTCACCGGCGATGATCTACGCCACGCTCGATGCCCTGGTAAACGCCGGGATGGATGCGCACCAGATGCGTGCCGACGTCTTTGCCTACGCGCCGCGGCCCGCCTGATTGCCACTGGCCCTGCGTCATTTCGTTGCCTGCTTCTGCTGTCGTGATGCCTGCGTCGAACCTGACGCAGTGGCATTGCTGTGAAATCGTGCACGTCGATGTGTCCGTGAGCCTGTTTGGTGCTTATAACTTATTTATTTGAAGTTGATTATAAGCGCTTGTATTTATTGATCTATCTGCCATACGGTAGGAACGCGGCAGTTGCAATGCGTTAGAGTTGGGCTTCATTGCAATCTTACGGGGATAACAGGCGACTGCTTATGTCGGTACTCGAAACTGCGCACTTGAATGTGGTCTATCCGCCGTCGCTCGATCTCGGGCCGCAATTGACCCACGAGCAACTTCTTCATTCGTTGGACACCACGATGCGACGCCATCGTGGCGGGCCGGTCTGGCTGTTCGCCTACGGCTCGCTCATCTGGCGGCCCGAATGCAGCGCTGCGGAGCGGCGCCGAGCGCGTGTGCATGGCTATCACCGGGGCCTGTACCTGTGGTCCCACGAACACCGTGGCACACCCGAGCGACCCGGCCTGGTGTTCGGTCTGGACCGAGGCGGCTCATGCGCCGGGTTCGCCTATCGCTTGCCTCAGGAGGATCTGGAGAATTCGCTGCTGGCGCTGTGGAAGCGCGAGATGCCCTATCCCTCGTACCGCCCGCATTGGCTTAACTGCCGTCTCGAAGACGGCACCAAGGTGCAGGCGTTGGGGTTCGTATTGGAGCGGCATTTGCCCAGCTACGCCGGCAACCTGCCGGATAACCTGCTGACGCAGATTCTCGACAGTGCCAGCGGGCGATTTGGCAGCACCCGCGACTACGTCGAGCAAACCATCAGTGCTCTGCGCAATCACGCAATGCCGGACAAGAACCTGGAAGCCAGGCTCAAGCGTTGCCACCAGGGCAGCTGCACTCAAGCCTCGCAGCAATTCCTGCCCTGACGGCGCGTCATGCCTTGCGTCAGGCGTTACGCTGGGTGCTGGCCACCTGTTTGTGCCAGAGCGTGGGGATCAGGAAGACGATCGCCAACAGGCAGGCGCCGATCAGCAGGACGAAACCACCGTCCCAGCCGAAGTGATCCACGGTGTAACCCATCGCCGCGCTGGCGGCGACCGAGCCGCCCAGGTAGCCGAACAGACCAGTGAAGCCCGCGGCGGTGCCGGCCGCTTTCTTGGGCGCCAGTTCCAGGGCCTGCAGGCCGATCAGCATGACCGGGCCGTAGATCAGGAAGCCGATCGAGACCAGTGCGATCATGTCCACGGTCGGGTTGCCGGGCGGGTTGAGCCAGTACACCAGGGTTGCCACGGTCACCAGCGCCATGAACACCACGCCGGTCAGCCCACGGTTGCCACGGAAGATCTTGTCCGACATCCAGCCGCACAGCAACGTGCCGGGAATACCGGCCCACTCATAGAAGAAATAGGCCCACGAGGTGGTGTCGACGGTGAAGTGCTTGGCTTCCTTGAGGTAGGTCGGCGCCCAGTCCAGTACGCCATAGCGCAGCAGATAGACGAACACGTTGGCCAAGGCGATGTACCAGAGCATCTTGTTGCGCAGCACGTACTTGACGAAGATTTCCTTGGCGCTGAATTCTTCTTCGTGGCTTGAATCGTAGCCTTCCGGGTAGTCGTTCTTGTATTGCTCGATGGGCGGCAGGCCGACCGATTGCGGTGTGTCGCGCATGGTCGCAAAGGCAAACAGGGCCACCAGCAGGGCAACTGCGGCCGGTACGTAGAACGCTGCGTGCCAGTCGTTGAACAAGCCCATGCCGAGCAGGAACAGCGGGCCGATCAAGCCACCGCCGACGTTGTGCGCTACGTTCCACACCGACACCACGCCGCCGCGTTCCTTCTGCGACCACCAGTGCACCATGGTCCGGCCGCTCGGCGGCCAACCCATGCCTTGCGCCCAGCCGTTGATGAACAGCAGGATGAACATCATGGTGACGCTTGACGTTGCCCACGGCGCAAAGCCGAAGACGAACATCACGCCGGCGGAAACCAGCAACCCGAACGGCAGGAAGTAGCGCGGGTTGGAGCGGTCGGACACGATCCCCATGAGGAATTTGGACAGGCCATAGGAGATAGCGATGGCCGACATCGCCAAGCCCAATTGGCCTCGGGTATAGCCCTGTTCTTCGATCAGGTAAGGCATGGCCAGCGAGAAGTTCTTGCGCAGCAGGTAGTAACCGGCGTAACCGATGAATATCCCGGCGAAGATCTGCCAGCGAAGGCGACGGTAGGTGCTGTCTATCTTTTCATCGGGCAGGGCTGCGCGATGCGGGGCGGGGCGGAAGAAGGCGAACATTCACAAGCTCCATTTATTGTTATTTGCTGCGGATTCGAATGTTACAGTTTCGTTACCGAAAATAAAACGACTTACCGCCCAGCGGAGTTTGCGAAAATGTTGCAATGCGAACTTAAGCGGTTCAGTTCTGTTCACCCACTCGCTTGACGCTTCCGCATAATCGTTTCAGCCCAGTGCATTCGAACGAGCTATTGAATCGCCCGTGCTGGCCGATACAGTCAGCACACGATCTTGCGGAGACATATGTGATGAAAGCCTGGGTATTCATAGGGCTGGCGTTGGCCCTGCCGACCGCCGTGATGGCCAACGAGGCAGCCAAAGAGGGCGAGAACGCAGCGCCCAAGGTTGCCTATATCGGCATGACCCCACCGTTCGTGGGCAACTACGCCTTGGACGGCGGCCCCAAGCTGCACGTGTACAAGGCGGACATCGCCTTGAAGGTCACCGGCGCGGATGCGGAAGCTGCCGTGAAGCGCCAGGACCCGCTGCTGCGCAATCAATTGGTAGCACTGTTCGCACAGCAGACCGCCGAATCGATGGGCAACGTCGAAGCCAAGGAGAAACTGCGTCAGGAAGCCCTCAAGCAATTGCAGCAGGTGATGAACGACGAAGAGGGCAAGCCTATCGTCGAAGACCTGCTGTTCAATAACCTGATCGTGCAGTGAACTGATTGTTTTGCAGCAAGGCGGACAGAAGATTGCCATTGGCGTAGGCTGTCTCAAAATTACCGAGTTTTGAGACAGCGATGTTCAAGATCCCTCCCGCCGTTATCCGCGATCCGCTTCAACGCATTGCTCGGGATTGTCCGGAGCGCATAGCTGAGTACCTGGCTCTCAACGCGCCCTTGGATGGCAAGGGCCGGTATCAGCATTTCGACAAGCTTCGTTTCCGCATTCCTGAAGGACTGAACCATGAACTGGTGTGGTCGCTGGTGAAGTTGGCGCGTGAACGGCAACTGAGCGACGTCGTTGTACTGGGGCAGCCTGCACATCAATGCCAACTGCTACTGACGCCAGCGATCCATGCCGCGACCTCCGAGACTGACCGGCACACTACGGGTGCTGCATTGGAGTGGATGAGCAACAAGATCGGTGAGCAGAAACACGTGACATACCTGCTCAACGACCTCATAGAAGACGAGGCCATCAGCAGTAGCCAGTTGGAGGGTGCATCGACCACGACCCAAGTGGCCAAGGACTTGCTCAAGCGTCAGCGAGGTCCGCGCACTCCAGATGAAAAGATGATTCTGGGCAATTATCGGATGATGCAGTTCGTGTGGGAGCATCGCACACGACCGCTGAGTGCTGACTTGATCGCGGAGATCCACCAAGTGGGTGTGGAGAACATCGACGACGAGCATTATCACCCAGGTGTGTTCCGCGTTAACGATGAGGTAGTGGTCCAGGACGGCGATGGCAATGTGGTGCATACACCACCGCCAGCACGCGGTCTGGAGTCGCGGCTGGAAGCCTTGGCCGAATGGGCCAACAGCAACCATGGTGAGTTCAGGACCAATCGTTACCTGCATCCGCTGATCAAGGCGATCGTCCTGCACTTTGCCATTGGCTATGAGCACCCTTTTCACGACGGCAATGGCCGGGTGGCCCGGTCATTGTTCTACTGGTTCATGTTCAAGCATGACTTCGCTGCCTTTCGTTACATAGCTATCAGCAAATTGCTCAAGGCCGCCCCTGTGCAGTACGGCAAGAGTTATCTCTATACCGAAACCGACGATATGGACCTGACGTATTTCGTCGACTACCAAAGTCGCACGATCATTCGCGGCATCGCGGATTTCAAAGAAGCCTACGAAAAAACGCTGGCCGATATGAACTCATTCAATCGCTTCCTGTTCGACAGTGGTTTGTATGCACAGCTGAGCGACAAGCAGAAAACCGTACTGCAGGTGGCTAGCAACGAGAAGGGGATGAAGTTCACGGCTGTGAACCTGAAAGAGAGCTTGGGCTGCTCGTACAACACGGCAGCTTCGGTACTCAACGGTCTTGTGGATTTAGGTTTGTTTCAGAAACGCAAGGATGGACGTGAGTGGGTGTTTTCTTTGGCGCAGACGGGGCTGCATCGTTAGACGCTGAAAAGGTTAAGTCTTGTGCACACAACGCGCGATGCAGGTACGCATGGCGCACTGCGGCTATGTGGAGCGAGGGCCAGAAGCGTAACGTCATGGCCAGTTCGACATAGCCTTCTATCGCAATCCCAGCACAATTTCCCACTGCTGTGTCGTTACCGGCATCACCGAAAGCCGGCTGCCTTTTTGTACCAGCGCAAGTTCGGCAAGCCCGCTCTGCTGCTTCAACAAGGCCAACCCGAGCACGGGGTCGAAGGTTTCGACGTGGGCTACATCCACCGAAGTCCAGGGGTTCTTCTCGGTGCTGGCCTTGGGATCGAAGTAATGACTGTCCGGATCCAGGGCAGTGGGGTCGGGATAGTCGCTCGCGACGATGCGACCAATGCCGGCGATGCCTGGCTCGGGGCAGCTGGAATGATAGAAGAAGAAATGGTCGCCAACGGCCATGGTGCGCATGAAGTTGCGTGCCTGATAGTTGCGTACGCCGTCCCAGCGCGTCTGGTCAAGCGTGGCTAGGCCCTGGATGGACAATTCGTCAGGCTCGGATTTCATCAGCCAATAGGCCATGGCGAGTGTTCCTCAATAATGTGAAATGGCCAGCTTTTGTGGGATTCAAGCGCACTCGACAATTGGTCGTGAACAACGTTTGCTTGTCTACCAAGCTTGCCCCAGAATGCGCGCAAATTTAAGCCCGACGCTGCTGCTCGGCACGCCAGAATATCGTTCTGTCGATTCTTTAATTGCCTGTAGGGGGGCAACGTCGATGCGCCGTAAGCCGGACTTGTTGTGGACATTGGTGATTTTGTTGGGCTTGGGTATCGTCACCACTGGATACGCGCAGAGTCTGTGGGCGAGCAAGGCGGATACCGCTGCAGAGCTGATCGTGGTGCAGGCTTCGATGGTGCAAGGTTCGATGGCAAGTCCGCGGTAACGATGGCGCCTGTTCGCGGCCACTGACCGCTCCCGCAGGTTGGCCCCGCGGCGCAAGGCTCACCTCAGATACCAACCCTTGTCCGTCACCGTTCCCTGCAGCGGTATATCCCAACTGGCCTGCGCCAGGCGCTCCACCTTCTGACACTCATGGGCCAGCCCCAGCAGCACCGGAGCTTGCCAGGCCGTGCGGCGATTGCGGTAGGCCAGGCTGCGGTCGTAGAAGCCGCCGCCCATGCCCAGGCGCCCACCTTCGTCGTCGAACCCCACCAGCGGCAGCAGGATCAGGTCCAGTGCCCAGATGGTGCGCTGGCGTGCGCGCTGGATACGGGGTTCTGGAATGCCAAAGCGGTTGGGACGAAGCTTTTCGCCTAGGCGTACCTGCTGAAACACCATCCTGGTGCGCGGCCAATCGCTGAGCACCGGCAGGTAGGTGCGCTTGCCGCGCCGTTGAGCTTCGCGCAACAGAGGTCGCGGGTCTATCTCGCCGTCGTTGGGCAGGTACAGGGCAATGTGTCGGGCACGGCGAAACAGCGGATGCTGGGCCAGTTGTCGGTAGAGATCGCGAGCGGCCAGGCGCTGCTGTGCAGGGGTAAGGGCGCGACGCGCCGCACGTAGCTGGCGGCGCAGGGATTGACGAGGCAGCGGCGCGGATACGGTCATGGGCGCGGTCGATCCTGATCAAGGGCGCCGTGGGACAGTGCTGCCCGGCGACGAATGAAAAAGCCCACGCCAAGTGTTGCCGGCATGGGCTGGAAATTCAGGTACTCCCCGACGAACCGCTGTCGGTGTAGCCCTTGAACCCGAAAGTTCAAGGTGGAGATCACAGGAGGTTTTAAGGCTTTCCGTCGAGCGGACATGCACACCAACCCCACGTGCAAACCCCGTGGTTGTGCGTATCGGCTCAGGGACATGACCGACTGGCAAGCACTCCAGGGAGTGATGCCAGTATACAGAAAAGCTTTGCGGATTTCAGCCCTTGGGCGTTTCCGGATCGGTGGCAAGCACCAGGTCCACGCGTTCGAGCAGGTCGCGAACCTGCTCGCGAGTGGTGCCGTTGACCGACAGATCCGGTGTGTCCTGGCGATGCAGCAGATCGTGAGTGATGTTCAGTGCGGCCATGACGGCAATGCGGTCGGCACCGATCACTTTGCCGCTGCTGCGGATCTCGCGCATCTTGCCGTCCAGGTAGCGTGCGGCGTTTACCAGATTGCTGCGCTCCTGCGGCGGGCAGATGATCGAGTATTCCTTGTCCAGGATCTGAACGGTGACGCTATTGCTTGAACTCATGAGTCTTGCTCCAGGGCCTTGAGGCGCGAAATCATGGACTCGACCTTACGCCGGGCGATTTCATTCTTTTCGATGAGATTTGCGCGTTCCTCGCGCCAGGTTTTTTCCTGCGCTAATAGGAGTCCGTTTTGTCGTTTTAGTTGCTCGACTCGTCCGATCAATGATTCGAGTCGGCTCATCAGCGCTTGCAGGTCGTTGTGTTCCATGGAGTCCCGGTGGGTACGGTTGGGAAATGTTGCCCGCCGATGAACTGGCGGGCCCGGTGAAGATGAACACGTAGTTGTCCGCGTCGATAGTCTGGCGCGGTTGCCGGTGCTAGGATACAAGGCCTTCATTCTAGTCATTGCGCCGTCTGGCGCCTAGTTGCCCATGCCTATTCAGAATTCTCCCTATCACGCCTTCGCCGCCCTGCTCACCAGCAGCGGCCACACCGTTTCGCCCGCCGAACTGCACGGGCTGTTGCTGGGTCGCAGTTGCGCCGGTGCCGGCTTCGAGATCGAGCCATGGCTGCTGGATGCCGCCGATCTGCTGGGTACACCGGCCGCAGACAACGTTCGCCAGGCGCTCATCGGCCTGCAGGAAATGGTCAAGGGCGAACTCACCAGCGACGACATGACCGTGGTGCTGCTGGTCCCCAGCGACGAATCGCCGTTGCCCGAGCGCGCCGCCGCGCTGGGCGAGTGGTGCCAGGGCTTCCTCGCCGGTTTCGGCCTGACCGCGCGCGACACGGCGCTGAGCACCGAAGCCATGGAAGTGCTGCAGGACCTGGCCGCCATCGCCCAGGTGCAGGATGCGCTGGAGGAGTCCGAAGACGGCGAGGCCGACTACATGGAAGTCATGGAATACCTGCGGGTAGCACCGCTGCTGCTCTACACCGAATCGGCCAAGCAACCGACCGCAGCCAGCGCCAAGCCGTCGCTGCATTGACCGGAGCCTTTGCCTGCCCATGAGCCACATCCCGAAATCGGAATATGCCCGCCGCCGCAAGGCACTGATGGCGCAGATGGTGCCCAACAGCATCGCCATCCTGCCCGCCGCCGCCGTGGCCATCCGCAATCGCGACGTGGAGCACGTCTACCGCCAGGACAGCGACTTCCAATACCTGAGCGGCTTTGCCGAGCCCGAGGCGGTGATTGCCCTGATTCCGGGGCGCGAGCATGGCGAGTATGTGCTGTTCTGCCGCGAGCGCAATCCCGAGCGCGAGCTGTGGGACGGCCTGCGGGCCGGGCAGGAGGGGGCAATCCGCGATTTCGGTGCCGATGACGCTTTTCCCATCAGCGATATCGACGACATCCTGCCCGGCCTGATCGAGGGGCGCGACCGCGTCTATTCGTCGATCGGCAGCCACCCCGAGTTCGACCGGCACCTGATGGACTGGATCAACAGCATCCGTTCCAAGGCGCGCCTGGGCGCCCAGCCACCCAATGAATTCGAGGCGCTCGACCACCTGCTGCACGACATGCGCCTGTACAAGTCGGCCGCCGAGGTCAAGGTCATGCGCCGCGCTGCCGATATCTCTGCGCGCGCCCATGTGCGCGCCATGCAGGCGTGCCGCGCCGGGCTGCACGAGTACAGCCTGGAGGCCGAGCTGGACTACGAGTTTCGCAAGGGCGGGGCGAAGATGCCGGCCTATGGCTCGATCGTCGCGGCCGGTCGCAATGCCTGCATCCTGCATTACCAGCAGAACGATGCGGTGCTGCGCGACGGCGATCTGGTGTTGATCGACGCCGGCTGCGAAATCGACTGCTATGCCAGCGACATCACCCGGACCTTCCCCGTGAGCGGCCGCTTCTCACCCGAACAGAAAGCCATCTATGAGCTGGTGCTCGAGGCGCAGCAGGCGGCCTTCGCCGCCATCGGGCCCGACAAGCACTGGAACCAGGCCCATGAAGCGACGGTCCAGGTCATTACCCGGGGGCTGGTGCGGCTGGGCCTGCTCAAGGGTGAGGTCGACGAGCTGATCGCCCGCGATGCGCACCGCGCGTTCTACATGCACCGCGCCGGGCACTGGCTGGGGCTGGATGTGCACGATGTCGGCGAGTACAAGGTCGGCGGCGAGTGGCGGGTGCTCGAACCCGGCATGACCTTGACCGTCGAACCTGGCATCTACATAGCGCCCGACAACCTCAGCGTTGCGAAGAAGTGGCGCGGCATTGGCGTACGAATCGAGGACGATGTTGTGGTGACCAAGAAAGGCTGCGAGATTCTTACCGAGGCAGTGCCCAAGTCGGTCGCCGAGATCGAGGCGCTGATGGCCGCCGCACGGGCGGACGCATGAGCCGCTTCAACCTGGCCATCATTGGTGGCGGGCTGGTCGGCGCGAGCCTGGCCCTGGCGTTGCAGGCCGGGGCCAGGGCGCGCGGCTGGAAGATCGTGCTGATCGAGCGTTTCGCGCCGGGCGATGCCTACCAGCCCAGCTATGATGCGCGCTCCTCGGCGCTGTCCTTCGGCACCCGGCAGATCTACGAACGCCTGAGCTTGTGGCCGGCGATCAGCCAGCGCGCCGAAGCGATCCGCCAGATCCACGTGTCCGACCGCGGTCGCTTCGGCACCGCGCGGCTTCGTGCCGATGACGAAGGCGTGCCGGCCTTGGGCTATGTGGTGGAGAACGCCTGGCTGGGGCAGTGCCTGTGGCAGGCGCTGGACCAAGAGGTCGTGAGCTGGCGGTGCCCAGCGGAAGTGACTCGGATGCAGGCGCTGGCTGACGGCCATGAATTGACCCTGGACGACGGCACCCAGCTGCAGTGCGACCTGGCCGTGCTGGCCGACGGCGGTCGTTCCGAGTTGCGCGAGCAGCTGGGCATCGCCGTGCAACAGACGCGCTACGATCAGGACGCCCTGATTGCCAACGTCACCCCAGGCAATCCGCACCAGGGCCAGGCGTTCGAGCGCTTCACCGATGACGGGCCGATGGCCCTGTTGCCGTTGCCCGACAACCGCTGCGCACTCATCTGGACCCGTACGCCCGCCGACATTCGACGCTTGCAGGGCTTGCCCGACCAGGCATTTCTGCAAGAGCTGCAGGCGGTGTTCGGCTATCGCCTGGGCACGCTGCAGCGCGTCGGTGCTCGGCACGTCTACCCGCTGTCGCTGGTGCAGGCCGAAGAGCAGGTGCGCTCCAATCTGGTCGTGCTCGGCAACGCGGCGCATGCCTTGCACCCCATCGCCGGGCAGGGCTTCAACCTGTCGATGCGCGACGTGCAGGCGCTGGCCGAGGCCTTGCTCGCCAGCACCGGTCATTTGGGGCAGCTATCCCTGCTGCGTGGCTATGCGCAACGCCAGCGCCTGGACCAGCGGCTGACCGTGGGCTTTTCGGACCAATTGACGCGGCTGTTCGCAACGCCCGATCCCTGGGTCGCAGTAAGCCGTAACCTGGGCCTGCTGGGGCTCGATCTGCTGCCGCCGGCCAAACGCTGGTTCGCACGCCAGGCCATGGGCCTGGGTACTCGGTCGGACATCAAAGGGCAATGAATACCGTGACCCATACGAACGAACTGCGCGCCGACCTGGTCATCGTCGGCGCGGGCATGGTCGGCAGTGCGCTGGCACTCGCCCTGCGCGACAGTGGCCTGGACATCCTGCTCATCGACGGCGGGCCGTTGACCGGCAAGCCTTTCGATGCCCTGGCGCCGTTCGAGGCTAGGGTCAGTGCGCTGTCCGTGGCCAGCCAGCGCATTCTTCAGCGCCTGGGCGCCTGGGACGGTATCCAGGCGCGGCGTGCCAACCCCTACGGCCACATGTGCGTATGGGACGGCAGCGGTACCGGGCAGATCAATTTTTCCGCGGCCAGCGTGCATGCCGACACCCTGGGGCACATCGTCGAGAATCGCGTGGTTCAGGACGCGCTGCTCGAGCAGTTGCAGGACAGTGGAATCCGTTTGCTGGCCAATGCCCGGCTGGAGCAGTTGCGCTATTCGGGCGATGACCGGCTGTTGACCCTGGCCGGTGGCCAGACCGTGCGTACCCCGCTGGTGATCGCCGCAGACGGCGCGCATTCGGCGGTCCGTGGTCTGGCGGGTTGCGAGACGCGCGAGTGGGATTACCTGCACCACGCCATCGTGACCAGCGTGCAGTGCAGCGAGGGGCATCGCGATACGGCCTGGCAACGTTTTACCGATGACGGCCCGCTGGCGTTTCTGCCTCTGCAGCGCGGAGATGGCAAGCATTGGTGCTCGATCGTCTGGTCGGCCACGCCGGAGCAGGCCGAGCGCTTGATGGCGCTGGATGACGCCGCGTTCTGCAAAGCCCTGGGGCAGGCCTTCGAGGGCCGTCTGGGCGAAGTGGTCGCTGCCGATGCCCGCCTGTGCGTACCATTGCGCCAGCGGCATGCCAAGCGCTACGTGGAGACCGGCCTGGCGCTGATCGGCGATGCCGCGCACACCATCCATCCGTTGGCCGGGCAGGGGGTCAACCTGGGTTTGCTCGACGCCGCCGTGCTGGCCGAAGAGCTGATACATGCCCGACAGCGAGGCGAACGGCTCGCCGGCCTGCCCGTGCTGAGCCGCTATGAGCGTCGGCGCATGCCGCACAACCTGGCCTTTATGGGGGCCATGGAAGGCTTCGAGCGCCTGTTCCAGGCCGATCAGCTGCCGCTGCGCTGGCTGCGCAACACGGGCTTGAAATGGGTGGAACGGCTACCCGAAGCCAAGGCGCTGTTCGTCCGCCAGGCGCTTGGCCTCACGGGGGATCTGCCTGCGCTGGCACGCCTGTAGGCATGAGGTGTGATCGATGGCCGGTAACATTTGGTAACGGCTGGGCCCCAAGTTCGGTTGAGAAGCTAAATGTGATTCACTACCATTTCGCCCTCACTCGAATGGCAAGGGTTCCCTCATGATGGCGCGCAAACGTCTTCTCGCTGCACTGGCGCTCTGTCTGTTGGGTGGCAACGCCCACGCTGCCGATGAAGTGGTTGTCTATTCTTCGCGCATCGACGAGCTGATCAAGCCGGTGTTCGACGCCTACACCGCGAAAACCGGGGTCAAGGTCAAGTTCATCACCGACAAGGAAGCGCCGTTGATGCAGCGCATCAAGGCCGAAGGGCAGAACGCCACGGCCGACCTGCTGCTCACCGTCGACGCCGGCAACCTGTGGCAGGCCGAGCAGATGGGTATCCTGCAACCCATCACGTCAGCCGTCATTGACGGCAACATTCCCGCGCAATACCGTGCCGCGTCCCATCAATGGACCGGCCTGAGCCTGCGCGCGCGGACCATCGCCTACGCCAGCGAACGGGTCAAGCCGCAGGAGCTGAGCACCTACGAGGCCTTGGCCGACAAGCAATGGGAAGGGCGGTTGTGCCTGCGTACGGCGAAGAAGGTCTACAACCAGTCGCTGACCGCCACGTTGATCGAGACCCATGGCGCAGAGAAGACCGAGCAGATTCTCAAGGGCTGGGTGAACAACCTGTCCACCGACGTGTTCTCCGATGACATTGCGGTGCTGCAGGCCATCGACGCCGGGCAGTGCGACGTGGGTATCGTCAACAGCTACTACTATGGGCGCCTGCACAAGCAGCAGCCGAATCTGGGCGTGAAGCTGTTCTGGCCGAACCAGGGCGATCGCGGCGTTCATGTGAACCTGTCGGGCATTGGCCTGAACAAGTATGCACCGCATCCGCAGGCGGCCATCGCGCTGGTCGAGTGGATGACCGGGCCGCAGGCGCAGGCGATCTTTGCCGGGGTGAACCAGGAGTTTCCGGCCAACCCGACGGTGGCTCCATCTGCAGAAGTCGCCAGTTGGGGTGAGTTCAAGGCCGACACCCTGCCCGTGGAAGTGGCCGGCAAGCGTCAGGCCGAGGCGATCCGGTTGATGGACCGTGCCGGCTGGAACTGAGCTGATATCGGTGGGGCGGCCTTCGCGGGCAGAGACCCGCTCCCACAGAAGAACAGGTGCTATTGGTGCCTTTTTGCTTCCGCTGTGGGAGCGGGTCTCTGCCCGCGAACGGCGCGCCACCGTACATGCTGACACTGCGCAGTAAGCTCCACACGGCAGTGGACGGCGTCGAGAAGCCCGCAACTTGAAAACCACGAGTGAATCCATTGTCTTCTTCCGTCCAACGCCGTTGGTACCCGCTGGTCCTGGCCGTGGTCGGGCTGGTGCTGCTGCCGTTGAGCGTGCTTGTGCTTTCCTGGCAAAGCATCGACATGCAGATATGGTCCCACCTGTGGGATACGCAGATGCCGCGCCTGCTGGGCAATACGCTTACCCTGGTGCTGGGCGTAGGTACGGGCGTGACGGTGCTTGGCGTCAGCCTCGCCTGGCTTACCAGCCTGTGTGAATTCCCCGGCCGGCGCTGGCTCGACTGGGCCTTGATGTTGCCGTTTGCCATTCCGGCCTACGTACTGGCGTTCGTCTTCGTCGGCCTGCTGGATTTTGCCGGGCCGGTGCAGAGCCTGCTGCGCGAGTGGTTCGGCAGCGGCCTGCGCCTGCCGCGGGTGCGCTCCACGGGAGGGGTCATCATCGTTCTGGTGCTGGTGTTCTACCCGTACGTCTACCTGCTGGCGCGGACCGCGTTCCTGGCCCAGGGCAAGGGCTTGATGGAGGCGGCGCGCATGCTCGGCCAATCCCCCTGGCAAGCCTTCTGGCGAGTAGCCTTGCCGGTGGCCCGGCCGGCCATCGGTGCGGGCGTGGCACTGGCATTGATGGAAACCCTGGCGGATTTCGGCGCCGTGGCGGTGTTCAATTTCGACACCTTCACCACGGCCATCTACAAGACCTGGTACGGCTTCTTCAGCCTCTCCAGCGCGGCGCAGCTGGCCAGCCTGCTGTTGCTGGCCGTGATGCTGGTGCTTTACGGCGAGCGGCGTGCGCGCGGTCAGGATCATGCGGCCAGCGAACGCCCGCGTGGGCAGGCGCTGTATCGGCTGCGCGGGCTCAAGGCATGGGTGGCCAGCGGCTGGTGTGCGCTGGTGTTCGCCTGCGCCTTCGTCGTGCCCATGCTGCAGTTAGTGGTGTGGTGCTGGCAGCGCGGGCGCTTCGACCTCGACGAACGTTACCGTGAGCTGATCGTGCATACCCTGTACCTGGGCGCCATGGCCGCGCTGATCACGGTCACGGTAGCGCTGCTGCTGGCGTTTGCGCGGCGGCAGGCGCCCACGCGAGGCATTCGCGCCGGTGTGGCGGTGGCGAACCTGGGCTATGCCTTGCCGGGGTCGGTGCTGGCGGTGTCGCTGATGCTGGCTTTCAGTTTTCTCGACCGCGAGCTGGTCGTGCCGTTGTCCGGCTGGCTGGGCGGTGCCGGGCGGCCATTGCTGCTGGGCAGCGTGGCGGCGCTGCTGGTGGCCTATCTGGTACGGTTCATCGCAGTGGCCTATGGGCCGCTGGAAAGCAGCCTGGCGCGGATTCGCCCCTCGCTGCCGGAGGCGTCACGAAGCCTGGGCGTGGGTGGTCCGCGGCTGTTCTTCAAGGTCTATCTGCCCCTGTTGCTGCCCGGCACGCTCAGCGCCGCGCTGCTGGTGTTCGTCGACACGCTCAAGGAGATGCCGGCGACCTTGCTGATGCGCCCGTTCGGCTGGGACACGCTGGCGGTGCGGGTATTCGAAATGACCAGTGAAGGCGAATGGGCGCGGGCGTCGCTGCCGGCCCTGACCCTGGTGCTGGTCGGCCTGCTGCCGGTCATCGGGTTGATTCGACGTTCGGCGCGCCAGGTCGGTCGAAACCACTGACCGGCTACGCGACCTTGTCGCTGCAGATATCACCCCCGCGACCTTGTCGCTACAGATATCACGCCCGCGACCTTGTCGCTACAATGCGCCGCATCCGGCGCAGGCACCAAGGACAATTCGCCTGCGCTTTCGCCACGCCCGGAAGGAGAAACCCATGGGACAGCGCACGCCTCTGTATGACCTGCATCTTGCCCTCGGCGCAAAGCTGGTCGATTTTGGCGGTTGGGACATGCCCCTGCATTACGGCTCGCAAGTCGAAGAGCATCATCAGGTACGTCGCGATTGCGGCGTCTTCGACGTGTCGCATGTGACCGTGATCGATGTCCAAGGGCCGGACGCCCGGGCGTTCCTGCAATACCTGTTGGCCAACGATGTCGCCACCCTGACCGGCCCTGGCCAGGCCTTGTACAGCGCCATGCTCAATGCCGAGGGCGGGGTCGTGGACGATCTGATCGCCTACTGCACCGAGGAAGGCTATCGCCTGGTGGTCAATGCCGCCACCCGTGACAAGGACCTGGCCTGGCTCAGCGCCCAGGCAGGCACGTTCGATGTGCAATGGCGCGAACGCCCCGAGCTGGCGTTGCTGGCCGTGCAAGGGCCGCAGGCACGGCGCAAGGTCGCCGACCTGCTGGGCAGCCAACGCCGCGAGCTGCTTCTGCAGCTGAACCCTTTCGAAGGCCGTCACCATCGCGACTGGTTCATTGCCCGCACCGGCTATACCGGCGAGGATGGTATCGAGATCGTCTTGCCCGCCGCGCAGGCGGTCGATTTCTTCAACGAATTGATCGGTGCGGGCATTTCGCCCATCGGCCTGGGCGCGCGCGATACGCTGCGTCTGGAAGCCGGGATGAACCTGTATGGCCAGGACATGGACGAGGCGCATTCGCCGCTGGCGTCCAACATGGCCGGCAGTGTGGCGTGGCAACCGAGCGCGCGCGCCTTCATCGGGCGCGAGGCGCTGGAGCGTGAACGGGCCGCCGGGCCGGCCATGAAACTGGTCGGCCTGGTGCTCGAAGAACGCGGGGTGCTGCGCGCGCATCAGGTGGTCCGCATCGCCGGAGTTGGCGAAGGAGAGATCACCAGTGGTAGTTTCTCCCCTACGCTGAGCAAGTCGATTGCATTGGCGCGTGTACCGATGGCGACCGCGGACCGTGCGGAAGTCGAGATACGTGGCAAATGGTACCCGGTACGGGTGGTCAAGCCGACCTTCGTCCGGCATGGTAGAACCCTGATCTGAATCGTATGGCGGGCTGGCCGCTGACCCTTGTTGAGGACAATGTTATGAGCGATATCCCTGCTGAACTCCGTTTTGCCGAAAGCCACGAGTGGGCACGCCTGGAAGCAGATGGCACGGTGACCGTGGGCATCAGCGATCACGCCCAGGAAGCCTTGGGTGACGTGGTGTTCATCGAGCTGCCGGAAGTCGGCAAGGTCTTCGCCGCCGGCGATCAGGCGGGCGTGGTCGAGTCGGTCAAGGCCGCTTCGGACATCTACTCCCCAGTGGGGGGCGAGGTGATCGCGATCAACGAAGCGTTGGCCGATGGCCCGGAAAGCGTCAACGGCGAACCCTATGGCGCCTGGTTCTTCAAGCTCAAGCCAAGCGCTGCCAGTGAGCTGGACACGCTGCTCGACGCTGCCGGCTACAAGGCCGCGATCGGCGAATGACGGCCAGCGGGGGCGGCCATCGCCGCCCCCCGTGCGTTCAATACGGTCGATCCCCCATTATCGTCGCTCGATGCATCACGCGTCGCTGCGGGCGGTAGTCGTCTATCGCGTAATGCTGGGTCACGCGGTTGTCCCAGAAGGCCACGTCCCCTTGGCGCCATTGCCAGCGTACGCAGAACTCCGGACGCGTGCTGTGGGCGAACAGCAGGTCGAGCAGCGCCTGACTTTCAGCTGTCGAGAGTTCGTTGATGTGGGTGGTGAAACCATCGTTGACGAACAATGCCTTGCGCCCGCTGACCGGATGGGTCCGTACCACCGGGTGTGACAGCGGGGGATGTTGCCGGCGGGTCTGCTCCCAGCGCGCCAATGCCTGGGCATCGTTGCCAAAGCGTTCGAGCGGGAACGATTTGGCGAAATCATGGGTGGCGGTCAGACCGTCGAGCAGGGCCTGCATGGGCCTGGACAGCGCCTCGAATGCCGCGATTCCGCTGGCCCAGCAAGTGTCCCCGCCAAAGGGCGGTACCTGCTGGGCGGTCAGTATGGCGCCCATCGCCGGTTCCGCCAGAAAGGTCACGTCGGTGTGCCAGATGGCGTTGTCGCGTACGTCGGTCACGGCGGTGTCGAGCACCAGCACGTCGGGCTGCCCCGGCACACTGGGATAGATCGGATGAACGTGCAGGTCACCGAACTGCTGCGCCAGCCGTGCCTGCTGAAAAGGCGTCAGCGGCTGGTCGCGCCAGAACAGCACCTGATGGGCGAGCAGCGCGGCGTCGATCTCGCGCTGCTGGGCCGGGGTCAGTTCCCGACTGGGGTCGACGCCTTCGATGACCGCGCCGATGGTCGGGTTCAAGGGTGTGATGTGCAGAGTCATGTTGGTCAGCTCTGTTGGCAAAGTGGCTGGTTCAGTGGCTCTGGCCGTGCCAGGGCACCAGGCGCCGCTGCAGGGCGCGCAGGCCCATTTCCAGAGCGAAGGCGATCAGCGCGATGACCAGGATGCCCAGCACCACCACATCGGTGACCAGAAATTGCGCGGCCGACTGCACCATGAAGCCCAGGCCGCTGGTGGCTGCGATCAACTCGGCAGCGACCAGGGTCGACCAGCCGACGCCCAGGCCGATGCGGATACCGGTGAGGATGTCCGGCAGCGCACTGGGTATGATCACGTGGCGGATCAGTTGCGCCCGGGTGGCGCCCAGCGATTGCGCGGCGCGCAAACGGGCGGGATCGACATTGCGCACCCCGGTGGCCGTGGCGATGGCAATCGGCGCGAAGATGGCCAGGTAGATCAGCAACACCTTGGAGGTCTCGCCGATGCCGCACCAGATCACGATGAGCGGCAGGTAGGCCAGCGGCGGGATGGGCCGGTAGAATTCGATCAGCGGGTCGAGAATGCCTTGCGCTATGCGGTTGTGGCCGATGGCGATGCCCACCGGAATGGCGAACAGCACGGCGAATGCCAAGGCCAGGCCGATGCGCCCCAGGCTGGCACCCAAATGTTGCCACAACGTGGCGTCCATATAGCCCTGGGTTGCCAGCAGCCAGGCTTTGTCCAGCACCGCGCCGGGCGAGGGCAGGAACAGGGGCTCTATCAGCTCGGAGGCGGTCACCGCCCACCACAGTGCCAGCACGCCTGCCAGGGTCAGCGTGCTGATGGCGCGCGTACTCAAGCGCCAGGGCCGGCGCGCGGCAGGTGCGCGGGCGCTGTCGAGAGCGTGCGTCGGGTAGAGGCTCATGCCGGCTCCTTGCGCGCAGTGGCGCCTTGGGTGACAACGCGCTGGGCGAAAACCTGGGCAAGGACGTGCTCGCGGGTCTCGATGAATCGGCGGTCGGACTTGATCGCCCGGGCGCTCTCGCCAGCGGCATAGCGCTGGCCGAAGTCCAGGCTCAGGCGCTCCTCGACATGGCCGGGGTTGGGCGCCAGCAGAATCAGGTCGGTGGCCAGGAATACCGCTTCTTCGATGTCGTGGGTAATCAGGAACACCGGCTTGGCGGTACGTTGCCAGACCTGCAGCAGCAACTCCTGCATCTGCTCCCGGGTGAACGCATCCAGTGCGCCGAACGGCTCGTCCATCAACAGCACCTGCGGGTCGGCCGCCAGCGCTCGAGCCAGGCCCACGCGTTGACGCTGGCCACCGGAGAGTTGCCATACCTGCCGCTCGGCGAAACCTGCCAGGTCGACCAGCGCAAGCATGTCCCGCGCCCGCGCCTCACGCTGCGCCCGGCCGGTGCCTGCCAGTTGCAAACCGAAGGCGACATTGGTCAGGACGTCCTGCCAGGGCAACAAGGCGTCATCCTGAAAGACCACGCCACGGTCGGCCCCCGGCCCCTTCACCGCAACGCCGTCCAGGGTGATGCGGCCACTGCTGGGAGCCACGAAACCGGCGATCAGGTTGAGCAGCGAAGTCTTGCCGCTGCCCGATGGGCCCAGCGCGACGCACAGCTGCTGTGGCCCCAGGCTCAGCGAGATGTCCTGCAGCACCGGCTGCGCGGCGCCCGGGTAGTGGGCGCCGATACGGTCGAGAATCAATTGGGCCACGGTCGAACTCCGGTTGGCGTGCGCGCGATCACTGAACGAACTGGGCGCTGACGTACGGCGTGTAGTCAGGCAGGAGCGCTTCCAGCTTGCCCTGCTCCTTGAGGAACTCGGCCGTCTTGGCCACCGCCTGCGCGGTGCCGCCACCCAGCAGCGCGGCGGAGGCCTGGGCCTGGGCATCGGGGTAGGTGGAGCCGGCGAGCAGGTCGGGGACGTCTGCGGCGTTGGCTCCCGTCAATTTGGCGATCTTGCGTACCGGCTCGGAATCGGCGGTCCACTGCGCCTGGTTCTTCGCATAGTCGGCGAACGAATCCAGCGTGACCTTGGCGAACCGGGCGATCACCTCGGGGTGCTTCTCGGCGTAATCCTTGCGCGCCACCCAGACCTCGAAAGTCGGTGCGCCCCACTGGCCGACCTGTGCGGCATCGGTGAGGGTCTTGCCGCTCTTGCGGATCTCGCCCAGGGCCGGCGACCAGACGAAGGCGCCATCGATGTCGCCACGTTTCCACGCAGCGGCAATTTCGGCCGGCTGCAGGTTGACCACCTTGACCTTGCCTTCCAGACCCCAATGCTTCAACGCGCCGAGCAGGCTGTAGTGGGAAGTGGACACGAAAGGCGTTGCAATGGTCTTGCCGACCAACTGCTGCGGATTGTCGATACCGCTGCCGTTGCGCACCACCAGTGCTTCTGCGGAATTGATCTGCGCCGAAACGATGAAGGCGACGATGGGCAGCTTGCGTGACGTGGCGGCTGCCAGCGGACTCGATCCCAGGTTGCCGATCTGTACATCGCCCGAGGCAATCGCCGTGACCACTTCCGGGCCACTGTTGAAGCGCCGCCAGTCGATCTTCTCGCCAATGGCCTTTTCATAGGTGCCATCGGCCTGGGCGACCTTGCTGGGGTCGATGCCGGTCTGGTAGCCGACGGTCAACGTAGCGGCCTGGATGCCCATGGCCAGGCTGGCCAGGGCCAGGGTGCTGACCAGTTTTCGTGCGAAATGCTGCTTGGCCATGGTGGCTGCCTTTTGCGAGAGTCGGGTGGCTGAGGACCTTCGAACCCGCGCTGCCAAAGCGCGAAACGGCAAGTGTCGGAAGGGCGAATGAGGACGAATCTAAACGATATAAGAAACGGCTTTGAAATACCGTTTAGGAATTAGCTTATGTTTTGCAACTGGATTGAACTTTTTTGTTTGGACGCACAAGGTTGTTATGCATTTAAATTCTAAAAAAACTTGAAACAATTCTTTTTGGTTTTGTGAAAATTTCGTTAACCTCGGCAACCAGAGTTTGGCTTAGACCAAGGTCTCGAATCGGCTTGTAAACATTGACTAACCGGTCACGCTTTGGCGCTAATCGCGCATCGGCGGACAAGGGGCGCCAGACCCCCGACCAAAGACACCACAAAAATTAGAAACCAGAGGAGCATCACATGTACAAGCAGTCGCTCGCCGCAGCCATCGCGCTCGCCAGCATCTCCACCAGTGTCTACGCCGCCGATCCGGCACCCTCGGGTTTCCTCGAAGCCAGCAAAGCAACGCTGAGCTCGCGGACCATGTATTTCCGCAACGATACCCGTGAAGGCACGGCGAACGACCAGGAAGAATCGGCTCAAGGCTTCCTCTTCAACTTCATTTCTGGCTACACCCCCGGCACCGTCGGCTTCGGTCTGGACGTGCAGGGCATGACCGGCATCCACCTGGACGGCGGCCGCGGTCACCACCCGAACAACAACAGCTTCTTCCCCAGCGACACCGACGGTTCGGCCGAGAAGTCGTGGTCGCGTGTAGGCGCCAACGGCAAGGTCAAGTTCGCCAAGACCGAACTCAAGGTGGGTAGCGCACTGCAGCCCAACCTGCCGATCCTGGTATCCAACGATGGTCGCTTGCTGCCTGCGGTTTACCAGGGCGGTATCCTGACCTCCAAGGACCTGGACAACTTCACCTTCACCGCCGGCCGCCTGAACAAGTCTGCGGGCCGTGCCACCAGCAACTACTCGGGCCTGGGCCTGAACGGCGGTACGCAGGACTCGAACAACTTCCAGTTCGCCGGTGTCGACTGGAAGGCCACCAAGGATCTGACCCTGCAGGTCTACCACGCGCAGCTGGAAGACTATTACAAGCAGACTTTCCTCGGCGCCGTGCACGTACTGCCATTGGGTGAAGACCAGTCGTTCAAGACCGACCTGCGCTACTTCGACAGCAGCTCCGACGGCAAGAACGGTGATGCTGGCTACCGCTTCAACAACAACAGCGGCTACGCCAAGAACCCTGGCGAAGTCGACAACAAGACCTGGAGTGCCATCTTCACCTACAGCATCGCTGGCCACGCATTCCTGGCCGGTTACCAGCAAGTGGGCGACGACGGCGGCATGCCGTTCATCAACAACGGCAGCGTTGTCGATGGCAACAACCGCAACGAAGGCAACGGCGGTTCCAGCGTCTATCTGTTCACCGACAGCATGGTCAACTCGTTCACCCGCGCTGGCGAAAACACCACGTTCGCCCAGTACTCCTATGACTTCAGCCGCATCGGCGTTCCTGGCCTGAAAGCCTCGGTTGCCTATCTGCATGGCGACGACATTCGCGCGGCCGGTACCGGCGACTCGAACAACTCCGAGTGGGAACGCGACATGCGCGTCGACTACGTGATCCAGAGCGGTCTGCTGAAGAACTTCGGCGCCACCCTGCGTAACGGTACCTACCGCAGCGACGTCGGCACCAACACCGATCAGACCCGTCTGATCTTCAACTACACGTACGCCTTCAAGTAATACGTGCCGTTGGAAAAAGCCCGCTTTGTGCGGGCTTTTTGCTTTTCTGCGCTGGCGTTATTCCCTATTCGCCTAGCCCCAGCACGATCCATTCTTTTTGTTTCCTGGCCGGTCAGTGCACAGTCATGCGCACAACAGCCCAGGAGCAACACTATGACCATTCGACTCGGCGACATCGCCCCCGATTTCCAGCAGGACTCGAGCCAGGGCACCATCAGCTTCCATCAATGGCTGGGCGACCAATGGGGGGTGCTGTTCTCGCACCCGGCCGACTTCACGCCGGTGTGCACCACCGAGCTGGGTTTTACCGCCAAGCTCGCCGATGAGTTCGCCAGGCGCAACGTCAAGGCCATCGCGCTGTCGGTGGACCCGGTGGAATCCCATCAGCGCTGGATCGGCGACATCGACGAGACCCAGGGCACGACAGTGAATTTTCCGATCCTGGCCGATGCCGACCGCAAGGTGTCCCAGCTCTACGATCTGATTCACCCGAACGCCAGTGACACCCTTACGGTGCGTTCGCTGTTCGTCATCGACCCGAACAAGAAGGTGCGGCTGACCATCACGTACCCGGCCAGTACCGGGCGCAATTTCCACGAGATCCTGCGGGTGATCGATTCGCTGCAATTGACCGACAGCCACAAGGTCGCCACCCCGGCCAACTGGCAGGATGGCGATGACGTGGTGATCGTGCCTTCGCTCAAGGACGAAGAGGAAATCAGGCAGCGCTTCCCCAAGGGCTACACGGCAGTGAAACCCTACCTGCGCCTGACCCCCCAGCCCAACCGCTGATCTGAACCTGATACAACTTGCCTTCTGTAGCAGCGGCGCAAGCCGCGTCCGGGACGTCGCGGTGTATCAAATGCGCCGCATGGCCCGCTGACGCGGCTTGCGCCTCTGCTACAGGGATCGCGGTGATATCCATGCGGTGTGCGCAGCGGGGATAGGAAAATGCAGGTATATGTTTTTATCGAATAACCAAATGAATAAATATGATTTAAAGATATAAATCCTGCCTGCTACTGTTCCTTCCATTCCGGCGACTTCTCCAGAAGCGCTCCGATTTCGCTATTCAAGGATTTACCCCATGCTGGTCGTATCCTTGGGCGGCAGCCCCAGCCTGCGCTCGCGCTCCGGCGTACTGCTGGAGCGCAGCAAGCAGTGGCTGCAACGACAAGGCGTTGAAGTGGTGACGTTTCAGGTACGGGACTTCCCGGCCGAAGACCTGCTGCATGCCCGCTTCGACAGCCCGCACATACTGCATTTCAACGAACTGGTCGGCAAGGCCGATGGCCTGGTGGTTGCCACCCCGGTATACAAGGCGTCGTTCTCCGGTGCGCTGAAGACGCTACTGGACCTGCTTCCCGAGCGTGCTCTGAGCAACAAGGTGGTGCTGCCCATTGCCACCGGTGGCAGCATCGCCCACATGCTGGCGGTGGACTACGCGCTCAAACCGGTGCTGGCTTCGCTCAAGGCCCAGGAAATGCTCCAGGGTATCTTCGCCGACGACAGTCAGATCGCCTATGGCGAAGGCAGTCATGCAGCCCAGTTGGCGCCGGCGCTCGAGCAGCGCCTGGAAAATGCGCTGCAGGAGTTTCATGCCTTCCTGCTGCGCAAACCGCAGGCCCATGACCCGGCCTTGCTCACGCAAAGCCTGCGCAGTGCCCGCTGGAGCATCTGATTTCACCGCCGCTCGCGGCCGCGACACTTTTCGCTGTACCCACCTTACTGGCCCGCCAACGGGCAAGCAGGTGCAACCCAATTCCCCCTGCAGAAGGAGAGTGCCATGCGCACCCTGTTCTTGCGTCGTGGCGTGGTCGCACTGTTTGCTGCGGCTGTGTCGTTCGGCGCCATCACCCAGGCCCAGGCTGAAACCCTGCGCATCGGTTACCAGAAATACGGCACGCTGGTGCTGCTCAAGGCCAAGGGCACGCTGGAGAAACGCCTGGCGGCGCAGGGCGTCGACGTCAAATGGACCGAGTTTCCCGGCGGCCCGCAGTTGCTCGAAGGGCTGAACGTCGGTTCGATCGATTTCGGCGTGACCGGTGAAACCCCGCCGGTATTCGCCCAGGCCGCCGGGGCCGATCTGCTGTATGTGGCCTACGAGCCGCCGGCCCCGACCAGCGAAGCGATCCTGGTACCCAAGGATTCGACGATCCGCTCGGTCGCTGAACTCAAGGGCAAGAAGGTTGCGCTGAACAAGGGTTCCAACGTGCATTACCTGCTGGTGCGCGCGCTGGAAGAAGCCGGGCTCAAGTACTCCGACATCCAGACCGTCTACCTGCCGCCTTCCGATGCCCGCGCGGCGTTCGAGCGCGGCAGCGTCGATGCGTGGGTGATCTGGGATCCCTACCAGGCAGCGGCCGAGCAGCAGTTGCAGGCGCGCACCCTGCGCAACGGCGAGGGCATCGTCGACAACCTGCAGTTCTACCTGGCCACCAAACCCTATGCCGAGCAGCACCCCGAGGTGATCACCGCGCTGGTCGAGGAGGTACGCGCCGTGGGCGAGTGGTCCAAGGCGCATCCCGAAGAAGTGACCGCCCAGGTCGCACCGTTGCTGGGCCTGCCAGCGGACATCACCCTGACCTCGGTGAAACGCCAAGGCTACGGCGCGCAATTTCTCAACCCGCAGACCGTTGCCGCGCAGCAGAAGATCGCCGACAGCTTTCACCAGCTCAAGCTGATCCCCAAGCCGCTGCGCATTCAGGATGTGATCTGGACACCGCCGGCCAACGTTGCCAAGGCACCGTGATCCGCTGCGCCCCCGCCACCGCACAACCGCACCGGTGCCCGCGCATCGGTTCCGAGCCACGTCAGGAGACAACTCCATGAGCCTCAATATTTTCTGGTTTCTTCCCACCCACGGCGACGGTCATTACCTGGGCACCTCCGAAGGTGCACGGGCGGTCGACCACGGTTACCTGCAACAGATCGCGCAAGCGGCCGATCGCCTCGGCTACGGCGGCGTATTGATCCCTACCGGGCGCTCCTGCGAAGACTCCTGGCTGGTGGCGGCCTCGTTGATTCCGGTCACCCAGCGCCTGAAATTCCTGGTTGCCCTGCGCCCTGGAATCATCTCGCCCACCGTGGCCGCGCGTCAGGCAGCGACCCTGGACCGCTTGTCCAACGGCCGCGCGCTGTTCAACCTGGTCACTGGCGGCGACCCTGACGAGCTGTCCGGCGACGGTCTGTTCCTCACCCACGAGGAGCGCTACGAGGCGTCGGTGGAATTCACCCGTATCTGGCGCCGCGTACTGGAAGGCGAGACGGTCGACTACGATGGCAAGCACCTCACCGTCAAAGGCGCCAAGCTGCTCTATCCGCCGGTGCAGCAGCCGCGTCCGCCGCTGTACTTCGGCGGGTCTTCCGATGCGGCTCAAGACCTTGCCGCCGAACAGGTGGAAATGTACCTGACCTGGGGCGAGCCA
This sequence comes from Pseudomonas sp. CFBP 8758, assembly GCF_014841725.1. NCBI lineage: Bacteria > Pseudomonadati > Pseudomonadota > Gammaproteobacteria > Pseudomonadales > Pseudomonadaceae > Pseudomonas > Pseudomonas sp. CFBP 8758. The sequence goes on along the minus strand of NZ_JACYUK010000005.1, from coordinate 184,554 downwards.
CCGGCAGCGGTGGCCGAGAAGATCGCCCAGGTGCGCGAGAAGGCCGCCAAGCTCGGCCGGACCGTGCGCTTCGGAATCCGCCTGCACGTGATCGTGCGTGAAACCAATGCAGAAGCCTGGCAGGCCGCCGAGCGGCTGATCGCCCATGTCGACGACGATACCATTGCCCGCGCCCAGGCTTCGCTGGCGCGCTTCGATTCGGTGGGTCAGCAGCGCATGGCCGCATTGCATGGCGGCAGCAAGGACAAGCTGGAGGTGAGCCCCAACCTGTGGGCCGGCGTCGGCCTGGTCCGCGGCGGCGCCGGAACCGCGCTGGTCGGTGACGGCCCGACGGTGGCCGAGCGGGTCAAGGAGTACGCCGCACTGGGCATCGACACGTTCATCTTCTCCGGCTACCCGCACCTGGAAGAGTCGTACCGCGTGGCCGAGCTGTTGTTCCCGCACCTGGACGTGCAGCGCCCGGAAGCGCCGACCGGCGCCAACTACGTCAGCCCGTTCGGTGAGATGGTGGCCAACGACATTTTGCCCAAGGCCGCCCAGCGCTGAGAAACTGCCATGAGTACAACGAGCAAAATCATCCACCGGCTGGCGCCCTGGGCGCTGCCGGTGGGCCTGCTGTTGATCTGGCAGCTGGCGGTCAGCGTCGGCTGGCTGTCGACGCGGATCCTGCCAGCGCCAAGCGCGGTGCTCGCGGCAGGCGTCGCGCTGTTCAAGTCCGGGGAGATCTGGACGCACCTGGCCATCAGCGGCTGGCGCGCGGGCATCGGCTTCGCCATCGGTGGCGGCATCGGTCTGGTACTGGGGCTGATCAGCGGCCTGTCGCGCTGGGGCGAGCGCCTGCTCGACACCTCGGTGCAGATGATCCGCAACGTCCCGCACCTGGCGCTGATTCCGCTGGTGATTCTGTGGTTCGGCATCGATGAGTCGGCGAAGATCTTTCTGGTCGCACTGGGCACATTGTTCCCGATCTACCTGAACACCTACCACGGCATCAAGAACGCCGACCCTGCGTTGGTGGAAATGGCACGCAGCTATGGCCTGTCCGGATTTCGTTTGTTCTGGCAGGTGATTCTGCCCGGGGCGTTGCCTTCCATTCTGGTCGGTGTGCGTTTCGCCCTCGGCCTGATGTGGCTGACGCTGATCGTCGCGGAAACCATTTCCGCCAGCTCCGGCATCGGTTACCTGGCCATGAACGCGCGCGAATTCCTGCAGACCGACGTGGTGGTGCTGGCCATCGTGCTCTATGCGATTCTCGGCAAGCTGGCCGATTTGGCGGCGCGTGGGCTGGAGCGAGTGTGGCTGCGCTGGCATCCGGCCTATCAAACCAAGGGAGGTGCAGCATGACCGTTTTCAAGGAACAGCCGCAGAACCTGCGGCGCGGGATTCCACTGGCGGTTCGCCAGCTGCGCAAGACCTTTGGCGAGCGCGAGGTATTGCGCGAGATCGACCTGAACATTCCGGCCGGGCAGTTCGTGGCCATCGTCGGCCGCAGCGGGTGCGGCAAGAGCACCTTGCTGCGGCTGCTGGCAGCACTCGACCAACCCACCAGCGGACAACTGCTGGCAGGTTCCGGTCCGCTCAGCGATGCGCGCAACGACACCCGGCTGATGTTCCAGGAAGCCCGCCTGCTGCCATGGAAGCGAGTGATCGACAACGTCGGCCTGGGGCTGTCCGGCAATTGGCGCGAGCAGGCCTTGCAGGCGCTCGAAGCGGTGGGCCTGGCCGAGCGCGCCGATGAGTGGCCGGCGGGGTTGTCCGGCGGGCAGAAGCAGCGCGTGGCGCTGGCGCGGGCCCTGATTCACAAGCCGCGGCTGTTGCTGCTGGACGAGCCCTTGGGGGCGCTGGATGCGCTCACGCGCATCGAGATGCAGCAGTTGATCGAGAGCCTGTGGCGCAAGCACGGTTTCACCGTGTTGCTGGTAACCCACGATGTGGCCGAGGCGGTGGCGATTGCCGACCGGGTGATTCTGATCGAGGAGGGGCGCATTGGTCTGGACCTGGCTATCGAGTTGCCACGTCCGCGCGCTCGCGGTTCCCATCGCCTGGCGGCGCTGGAAAGCGAAGTGCTCAATCGAGTATTGGCGCTGCCGGGCAATCCACCGGAGCCCGAGCCGCCGTCGCCATTGCCGACCCAGTTGCGCTGGGCACGCTGATCCGGACGCGGTACGTCAGGTTAATCCGCACGTACCGCCGACGCGGCTCGCGCCGCTGCTACAGGGACTGCATACCTAGACGAAACGGTGATCCCCCGTAGCAGCGGCGCAAGCCGCGTGCGGGTGCGATGCAGTGTACCTGCCGCACGCAGTCCAGAAGACACGAGGAACCCCTGTAGCAGCGGCGCGAGCCGCGTCCGGGGACGACGCGGCATACCTGCTGCACCGCAGCCCAGCAAATGCGTTCGTGAACACCGCGGCATGGCAGGCATACCGCGGCGCCCGGCCGTTACACGGTGTGCAGGTACCAGTTGTACTCGAGGTCCGAGATGGAGTGCTCGAATTCTTCCAACTCGCTTTCCTTGCAGGCCACGAAGATATCGATGTATTTCGGATCGATGTATTTGGCCAACACCTCGCTGTCGTCCAGCAGGCGCAGGGCATCGCGCAGGTTGGTCGGCAGGCTCTGCTCGTTCTGCTCGTAGGAGTTGCCTGTCACCGGCTCGTTGGGCTCGACCTGGTTGGTCAGGCCATGGTGCACGCCGGCCAGAACCGCAGCCATCAGCAGGTACGGGTTGGCATCGGCACCGGCGACGCGGTGTTCCAGGCGCACGGCATCCGGCGTCCCGGTGGGCACGCGCAGCGCCACGGTCCGATTGTCCAGGCCCCAGCACGGGGAGTTGGGCACATAGAACTGAGCACCGAAGCGGCGGTACGAATTGACGTTCGGGCACAGGAACGCCATCGACGCGGGCAGGGTCTCGAGCACACCGCCGATCGCGTGACGCAATGCGGCGTTCTGCTCGGGATCCTCACTGGTGAAGATGTTCTTGCCGTCCTTGTCCAGGATCGAAATGTGCACGTGCAGCCCGTTGCCCGCCTGGCCCGGATAGGGCTTGGCCATGAACGTGGTGTCCATCTCGTGGTCGTAGGCGATGTTCTTGATCAGGCGCTTGAGCAGCACTGCATAGTCGCAGGCCTTCATGGCATCCGGGACGTGGTGCAGGTTGACCTCGAACTGCGCCGGCGCACTTTCCTTGACGATGGCGTCGGCCGGGATGCCCTGTTCCTTCGCCCCTTCGAGGATATCCTGCAGGCAGTCCACGTACTCGTCCAGGTCGTCGATCAGATACACCTGGGTCGAATGCGGACGCTTGCCGGAGATCGGCGAGCGCGGCGGCTGCGGTCGACCGTTCACGTTTTCCTGGTCGATCAGGTAGAACTCCAGCTCGAAGGCGGCGCAGATGGTCAGGCCCATGGCGTCGAACTTCTCGACGACCTGGCGCAGCACTTCACGCGGGTCGGCGAAGAACGGCTCGCCTTCGAGTTCGTGCATGGTCATCAGCAACTGCGCGGTAGGGCGCTTCTGCCAAGGCTCGTTGCACAGGGTGTCGGGAATGGGGTAGCAGATACGATCGGCATCGCCGATGTCCAGGCCAAGACCGGTGCTTTCCACGGTAGAGCCGTTGATGTCCAGGGCAAACAGCGAGGCGGGCAGGTTGATGCCTTTCTCGTAAACCTTGTGGAGGCTGGTGCGCTCGATGCGCTTGCCACGCACCACACCATTCATATCTGCAATCAGAAGGTCGACGTACAGAACCTCAGGATGTTCCTTAAGGAATGCGTTCGCTTCGTTAAGCTGAACGGCACGCGGGGGTACCGACATGATGCAACACCTTTGTTGTTAAAAATATCAATCATTGGGTCGAACAGGTTTCAGTCAATCCGAAAGCCAACACTAAGTCAAGCGAGCCGGGTTTTGCCCTGAAAGAGCGCTGGTGAGCCTCTTTTGCTGCATATCGGGGCGCATGCGCCTGGCAATTACGGTGCCTTGCAACTGGCTGAAAAGTGTCTGCGGAAGTTTGCCGCCTGATAGTTGTGGAAAAAAATGAACAAGGCTAAGCTCGTTTTCAACCCGCCATTTCAATAATACCGAGGGTGAGTCATGGCACGCCTGCCATTATCTGATGGAGCTCGCTGCAGCCACCGGTTGCCGGCGACCAGAATAATTGACAGGCCACGGCGTTGCGTCTCTGTTTTTTTGTCCCTTCTGTACTGCCTGAGCCCCGAAACCGCTACCCTGAGCTTCACGTTCCGGCCGGGTATCGAGAGGCCGGGTGGGCAGTGTGCAGCCCTCGCTTGACCGCTTTCCCAACGACGCCCACGCGTCAACTCGTGCCCGGCTCGCCGCGAGCCAGGTCAATGGCCTCCTGAGGTATTTATGAGTCCCAACCTCGACCAGCTCACCGATTGGTTGAAAGATCACAAGATCACCGAAGTCGAATGCCTGATCGCCGACCTCACCGGGATCACCCGCGGCAAGATTTCCCCGACCAACAAGTTCATCGCCGAAAAAGGCATGCGCTTGCCGGAAAGTGTTCTATTGCAAACCGTGACTGGCGACTATGTAGAAGACGACATCTACTACGAGTTGCTCGACCCTGCCGACATCGACATGATCTGCCGCCCCGACGAGAACGCGGTGTTTCTCGTTCCCTGGGCCATAGAGCCCACGGCGCAGGTCATCCACGACACGTACGACAAGCAGGGCAACCCCATCGAGCTGTCGCCGCGCAACGTGCTCAAGAAGGTCTTGAAGCTGTATGCGGACCGAGGCTGGCAGCCGATCGTGGCGCCGGAGATGGAGTTCTACCTGACCAAGCGCTGCGAAGACCCGGACTTCCCGCTGCAGCCGCCGATCGGCCGCTCGGGACGCCCGGAAACCGGTCGGCAATCGTTTTCCATCGAAGCGGCGAACGAGTTCGATCCGTTGTTCGAAGACGTCTACGACTGGTGCGAGGCGCAGAACCTTGACCTCGACACCCTGATCCACGAAGACGGCACGGCGCAGATGGAAATCAACTTCCGGCACGGCAATGCCCTGCACCTGGCCGACCAGATCCTGGTGTTCAAACGCACCATGCGCGAGGCCGCGCTCAAGCACAACGTCGCCGCCACCTTCATGGCCAAGCCGATGACGGGCGAGCCGGGCAGTGCCATGCACTTGCACCAGAGCATCGTCGATTCGGCCACCGGCAAGAACATCTTCGCCAACGAAGACGGCTCGATGAGCCAGCTGTTCCTGCACCACGTCGGCGGCCTGCAGAAATTCATTCCCGAACTGCTGCCGCTGTTCGCGCCCAACGTCAATTCGTTCCGTCGTTTCCTGCCCGACACTTCGGCGCCGGTCAACGTCGAGTGGGGCGAGGAAAACCGCACCGTTGGCCTGCGCGTGCCCGACGCCACGCCGCAGAACCGGCGGGTCGAGAACCGCTTGCCGGGCGCCGATGCCAACCCGTACCTGGCCATCGCCGCCAGCCTGTTGTGCGGCTATATCGGCATGGTCGAGGGCCTGAACCCGAGTGCGCCGGTGCAGGGACGCGGCTACGAGCGACGCAACCTGCGGCTGCCGTTGACCATCGAGGATGCGCTGGAGCGCATGGAAAACTGCAAGACGGTGGAGAAGTACCTGGGCAAGAAATTCGTCGTTGGCTATGTTGCGGTCAAGCGCGCCGAACACGAAAACTTCAAACGCGTGATCAGCTCGTGGGAACGTGAGTTCCTGCTGTTCGCGGTGTGAGAAAAAGGAGCGACAGATGAGCAACAACAACCCCCAGACCCAGCATTGGCAAGACTTGAGCAGCGCCCACCACCTGGCGCCGTTCAGCGACTACACGCAGCTGGCGCAGAAGGGTCCGCGGATCATCACCAAGGCCGACGGCGTGTACCTGTGGGACAGCGAAGGGCACAAGATCCTCGACGGCATGGCCGGCCTGTGGTGCGTGGCGATCGGCTACGGTCGCGAGGAGCTGGTGCAGGCAGCCAGCAAGCAGATGCGCGAACTGCCGTACTACAACCTGTTCTTCCAGACCGCCCACCCGCCCGCTCTCGAGCTGGCCAAGGCCATCGCCGACCTGGCGCCCGAGGGCATGAACCATGTGTTCTTCACCGGCTCCGGTTCCGAGGGCAACGACACCGTGCTGCGCCTGGTGCGCCATTACTGGGCGCTCAAGGGCAAGCCCGAGAAAAAGGTGATCATCAGCCGCATCAATGGCTACCACGGCTCCACCGTGGCCGGCGCCAGCCTGGGCGGCATGGCGGGCATGCACGAGCAGGGCGATCTGCCGATCCCGGGCATCGTGCACATTGCCCAGCCTTACTGGTTCGGCGAGGGTGGTGACATGACCCCGGACGAGTTCGGCATCTGGGCCGCCGAGCAGTTGGAAAAGAAGATCCTGGAAGTGGGCGAAGACAACGTCGCGGCGTTCATCGCCGAGCCGATCCAGGGCGCCGGCGGTGTGATCATTCCGCCCGAGACCTACTGGCCGAAGGTCAAGGAAGTGCTGGCGCGCTACGACATCCTGTTCGTGGCCGATGAAGTCATCTGCGGCTTCGGCCGTACCGGCCACTGGTTCGGCAGCGACTACTATGATCTGGCGCCCGACCTGATGACCATCGCCAAGGGCCTCACGAGCGGCTACATCCCCATGGGCGGCGTGATCGTGCGCGATGAGGTGGTGCAGGTGATCAACCAGGGTGGCGACTTCAACCACGGCTTCACCTATTCCGGGCATCCGGTCGCGGCGGCGGTGGCGCTGGAAAACCTGCGCATCCTGCGCGACGAGCACATCGTTGACACGGTCCGGACCGATGCGGCACCGTATTTGCAAAAGCGTCTGCGCGAACTGCAGGACCATCCGCTGGTGGGTGAAGTCCGTGGCCTGGGCATGCTCGGCGCCATCGAGCTGGTCAAGGACAAGGCGACTCGCAGCCGTCACGAAGGGCGGGGCGCCGGTATGATCTGTCGGCAGTTCTGCTTCGACAACGGGCTGATCATGCGGGCCGTCGGTGACACCATGATCATTGCACCGCCGCTGGTCATCAGCCACGCCGAGATCGACGAGCTGGTGAGCAAGGCACGGCTTTGCCTGGACCTGACACTCGAAGCACTCGGGGGCTAGATGCTAGGCTTGCTCCCGTCGGGAGCATCGGTACGCAAAATGCGACGGCGTTCCGTAGGAGCGGTCACCGGCCGCGAAAGCTGCGACGCGGTCTCGACTGATACCGCAGTGGTTTCTTCGCGGCCAATGACCGCTCCTACGGATCATCAAAACACGGCACTCGATCAATATTGGCATCAGGTTAAGACCAAGAACATTTAGGAGCACAACGCATGAAGATATTTGGCAAGACCCTCCTCGCCGTGGCCCTGATGGGGGCGATGGCCAGTGCTGCGCAGGCAGACGACAAGGTTCTGCACGTGTACAACTGGTCGGACTACATCGCGCCGGACACGATCAAGCAATTCGAGGCGGAGTCGGGGATCAAGGTCGTCTACGACGTATTCGACAGCAACGAAACCCTGGAAGCCAAACTGCTGGCCGGCAAGTCCGGCTACGATATTGTCGTGCCTTCCAACAACTTCCTGGCCAAGCAGATCAAGGCCGGTGTTTACCAGGAACTGGACCGCTCGAAACTGCCGAACTGGAAAAACCTCAACGAATCGCTGCTCAAGGCGGTGTCGGTGAGCGACCCGGACAACAAGCATGCCTTCCCGTACATGTGGGGCTCGATCGGCATCGGCTTCAACGCCGACAAGGTCAAGGCTGCGCTGGGCGCCGATGCACCGACCAACAGCTGGGACCTGCTGTTCAAGCCGGAAAACGCGGCCAAGCTGAAGTCGTGCGGCATCAGCTTCCTCGATTCGCCCACCGAGATGCTGCCGATCGCCCTGCATTACCTGGGCTACCCGACGGACTCGCAGGACAAGAAGCAGCTTGCCGAAGCCGAGGCGCTGTTCCTCAAGGTGCGTCCATCGATCGGTTACTTCCATTCCTCCAAGTACATCTCCGACCTGGCCAACGGCAACATCTGCGTGGCCGTGGGGTATTCGGGTGACATCTACCAGGCCAAGTCGCGCGCCGAAGAAGCGGGTGGCAAGGTCAAGGTCAGCTACAACATTCCCAAGGAAGGCGCTGGCAGCTTCTTCGACATGGTCGCCATCCCCAAGGATGCCGAGAACGTCGATGGCGCCTACAAGTTCATGACCTTCCTGATGAAACCGGAAGTCATGGCCGAGATCACCAACAGCGTGCAGTTCCCCAACGGTAACCAGGCTGCAACAGCATTGGTGGATAAAGCCATCAGCGGCGATCCGGGCATCTACCCGCCGGCCGATGTGCAGGCCAAGCTGTATGCCATTGCCGACCTGCCGGCGGCGACGCAGCGCATCATGACGCGCAGCTGGACCAAGATTAAGTCGGGCAAGTAAGCCGGGCTGGTATTGCGATGCGCCTTTCGCGGCCGATGACCGCTCCCACACATACCCCGTAGGAGCGGCCCGTGGCCGCGAATGGCGCACCGCGAGCTCGGGCCAGGTGAATCAGCAATTGCGGCGCGCGCGCATGGGCTGTAAGTTGCGCGCCGGTTTGTCTTATAGAACAAACGCTTGAGAGGACCTCCACTTGTCACACTCTTTGTTTCGCAAGGCCATGCTGATCGGTGCGGGTCTGACCCTGGCGCTCAATGCTCAAGCGGCAGGCACCGTACACATCTACAACTGGTCCGACTACATCGGCGAGAGCACCCTGGCGGATTTCGAAGCCGCCACCGGGATCAAGCCGATCTACGACGTCTTCGACTCCAATGAAACCCTGGAAGGCAAGTTGCTGGCCGGCCATACCGGCTACGACGTGGTGGTGCCGTCCAACCACTTCCTGGGCAAACAGATCAAGGCCGGGGCTTTCCAGAAACTGGACAAGGCCCAGCTGACCAACTATTCCAACCTTGATCCGGTGCTGCTCAAGCGCCTGGAAAAGAACGATCCGGGTAACCAGTACGCCGTCCCCTATCTGTGGGGTACCAACGGCATCGGTTACAACGTGGAAAAGATCAAGGCTGTGCTGGGCGTCGACAAGATCGACTCCTGGGCCATGGTGTTCGAGCCCGAAAACATCAAGAAACTGTCCAAGTGCGGCGTCGCCTTCCTTGACTCGCCCGACGAGATGTTTCCGGCCGTGCTCAACTACATGGGCCTGGACCCCAACACCACCGACGAGAAGCTCTACAAGCAAGCCGAGGCCAAGCTGCTCAAGGTCCGTCCGTACGTGACCTACTTCCATTCTTCCAAATACATCAGCGACCTGGCCAATGGCAACATCTGTGTGGCCGTGGGTTATTCCGGCGACATATTCCAGGCCAAGGCACGGGCCGAGGAAGCCGGCAAGGGCATCAAGCTGGCCTACTCGATTCCCAAGGAAGGCGGCAACCTGTGGTTCGACATGCTGGCCATCCCCGCCGATGCGCCGGATGCGAAGCAGGGCCTGGCGTTCATCGACTACCTGTTGAAGCCTGAAGTGATTGCCAAGGTAAGCGACTATGTCGGCTATGCCAACCCCAATCTCAAGTCCGGCGAGCTGATGGATCAGGACGTGCGCAACGACGAGGCGGTCTACCCGCCACAGGCCATCCAGGACAAGCTCTACGTCAACGTCGAGCTGCCGCCCAAGGTGCAGCGTTTGATGACCCGCAGCTGGACCAAGGTCAAGTCGGGCAAATAACTACTCGGGGCGGCCCGATCCAGAGCCGCCCCCACTCAAGTTTGGGAGTTTCGTGAATGGCTGTTGCCTCCAGCGCCTACAAAAAAGCCCTCGAAGGCAGCCAGCAACCGAAAAAGGTGCTGGTCCGGATCGAAAAGGTAACGAAGAAATTCGACGAAACGGTGGCCGTGGACGACGTGTCGCTGGAAATCAACCAGGGTGAGATCTTCGCCTTGCTGGGCGGGTCCGGTTCCGGCAAGTCCACCCTGCTGCGCATGCTGGCTGGCTTCGAACGGCCGACCGAGGGGCGTATTTTCCTCGACGGTGTGGACATCACCGATATGCCGCCCTACGAGCGGCCGATCAATATGATGTTCCAGTCCTATGCATTGTTTCCGCACATGACCGTGGCGCAGAACATCGCCTTCGGGCTCAAGCAGGACAAACTGCCGGCGGCCGAAATCGACGCACGCGTGGCGGAAATGCTCAAGCTGGTGCAGATGACCCAGTACGGCAAGCGCAAGCCGCACCAGTTGTCCGGTGGCCAGCGTCAGCGCGTTGCGCTGGCACGCTCGCTGGCGAAAAAGCCCAAGCTGTTGCTGCTCGACGAGCCGATGGGCGCGCTGGACAAGAAGCTGCGCTCGCAGATGCAACTGGAACTGGTGGAGATCATCGAGCGGGTCGGCGTGACCTGCGTGATGGTGACCCACGACCAGGAAGAGGCCATGACCATGGCCCAGCGCATCGCCATCATGCACCTGGGCTGGATCGCGCAGATCGGCAGCCCGATCGACATCTACGAAACCCCCACCAGCCGCCTGGTGTGCGAGTTCATCGGCAACGTCAACCTGTTCGAAGGCCAGGTGGTCGAGGACATGGAAGGCTACGCACTGATAAGCAGCCCGGAGTTGGAGCGCAGCATCTATGTCGGTCACGGTGTAAGTACCGCTGCCGAAGACAAGAACGTGACCTATGCCATTCGCCCGGAAAAGATGTTGGTGACCACCCAGCAGCCCGACAGCGAACACAACTGGTCGCGCGGCAAGGTCCATGACATCGCCTACCTGGGCGGCCATTCGGTGTTCCACGTGCAGTTGCCGTGCGGCAAGCTGGTGCAGTCGTTCGTGGCCAACGCCGAGCGCCGTGGCGCCCGGCCGACCTGGGACGACGAAGTGTTCGTCTGGTGGGAAGACGACAGCGGCGTGGTACTGCGCTCATGAAGCTGCGCAAGATCAAACGCAAGCTCAAGAGGATCATCCCCAACGGTCGCCAGATGGTCATCGGCGTACCGTTCCTGTGGCTGTTCCTGTTCTTCATGCTGCCGTTTTTCATCGTTCTCAAGATCAGCTTCGCCGAAGCCGACGTGGCCATTCCGCCGTACACCGAAATCTGGAGCTACGCCGAACAGAAGTTCGAGTTGATCCTCAATTTCGCCAACTACGCGCTGCTCACCGAAGACGATCTGTACATCTCGGCCTATCTGGGCTCGTTGAAGATGGCCTTCTTCAGCACCCTGATCTGCCTGCTGCTCGGCTATCCCATGGCCTATGCCATCAGCAAGGCACGCAAGGACCTGCAGACCGTGCTCCTGCTGCTGATCATGATGCCGACCTGGACGGCGATCCTGATCCGCGTGTATGCCTGGATGGGCATCCTGAGCAACAACGGCCTGCTCAATGCCTTCCTGATGTGGCTGGGGCTGATCGACCAGCCGCTGCAGATTCTCAACACCAACCTGGCGGTGTACATCGGCGTGGTCTATGCGTACCTGCCATTCATGATCCTGCCGCTGTTCGCCAATCTGGTGAAGCATGACAACAGCTTGCTGGAGGCTGCTTCCGACCTGGGCTCGAGCACCTTCAACAGTTTCTGGAAGATCACCGTGCCGCTGTCGAAGAACGGCATCATCGCCGGCTGCATGCTGGTATTCATTCCGGTGGTCGGCGAGTTCGTGATTCCCGAGCTGCTGGGTGGCCCGGAAACCCTGATGATCGGCCGCGTGTTGTGGCAGGAATTCTTCAACAACCGTGACTGGCCCGTTGCCTCGGCATTGGCTGTGTTGATGCTGGCGATTCTGATCGTGCCTATCGTGCTGTTCAATCGCAGCCAGGCCAAAGAACTGGAGGGCAAGGCATGAAGCGTTTCGGGTTCTCCAAACTGATCCTGGTGCTGGGTCTGGTGTTCATCTATGCGCCGATGCTGATCCTGGTCATCTATTCCTTCAACGCCTCGCGCCTGGTGACGGTCTGGGGCGGCTGGTCGGTGCAGTGGTACGTCGGCCTGCTGGACAACTCCCAGCTGATGGGCGCGGTGATGCGCTCGCTGGAAATCGCCTGCTACACGGCAGTGACGGCCGTGGCCCTGGGGACCATGGCGGCGTTCGTGCTGACACGCATCAGTCGCTTCAAGGGGCGCACCATGTTCGGCGGCCTGGTGACGGCGCCGCTGGTGATGCCCGAGGTGATTACCGGTCTGTCCTTGCTGCTGCTGTTCGTGGCCATGGCCCAGGTGATCGGCTGGCCGCAGGAGCGTGGCATCGCCACGATCTGGATCGCTCATACCACCTTCTGTGCCTCGTACGTGGCGGTGGTGGTGTCATCGCGGTTGCGCGAGCTGGACCTGTCGATCGAAGAGGCGGCCATGGACTTGGGTGCGCGGCCCTGGAAGGTGTTCTTTCTGATCACCATTCCCATGATCGCGCCATCGCTGGCGGCCGGCGGGATGATGTCCTTCGCGCTGTCGCTGGACGATCTGGTGCTGGCCAGCTTCGTTTCCGGGCCGGGTTCCACGACCCTGCCGATGGAAGTGTTTTCGGCGGTCCGCCTGGGCGTGAAGCCTGAGATCAATGCGGTGGCCAGCCTGATTCTGCTGGCCGTTTCGTTGGTGACGTTCCTGGTGTGGTATTTCGGGCGTCGGGCCGAAGAGCGTCGTCGCAAGGCGATCCAGCAAGCCATCGAGGAAAGCGCCGCCAACTCCTGGCAACAGCCGAAGACTCAGCGGCCGGCAGCGTCGGTGTGATGAGGGCAGGGCGCTGGATCTCCAGCGCCCTTGCCAGCACACGTATTGCCTTGGAACAATCATCCATGCCCATTGCATTTCATCCCGACACCCTGCGAAATTCCCTGCCACCCTTGGGCACCCGACAGCCGCTGTCCGCTGAGGCTCAGGCCTACCAGCGCTTCTATCAGCTCGACCTGCCCGTACAAAGCTGGCTGGGGCGCTTCAGTGCTGCCGGCTTCGACTTGGTGGCCCAAGTGTGGCTGCCGGAGCGGCCTGTCGCCACGCTCTTCGTCATGCACGGTTTCTACGATCACATGGGGTTGTACCGGCACGCCGTGCAGTGGGCCTTGGCACGTGGCTTCGCGGTCATTTCCTGCGACCTGCCGGGCCATGGTCTGTCCAGCGGCGAGCGAGCCAGCATTCACAGCTTTGCCGATTACCAGGCCACGCTCGATGGCCTGTTCGCCGAAGCACGCACCCTGCAGCTGCCGCAGCCTTGGCACCTGCTGGGGCAGAGCACCGGTGGCGCGATCATCGTCGACCATCTGCTGCACCAGGGCGCGCAGTCCGCGGCGCAGGGGCAGGTGCTGCTGATGGCGCCGCTGGTGCGGCCCAGCGCATGGGGTTTGTCCAAACTCAGCTATCGCGTGCTGAAGCCGTTCGTCAACGGCATTGCCAGGCGTTTCAGCGCCAATACCAACGACCCGGATTTCATGCCGTTCCTGCAGGCGGACCCGCTGCAGCCCGTGCGCCTGCCGACGGCGTGGGTGGGGGCGTTGGTGCAGTGGGTGCAGCACATCGAAGCCGCGCCGCGCAGCCCGCGCACTGTGGTGGTCGTGCAGGGGGAGGATGACGACACCGTGGATTGGCGGCACAACCTCAAGGTGCTACGCGCAAAGTTCGCCGAGGTGCGGGTGTTGCAGGTGGCGGGGGCCCGGCATCATCTGGTCAATGAGCTGCCTGCGATTCGGGCGAAGTGTTTCGATTTCTTCGAACAGAATCTATAACCGAGTCGTCTGCTTCGCGGCCGCTGACCGCTCCTACGGGGGTGGGCCATTGCTGCGGGTGGGTCAGCGGCCGCGAACGGCGCCCCTCAGTTTCCCGCCTTGCCCGGTGTCTGTCCAACCGCCAGCCCAGCCCGTACCGCATCCAGGGCCGCCTGATAATAAGCCTGGCCAGCGGCAGACTCGGCGAAGCCGACGAACTCCTCCAGTTCCGGATCGGACAATTCGCGGTACACGTACAGCAGCGTATTGTTCAGGTCGATGGCGATCTGCTGCTGCAGCCGCTCACGCTGGCCATCGAGCAGACCTGCAGCCTGGCCGCCCCCCAACAGACCTGGAATCATCGAGCTGAGGCTGTCGGCGGCCACCCCGGCGATCGCCAGGCTGACCTCTGCGCCAGCCTGGCGCGCCGGCAGTGCCTGCGCCAGATGGCCGATCAACAGCGCGCGGGTGGACTCGACCTGCAGTTTCGGCAGGCCCTGGGCATTCTTGGCCAGTTGATCACTGCGGGTGGCCAGCAGCTCGGCGGCGACGATCTTGCGGCCCAGGGCAGACTCGAAGAAGGCGAGGGCCGGTTTGGGATCGGCCAGGCCCTGGCGCAGTCGCGCTTCGGCCCGCTGGTCCATGGCCTGCGCCGCGAAGCGTTGGTCGCTGTTGCTCACCAGTGCCTGGAAAACCGCCGGTGGCAAGCTGCTCTGGTAGCGCTGCTGGGCCGCCTTGAGGGCGTCGCTGAAATGCGCCCTTTGTTCAGGCCAGCCAGCGGCCTTGTACAGCAGGTCGTGGTCGTCGGCCCAGGCGGGCGTCGTACTGAACATCATCAAGAACACAAGGACGCGGCGCATAGGGACTCCTGTCGGCAAGGGTCCATTGTCCGTGGCATTGCCTGGCTTTGTCGAGAAGTGACATGCACGCTGCGCCTCGATGCATCGACTGCGCAGCGACCTCGTGCAAGCCCCTGTCGGTTTTGCAGGCGTATGGATACTATGCCGGGCATGCAAATACCTTCTGATCATCCACTGCTGCTGCGCATCGTCGACGACCTGGCCGAGCACGGCTGGTCGCAGCAGGAACTCTTCGTGCCCCAGGCTTTGACCCTGGCGCTGGCGGCCGAGTGCCGTACCCGCCATGCCCAAGGCGAACTGGCGCCGGCGGCCGTCGGGCGCGGTCCATCCCAGGAGATCCGCGAAGGCATTCGCGGTGACCGCATCCAGTGGATCGAACCGGGCGAAGCCGTGCCGTGCGATGCCTACATGCAGATCATGGACAGCCTGCGCGAGGCGCTCAATCGTGGTCTGTTTCTGGGCCTGGAAGACTTCGAATGCCATTTCGCCCTGTACCCACCGGGCAGCGTCTACCTGCGCCACCTGGATCGCTTTCGCGACGATGACCGGCGCATGGTGTCAGCGGTGCTGTACCTGAACGATGCGGATTGGGGTGAGGAGGATGGCGGTCAGTTGCGTATGTACCTGCAAGGCGACACGGCGTACGACGTGCAGCCGATCGGTGGCACGCTGGTGGTGTTTCTTTCCGGCGAGGTGCCGCACGAAGTGATGCCGGCGCAGCGCAATCGGCTGTCGCTGACCGGCTGGTTTCGCCGTCGGGGCAACGAGCCGTTCTGATACACCGCGTCGCCTGGTTCGCGGCTACTAGCCGCTCCTACAGGGGATCTGGGTTGATTGTAGGAGCGGCTGGCAGCCGCGAACCAGAGGACGCGGTGTGCCAGGCACACCGCAATCCGGCCGCTATCAGAACAATACGCGGCAGCGAATGGTTCCGGTGACCTGTTGCAGCTTTTCCTGCGCCAGGTCCGAGTAATCGGCGTCGACGTCGATCACCACATAGCCGACCTTTTCGTTGGTCTGCAGGAACTGGCCGGAGATGTTGATGGCGTTCTCGGCGAAGACCTTGTTGATCTCCATCATCACGCCCGGCACGTTCTCGTGGATGTGCAGCAGACGGTGCTTGCCAGGGTGCGCGGGCAAAGCCACTTCCGGGAAGTTGACCGACGACACCGAGGTACCGTTGTCGCTGTACTTGACCAGTTTCTCGGCCACTTCCAGGCCGATGTTGGCCTGCGCCTCGGCGGTGGAACCACCGATGTGCGGGGTCAGGATGACGTTGTCCAGGCCACGCAGCGGGCTTTCGAAGATGTCGTCGTTGGAGCGTGGCTCGACCGGGAACACGTCGATGGCAGCGCCGATCAGGTGCTTGTCCTTGATCGCCTCGGCCAGTGCGTCGAGCTCGACCACGGTGCCGCGCGCGGCGTTGATGAGGATACCGCCCTTCTTGATGGCACGGATTTCCTTCTCGCCGATCATCCACTGGGTGGCGGCGGTTTCGGGCACATGCAGGGTGACGATGTCGCTCATGCCCAGCAGCTCGGTCAGGCTGCCGACCTGGGTGGCGTTGCCCAGCGGCAGCTTGGTCACGGTGTCGTAGAAGTACACCTGCATGCCCAGGCCTTCGGCCAGGACCGACAGCTGGGTGCCGATCGAGCCATAGCCGACGATGCCCAGTTTCTTGCCGCGGATCTCGAAGGAGTTCGCCGCGCTCTTGATCCAGCCGCCACGGTGGCAGGAAGCGTTCTTCTCGGGGATGCCACGCAACAGCAGAATGGCTTCGGCCAGCACCAGTTCGGCCACGGAACGGGTGTTGGAATACGGTGCGTTGAACACCGCGATACCGCGTTCGCGAGCGGCGGCCAGATCAACCTGGTTGGTGCCGATGCAGAAGCAGCCCACGGCGACCAGTTTCTTCGCACAGTCGAACAGCTCTTCGGTCAGCTGGGTGCGCGAGCGAATGCCGATGAAGTGCGCATCGGCGATCTTTTCCTTGAGTTCGGCTTCGGGCAGCGACTTGGTGTGGTACTCGATGCTGGTGTAGCCGGCAGCCTTGAGGACGTCCACGGCGGATTGGTGGACGCCTTCGAGAAGAAGGAACTTGATCTTGCTCTTGTCGAGGGAAGTCTTGCTCATCTGCGTAAACCTGTGTCCCGAAAAAAATGGCAGGAAGTGAAGCGGCGCACACCGGGCCAGGGCTCGATTGGCGGGGGGCGTATGCTAGCATAGCCTCCCTGTCGTACGCCCATCCTGGGTCATGAGCCGTTCTCAGGGTGACTATGAATGGTCCGAGGTTTAGCGGGCCGCGAATCGCCCGATTCGTGAATCCTTCACTTGCAGAGTCGCGTCCATGAACCGTCATGCCCTGATCGATGAACTCAAGACCCTGCTCGAGCCTGGCAAGGTCCTCACCGATGCCGCTTCGCTCGACACCTACGGCCGGGACTGGACCAAACAGTACGCCCCGGCACCCAGCGCCATCGCCTTTCCCAAGACCACCGAGCAGGTCCAGGCCATCGTGCGCTGGGCCAACGAGCGCAAGGTGGCGCTGGTCCCTTCGGGTGGGCGTACCGGTCTGTCGGCTGCGGCGGTGGCGGCCAACGGCGAGGTGGTGGTGTCGTTCGACTACATGAACAAGGTGCTCGACTTCAACGCCACCGACCGCACCGTGGTCTGCCAGCCAGGCGTCATCACCAAGCAGCTGCAGAACCTGGCCGAGGAAAACGGCCTGTACTACCCGGTGGATTTCGCCTCTTCGGGTTCCAGCCAGATCGGCGGCAACATCGGCACCAACGCCGGCGGCATCAAGGTCATCCGCTACGGCATGACGCGCAACTGGGTGGCGGGCCTCAAAGTGGTCACCGGCCAGGGCGATGTACTGGAGCTGAACAAGGACCTGGTCAAGAACGCCACCGGCTACGACCTGCGTCAGTTGTTCATCGGCGCCGAAGGCACCCTGGGGTTCATCGTCGAGGCCACCATGCGCCTGGACCGTGCGCCGAAGAACCTCACCGCGATGGTGCTCGGCACCACCGACTTCGATGCGATCATGCCGGTGCTGCATGCGTTTCAGGGCAAGCTCGACCTCACGGCGTTCGAGTTCTTTTCCGACAAGGCGCTGGCCAAGGTGCTGGGCCGCGGCGACGTGCCGGCGCCGTTCGAAACGGCCTGCCCGTTCTATGCCCTGCTGGAGTTCGAAGCCACCACCGACGACATCGCCGACACCGCGCTGGCCACCTTCGAACACTGCGTGGAGCAGGGCTGGGTGCTCGATGGCGTCATGAGCCAGAGCGAGCAGCAGTTGCGCAACCTGTGGAAGCTGCGCGAGTACATCTCCGAAACCATTTCCCACTGGGTGCCGTACAAGAACGACATCTCGGTGACCATTTCCAAGGTGCCGGCTTTCCTGCGCGAGATCGACGCCATCGTCAGCGAGCGCTATCCGGCATTCGACGTGCTCTGGTACGGCCACATCGGCGACGGCAACCTGCACCTGAACATCCTCAAGCCCGAGCACATGGACAAAGACGCATTCTTTGCCGAATGTGCGCTGGTCAATACCGAGGTCTTCGAAACCGTGCGCAGGTACAACGGCTCCATCTCCGCCGAGCACGGCGTGGGCATGGTCAAGCGCGACTACCTGCAGTACAGCCGCTCGCCGGTCGAAATCCAGTACATGAAAGCCATGAAGGCAGTGTTCGACCCCAATGGGATCATGAACCCTGGCAAGATCTTTTCCATTTGATACGTTCATCTGAGCAGAGGTTCGAGCAATGAGCTACCAGCACCAGTACATCGACGGTACCCGCATCCACTTTCCGCTGGGCAAGGTGGTGTGCATCGGCCGCAACTACGCCGAGCATGCCAAGGAGCTGGACAACCCGATTCCGACCGAGCCGCTGCTGTTCATCAAGCCAAGCAGCTGCGTGGTGCCGTTGCAGGAAACCTTCACCATTCCGACCGATCGCGGCGCGGTGCACTACGAGGCGGAAATCGCGGTGCTGCTGGGCAAGTCACTGAGCACCCGGCCCAGTGCCGAAGAAGTCATCGACGCCATCTCCGGCTTCGCCCCGGCGCTGGACCTGACCCTGCGCGACGTCCAGGCGCGCCTGCGCGAGAAGGGCCTGCCGTGGGAAATCGCCAAGTCGTTCGACGGCGCGGCAGTGATCGCACCGTTCGTATCGGCCGACAGCTTCCCTGACCTCACCGACATCCCGATACGCCTGACCATCGACGGCGACGTGCGCCAGGACGGCAACAGCAACCTGATGCTCAACGCCATCGTGCCGATGATCCAGTACATGGCCGGGTGCTTCTCGCTGCAGGCTGGCGACGTGATCCTCACCGGCACCCCGGCCGGGGTAGGCCCGCTCGAAATCGGCGCCGAAATCGTGCTGGAACTGCCCGGTGTCAGCCGCTTCACCAGCCGCGTCCAGTAGTCGCCCCACGCCTCACCTTTTTTTTACATTCGATCTGGATAATGCCCCCACCCAAGTGGGTGCATTGTTCGGATGTGCCCGTATGAATCCGTCTCCAGCAAGGGTACTTCATGGTCCGCGCCGCGCTGCATTCATCCCGCCCCCTGCACAAACGTTGGTACCTGTGGACCTTGCTGGTGCTGCTGATCGGCTACATCGTCGCGGTGGTCTTGCACTGGGACGACCGCGCCGAGCTGTGGGTGCAGGAGTGGACGCACAACAGCACCGAGCGCAAGGCCAGTGTCTGGCTGCCTGACTATGAAGCCGTGATCGACGCCAAGGCCCTGCCCGGCATGGAAGGCGACGAAGCCTCGGACATCACCTATCACCCCGGCACCCGTACCTTGTTCGCGGTGATGGGCAAGAACCCCTATCTGGTCGAGCTGAGCCTGCAGGGCGACGTGCTGCGCAAGATGCCGCTGACCGGCTGGAGCAATCCGGAGGCCATCACCACACTCGCCGATGGGCGCCTGGGGATCATCGACGAGCGCCAGCACCAACTGACCGTGGTCAAGGTCGAGGCCGACACCCGCGAGCTGAACATCGCCGACTTCGCGCCGTTCGACCTCGGCCCTTCGGCGGACCAGAACAAGGCTTTCGAAGCCCTGGCCTGGGATCCGCGCAACCAGCGCCTGTTGCTTGGCGAAGAAAGACCACCGGCGCTGTTCTCGCTGAAGCTGGGCAGCGATGGCCTGCCCACCGGCGAGAAGCAACGCCTCGATGCGCCCGACCTGGACATGCGCAACCTTTCGGCGCTGGCAGTGGATCCGCGCACCGGTCACCGCCTGCTGCTCTCGGCCGACTCGCACCTGCTCATGGAATACGACGAAACCGGCAAGCAGTGGAGCTTCATGACCCTGCTGGGCGGCATGAACGGCCTCAAGGACACCATTCCCCGCGCCGAAGGCGTGACCATGGACGACGAAGGCACGATCTACCTGGTCAGCGAGCCGAATCTGTTCTACGTATTGCGCAAGCGTTGAGCCGGATAGCAGCGTCTTCTGGCGCTGCAATTTCTTCGACGTTTCCTACAAATCAATCCGTAGAAACTTAAGCCTGGCTTCATCATTTAATGGTTTGATGCGCACACTTCACTTCAGAGCCCGACGCGATGCGTTTCTTCGTTCGACCCATTCACCTGCTGCTGATCGCGGCACTGCTTGCACTGATCTGCGCCTTCGCCGCACTGCATCACTTTCGCTGGATCGAACGGGCCAGTTTCAACGTCGAGCGCTGGCTCGGAGGCCCGCTGCCAGGCGCGATCAACCTGGACAGCTATCAGGTGGATATCGAGGCGCAGGTGGTCGAAGGCCTGGACGACGACATCTCGGCACTGACCTTCGATCCATCGCGCAAGACCCTGTTCACCGTTACCAACCAGCGTTCGGAGCTGATCGAGCTGTCGCTGCAGGGCACCATCCTGCGACGTATCGCGCTGGTCGGGTTCGGCGACCCGGAGGCGGTCGAGTACATCAGCCCTGGCGTCTACGTGATCACCGACGAGCGCCAGCAGCGCCTGATCAAGGTCAACGTCACCGACGATACGCAGATCATCGACGCCCAGCAGGCCGAGCAGTTGAGCCTCAACTTCGGTGGCCGCAGCAACAAGGGTTTCGAGGGGTTGGCCTACGACTCGACCGGCAAGCGCCTGTTCGTGGCGCGCGAGCGCGATCCCATGCTGATCTACGAAGTGCAGGGCTTTCCGCGTGGGGTCAGCGACAAGCCGCTGGACGTGCAGGTGACCCAAGACCGCCGGCGCGATGCCGGCCTGTTCGTGCGCGACCTTTCCAGCCTGCAATACGACGAGCGCAGCGGCCACCTGCTCGCCCTGTCGGACGAATCGCTGCTGGTGCTGGAACTGGACGTGCAGGGCCGGCCCCTGAGCACCATGTCGCTGCGCAAGGGCCGCCAGGGCTTGAGCAAGAGCGTGCCGCAACCCGAAGGCATCGCCATGGACGACGATGGCAATCTGTACATGGTCAGCGAACCCAACCTGTTCTACGTGTTCCGCAAGCGCTGAACGGCGCTAGCCCTCGGGGTGCAGGAACTTGTCGAGAAACTGCCGGGTCCGTGCCTGCTGCGGGTTGGCGAACAACTCGCGGGCCGGACCCTGTTCCACGATCACCCCCTGGTCGAAGAACACCACACGATTGGCCACGTCGCGGGCGAACTGCATCTCGTGGGTGACGATGACCATGGTGCGCTTTTCCTGCGCCAGGCCCCGAATCGTTGCCAGCACTTCGCCAACCAGCTCCGGGTCCAGCGCTGAAGTCGGCTCGTCGAAGAGGATGACCTGCGGCTGCATGGCCAGCGCCCGGGCAATCGCCACGCGCTGCTGCTGACCGCCCGAGAGCCGCCTGGGGTAGGCCTCTTCCTTGCCGGCCAGGCCAACCTTGGCCAACAGCTCGCGGCCCAGTTCGGTCGCTTCGGCCATGGCCATCTTCTTTACCACCAGCGGCCCTTCGATGACGTTCGCCAACGCCGTGCGATGGGGAAACAGGTTGAAGTTCTGGAAGACGAAACCCACCTGCTGGCGCAACTCGCGAATCAGGCCCTGCTGCTGCGCCACGCGGGCTCCGTCGATTTCGATGTCGCCCACACGGATCTGGCCACTGGTAGGTGTTTCCAGCAGGTTCAGGCAGCGCAGGAAGGTCGTCTTGCCCGAGCCGCTGGGACCGATGATCGCCACCACCTCACCGGCGGCGATCTCCAGGTCGATGCCCTTGAGCACGCTGTGGCCATTGAACTGTTTGGTCAGGCCCTTTACCGCGATCATTGCTTCATGCCTCTTGGTCGTGGCGGTTGACCCGCCGTTCCAGATGATTCTGCAGGTGCGCCAGAACGCTTGCCAACAGCCAGTAGATCAATGCGGCCGCCAGGTACATGGTGAAGATCTCGAACGTACGGGCGGTGATCAACTGCGCCTGGCGGAACAGCTCCGGTACCTGAATGGTCGCTGCCAGCGCCGTGTCCTTGACCAGTGAAATGAAACTGTTGCCCAGTGGCGGCAGGGCGGTGCGCATGGCCTGCGGCAGGATGGCCCGGCGCAAGGTCTGCGCGCGGGTCATGCCGATGCTGGCAGCTGCCTCCCACTGGCCACGCTCGATGGACGCGATCGCCGCCCGCAGGATTTCACAGGCATAGGCGGCCATGTTCAGCGAAAAGCCGATGAGTGCAGCGGGCAACGGGTCCAGTTCGATACCGATCTGCGGCAGGCCGTAGTAGATGACGAACAGCTGGACCAGCAACGGCGTGCCGCGGAAGAACGACACGTAGACCCTGGCCGGCCAGCTCAGCAGGCGGCTTCGGGACAGCCGCATCAACGCCAGGCCGAACCCCAGCAGCAAGCCGAAGAACATTCCGCCCAGGCTGAGGAAGACCGTGTAGTAGGCACCCTTGAGCAGAAAGGGTGCCGAATCGAGCATCAGCTGCAGGCTGCTCTCGATCATTGCGTGACGTCAGCGCTGAACCATTGCTTGGACAGCTTGGCCAGGGTGCCGTCGGCGCGCAGTTTGTCGAGAGCGTCGTCGAGTGCCTTGAGCAGTTCCGGCTCGCCCTTGCGCACGGCGATCCCGGCTTCCTGACGCGAGAACGCGTCGCCTGCCAGGGCGAGGGTTTCGTTGGTCTTGTTGATCAGGTCGAATGCGGCCAGGCGGTCCACCAGAATCGCATCGATACGGCCGACGCGCAGGTCCTGGTACTTGGTCGGATCATCGTCGTAGGTTTTCACCACGGCGCTCGGCACGTTGTCCTTGAGCCACTGCTCGTAGTTGGTGCCCAGGCCCATGCCGACTTTCTTGCCGGCCAGGTCGGAGGCCTGCTTGATGCTGTCGGCATTCTTCTTCGCGACCACGGCCTGGATACCGGACACGGTGTAAGGCTTGGAGAAGTCGTACTTCTTCTTGCGCTCATCGGAGATGGTCACCTGATTGACCACGACGTCGAGCCGCTTGGACTCCAGCGCTGCGAGAATACCGGCCCATGGGGTGGGCTGCAGCTTGACCTTGACGCCCAGTTCCTTGGCCAGGGCCTCGGAGAGTTGCACTTCGAAGCCGGTCAGCTTGCCGTTTTCGTCAACGAAGCTGAACGGCGGGTAGGTACCCTCCAGGCCGATGTTGATGACACCGGCGTCCTTGATTTTCTGCAACTGTTCGCCAGCCATTGCCTGGCCCAGCAGCGAACTGCCCAGAACCAGGCCGGCGATCAGCAGGTGTTTGCGCAATGCGGGAAACTTCATGGCGGATCCTTGAAATGAGGGAGGGTTTCGCAGCGTTGGCGGCCACCTGTGCGGTTACCGGTCGTCGAGGCGAAGGCGCAATGGGAAAACAGGACTATAGGCACCGCCACGCTGGCCCACAAGCCCCCTCGGCGCCCACGGAACGTATGACCGCGGCTTATGTTCAGATGCTCCACGACACGTCCAAAGCGTTCTTTTTACCGCCTGGATTTTTCCCGTATGGTGGGCGCCAATCGGCGGCCATCGCTGTTTCCACACAAGGCAGGGTATAACCGTGAACGACATTCCTCAGGCACGCAGAGGCCATTGGCAGTTGCAGTCCATCGTCGGCCAGTTGCATGAGGCGCGCTCCGATTGGCGCCGGCAGAACGGACGCAGTTGCGGCATGCAGGGCGGCCGCGAGCTGCCGTCGCGCGAGGCCATGGCCAAAGTGCTGGAGCAGTTGTGCGGCGCGTTGTTCCCGATGCGCCTGGGGCCGGTGGACCTGCGCGAAGAAAGCGAAGACTTCTATGTAGGCCATACCCTGGACGCTGCGCTCAACGAACTCTTGACCCAGGCCCGCCTGGAACTGCGCTACGCCGCGCGCAATGGCGACTGCGACTTGCCCGCCGTCGACGCCAGGGCCCTGGAACTGATCCAGGATTTCGCTGCGGCGCTGCCCGGCCTGCGGCGCCTGCTCGACACCGACGTGCTGGCCGCCTATCACGGCGATCCCGCGGCGCGCAGTGTCGATGAGGTATTGCTGTGCTATCCCGGCGTGCTCGCGGTGATCCATCATCGCCTCGCTCACCATCTGTATCTCGCCGGCCTGCCGTTGCTGGCGCGCATCAGCTCGGAACTGGCGCATTCGGCGACTGGCATCGATATCCACCCCGGCGCGCGCATCGGCCCAAGCTTTTTCATCGACCACGGCACGGGCGTGGTGATCGGCGAAACCGCCGTCATTGGCGAGCGGGTGCGTATCTACCAGCAGGTCACCCTGGGCGCCAAGCGCTTCCCGGCGGACGAGTCCGGGCAGCTGCAGAAGGGGCATCCGCGCCACCCGATCGTCGAGGACGATGTGGTCATCTACGCCGGCGCGACCATCCTGGGTCGCATCACCATCGGCCAGGGCTCGACCATCGGCGGCAACGTCTGGCTCACGCGCACCGTGCCGGCCGGCAGCAACCTCACCCAAGCCAACCTGGTGCACGACGACGGCAGTCAGAAATAGGGCTTGGCAGGACGCCGCGAACGGCCTGCCAGGCAGGACCGTTCGGCCCATCAATTGGCCATCTACCATCAGTCGTGTTTTAATTGAACGCTCGTTCAATAAAACCATGGATCGCGATTCGCGTTCAACAGGAGGCCATCCCTTGCTGAAAACGCCCAGTTTCTTCCATTTACGAACGTGTGGAGTGCACCGCGCATGAGTGCATCTTCATCAGCGCCAAGCGGCAACGTGCGCATGAACCCTCCGGTGTTCTACTTCGCCGCCAGTTTCATCCTGATTTTCGGCATCGTCGTCATCTCCTTTCCGCAGGCAGCTGGCCAGTGGCTGATGGCGGCGCAAAGCTGGGCCGCCAACACGGTCGGTTGGTACTACATGCTGGCCATGACCCTGTACCTGGTGTTCGTCGTGGTCACGGCGCTGTCGGGTTACGGCAAGATCAAGCTGGGGGCCGATCATGACGAGCCCGAGTTCAGCTACCTGTCCTGGGCCGGCATGTTGTTTGCCGCCGGCATCAGCATCACGCTGTTCTTCTTCTGCGTTTCCGAACCGCTGACCCATATGCTGCAACCGCCGCAGGGCGAGGCGGGCACCCAGGAAGCCGCGCGCCAGGCCATGCAGTTGCTGTTCCTGCACTGGGGCCTGCACGGGTGGGGCGTGTTCGCCTTCGTCGGCATGGCCTTGGCCTATTTCGCCTACCGTCACAACCTGCCGCTGGCGCTGCGTTCGGCGCTCTACCCGTTGATCGGCAAACGCATCAACGGGCCGATCGGCTACGCGGTGGACGGCTTCGGCATCATCGCCACCATCTTCGGCCTGGGGGCCGACATGGGGTTCGGCGTGTTGCACCTCAATTCCGGCCTGGACTACCTGTTCGGGGTGGCCCATACCCAGTGGGTGCAGGTGATCCTGATCACCCTGATGATGGGTGCAGCCATTCTGGTGGCGGTCTCCGGTGTCGACAAGGGCGTGCGGGTGATGTCCGACATCAACATGCTACTGGCCTGTGCGCTGTTGCTCTTCGTGCTGTTCGCCGGGCCGACCCAGCACTTGCTCAGCACCCTGGTGCAGAACGTTGGCGATTATCTGGGTGCACTGCCCAGCAAGAGCTTCGACGTCTACGCCTACGACAAACCCAGCGACTGGCTGGGTAACTGGACGGTGTTCTACTGGGCCTGGTGGATTGCCTGGTCGCCTTTCGTGGGGCTGTTCATTGCGCGCATCTCGCGCGGACGCACCATTCGCGAGTTCGTCTTCGGCGTGCTGCTGATTCCGCTGGGCTTCACCCTGGCCTGGATGTCGATCTTCGGCAACAGCGCCATCGACCAGGTGATCAACCACGGCATGGCTGCCATCGGCCAGTCGGCCATCGACGACCCGTCGATGACCCTCTACCTGCTGCTCGAAACCTACCCATGGGCGAGGACGGTGATTGCCGTTACGGTGTTCATCAGTTTCGTGTTCTTCGTCACCTCGGCCGACTCGGGCACCGTCGTGCTCTCCACCTTGTCGGCACGTGGCGGCAACCCGGACGAAGACGGGCCGAAATGGCTGCGGGTATTCTGGGGTGCGATGACCGCGCTGGTCACCAGCGGCCTGCTGTTCGCCGGCAGCATCGACTCGCTGAAATCGGCGGTGGTGCTGACCTCGCTGCCGTTCTCGATCATTCTGCTGGCGATGATGTGGGGACTGCACAAGGCGTTCCACATGGAAAGCCAGCGCAAGATCGCCCAGTTGTATTCGCTGGCCCCGGTTGCCAGCTCGCGCCCAGGGCGTGGCGGCTGGCGGCAGCGGTTGAGTCAGGCCGTGAGCTTCCCCTCGCGTGACGAGGTGTACCGGTTCATGGACACCCACGTACGGCCTGCCGTGGCCGAAGTGACCGCATCGTTCGCCGAGAAGGGCCTGGATGCCGTTGCGCAAGAGGACACGCCTCACGACAACGTGATCTTCGAGATCGGTCATGGTGAAGAGCGGCCGTTCATCTATCAGGTGCAGATGCGCGGTTACTTCACGCCATCCTTCGCCCGTGGCGGCATGGGCAATCAGGAACTGAAGAACCGGCGCTACTACCGTGCCGAGGTGCATCTGGCCGAAGGCAGCCAGGACTACGACCTGGTCGGCTACAGCAAGGAGCAGATCATCAACGACATCCTCGACCAGTACGAACGGCACATGCAGTTCCTGCATCTGGTGCGCTGACAGCGGCAAGGGGCCCACAGCCCCTTGCTCGCGCCCGTGCAAATAACCTGCACACAAAAAAACCCTCGCACCTGGGTGCGAGGGTTTTTTCATGGCTGCGCTGTCAGTTGTCGGCGACGGCGTTCCGGGCCAGGATGGCGTTGGCCAGATCCATGTCGGAAGCCTGCAGGCCAGGGTTCTCGGCGCGTACCTTGTGGATCGCGGCTTCCAGGTACGGGCCACGGATACCGCCTTCGCTGGCCACGAAGCTGCCGGCATCGTCCTGGGCGGCGATGATCAACTTGTGATCCTTGAAGGTCAGGTAGGAGGAGCCGGTCGTGGCGCCGGAAGAGAGCACGTTGCGCCAGAAGGGGTCGGCCATGGCCGAGCTTACGGGCAGGGACAGCAACGCGAGGGTAGCAACGGCGGTTTTGAGGCGCATGATCGAGACTCCACAGTGTGATCCGGTACGAATGTAATCCGGGGCAGTTGTCGTTCGCATGTTGGATACGGCCAACCACGTCCAAGTTCCCCAAGGCCAACGGCTTGCCTGCCGCGGTGGCGTTACAGCGACTCGATGCGCGGGGTGACGCGCAGCACCTCCTCGAGCGTGGTCAGGCCGGCGGCGATCTGCCGTGCGCCACTCAGGCGCAGGCTGCGCATGCCCTCCCGGCAGGCCTGGCGCCGCAGCTCGGCGAGGTCGGTGTGGGCGTCGATGCAGGCCTTCACGCCGTCGCTTATCAGTAGCACTTCATAGACCCCGGCACGTCCGCAGTAACCGGTGTCGCGACAGCGCGGACAGCCGACGGCCCGCCGCGCACCCTCGGGCACGGCCATGCGCCAAGGCTCGATGAGCGCCTGCCAGCTCTTCGGGTCGATGCGCACCGGCGCCTTGCAGTCTTCGCACAGCGTACGTACCAAGCGCTGCGCCATGACGCCCAGCACTGTGGCTTTGATCAGGTAGTGCGCAACACCCAGTTCCAGCAGGCGGGTGATCGCGCCCACGGCATCGTTGGTGTGCAGCGTCGATACCACCAGATGGCCGGTGAGGGCCGCCTGGATCGCCATCTCGGCCGTCTCCAGGTCGCGGATCTCACCGATCATGATGATGTCCGGATCCTGCCGCATCAGTGCACGCAGGCCACTGGCAAAGTCCAGGTCGATGTTGTGCTGCACCTGCAGCTGGTTGAAGGCCGGTTCGACCATCTCGATCGGATCTTCGATGGTGCACAGGTTGATCTGCGGGGTCGCCAGCTGCTTGAGGGTGGTGTACAGCGTGGTGGTCTTGCCCGAACCCGTGGGTCCGGTCACCAGCACGATGCCGTGAGCCTGGGAGGTCATCTGCTGCCAGCGCCGCAGGTCTTCGGCCACCAGGCCCAGCTGGGCAAAATCCTTGAGCAACACCTGAGGGTCGAAGATGCGCATCACCAGCTTTTCGCCGAAGGCCGTGGGCAGGGTGGACAGGCGCAGCTCGATTTCCTGGCCCTGCGGCAGGCGGGTCTTGATCCGGCCATCCTGAGGCTTGCGCTTCTCGGCGACGTTCATGCGCCCCAGGCTTTTCAGGCGGCTGACGATAGCCAGGGTGACCTGCTCGGGGAACCGGTACACGCAATGCAGCAAGCCATCGATACGAAAGCGCAGCGCACCGAAGTCGCGCCGAGGCTCGATATGAATGTCACTGGCGCGCTGCTCGAACGCGTATTGGAACAGCCAGTCGACGATATTGATGACGTGCTGGTCGCTGGCAGCGGGCACCGTGGCCATGTCGCCCAGTTGCAGCAGCTGCTCCAGATTGCCCGCGGCGCCGGGCTGGCCCTGGACCCTGGCGCCGCTGACCGAGCGCGCCAGCTGAAAGAATTGTTCGGTGAAACGCTGGATGTCCGCGGGGTTGGCGACCACGCGCTTGATCGAGCGTTTGAGTGCGTGGGCCAGGTCGGCTTCCCACTGGCGCTGCCAGGGCTGCGCGCTGGCGATGGTAACGCTGTGTTCGTCCACGGCCACGGCGAGAATGTTGTGGCGCATGGCGAAGGCCTGGGGCATCAAGGCGACCACGGTGGCAACGTCGATGCACAGCGGGTCGATGCGCAGGTAGGGTTGCCCGGCGTGGTCCGCCAGCCACCGGCTCAGGACCTCGAGCGTCAGCAGGTGCCCGGGTTGGCGCGGGTCGGGCAATCGGCAGTCGGCGAGCCGTTGCAGGGGGTGGGCTGGGTGCGCGCATTCCTGTTTCAAGTCGTCGCACAGTGCCTGGGCGACGTCCGCTGCGATGAGGCCTTCGACGAGCAGGGCGTCGATCAGATCATCGAGGTTCAGGCTGCCGTCGGGGCAATGTCGGCGGGGAGTGGCGACGAGCGTCATGCGGGGGCCTCCTTGGCGGTGCGCGATCTGTCGTGCTACCCAGCCTAGCGCCCGTGCCGGAAGTCGCCGTCATGGCAACCGTTGCCGCATTTGTCGGCCGCTCAAGCGTACGACTGTACCTGGGCCGGGTGCTGGGCATCGACCAGTTGCACATCGAACACGCTGATCAGGTTGCGCATCTTTTCCGCGATCACCTGTGCGCGGTGCCAGGTCAACTCGCCCACCTGCACCTGGATCTGCAGGCTGTCCGCTACCTGGGATGCAGCGAGCTGCCGGGGGATCAGGTACTGCATGGCAAACAGATTGAGCACCCGGCACAGCACGTCGGCCTCGATCTCGGCACTCAGGCTGAACTGCACAGTGGTGGTCAGGTTGCCTGCGGCCCAGACATCGGGGCGCGGCGAGGTCAGCAGTTCAAAGGCGGACATGGGCGATCTCCGTGGTCGATGGGAGAAAGTCTCCCACGCTGGAACGGGTATTTCTTGCCTGACTTGGCGAGTTATTGAGCTATCTTGAATTGTGCAATTCCATAAACAGCAAGGCAGAGGCATTTCTATGCAAAGTTCTTTGGATGCTTATGACCGGCGCATCCTCGCATTGCTGCAAGAGGACGCCACGCTCTCCAGCGCGCAGATTGCCGAGCAGGTGGGCTTGTCGCAGTCACCCTGCTGGCGGCGCATCCAGCGGCTCAAGGAAGAGGGGGTGATCAGGGCGCAGGTGACGCTGCTGGACCGCAAGAAGATCGGCCTCAACACGCAGATATTCGCCGAAGTGAAACTCAACGCCCACGGTCGCTCGAACTTCACCGAGTTCACCGAAGCGATACGCGGCTTTCCAGAAGTGCTGGAGTGCTATGTGTTGATGGGCAATGTCGATTTCCTGCTGCGCATCGTCACGCCGGACATCGAAGCATACGAGCGTTTTTTCTTCGAGAAACTGTCGATGGTGCCGGGCATTCAAGAGGTGAATTCGACGGTGGCGCTGTCCGAAATCAAGTCCACCACCAGTTTGCCGGTGAATCGGTGAGGCGCGATGCCAGCCGCTCCTACAGGTTCACAACACCCTGTAGGAGCGGCTGGCAGCCGCGAAGAGGTCGGAAAAACCCCGCAAAGCTTACTTGCGCAGCAGCATTTTCCAGGCGCGGTTCTGGCTCACGGCAATGGCCTGCTGCATCCGCGCGTCCAGCACTTCATCGCTGATATCCAGGCTGGCCAATGCATGCAGCTTGTTCAGTTCGCCGAACAGGCGGTCGACTTCCGGCACGTCCAGCACACCGCGGGCCAGGTGCAGCCAGCTCTGGATGCGTTCGATGCGTGGCAACTGCTCGGCCAGGTCCTCGGGCTGCTGCTGGTAGCGCGGCAGTTGCAGCGCTGCGCCTTCTTCGGCCAGCAGGTGGCCCAGCCAGCTTTGCAGCTGGGCGGCGCCCTGGCGGTTGCCGCGGTTGTTGCGCTCGACCGTCCACAGGCGGCCCAGCAGCCAGCGCGAAGTGTTCAGCGAGAACTGGCCCCAGCGCACGTCCAGCAGTTCTTCGGCGAACTGCTCGGGCGCGGCCTTGCGCACGTCCTCGTCCTCCTGCCCGGCCTGCACCAGCGGGCGCCAGTCTTCGAGCAGCGCATCGAGGGAGGTGCGCAGCTCGTTGCTGCTGGTGCGTGGAGCGGCCTGGCCGAGACTGCCAACCAGTCCGCGCAGTTCGACGAGTTGTTGTACCCAGTCCTGCAGCAGGCGCCAGTGGCCGTTGAAACGGTACTGCTCGGCCAGGCGCTGGCTGTTCGCCAACAGGTGCCAGGCCAAGGCGGTGAAGGCGTCGTCGAGCGAGGTTTCAGCGTTCAGTTCCGGCGCCGGCAGGCTCAGGGCGTAGCTGTCCGGATCGCTGAGGCGATAGCCGCGCTCGGCCTTGCTGATGTCACAGGGCATCAGCGCCAGTTTCTCGGCCAGTTCGGCGGCCAGCTCGAGCAATGCCGATGGCTCACCCTCACGCAGCTCCAGCTCCAGTTCGCAGATCTCTTCGGACTGCTTGCCGACGATGACCTTGCCCAGGTCCAGGGCGGCTTCGATCACCACCCGGGCCTTGCCGCGGCCCCAGGCGATCTCTGCCCGCTCGCGCACGAAATCGGTGGTGAATACCGGCTTGATGGTCTTCTTGTCGAGTTCGGCCAGTTGCTCGGGCCAGCATTCGCCGTCGAGTTTCTTCAGGTCGAGCTTGGCCTTGGGCAGGGTCCAGTCGTACTCGTTGCGCTGCGACAGCCCGGCCACGCTGCTGCCACGGGTCTTGAGGGTCTGGATGACTTCTTCGCCATCGCGACGCAGGCGCAGGGCAACCTTGGCCGCCGCCAGTTCGCGCGCAGGCGTGTCGAAGTACTGGTTGAACAGCTCTCGGCGCTCCCAGCCACTTTTGTTGCGCTTCTTCAGCAAAGGGTGCTCACGCAAGGCAGCGAGCGTTTCGCGGCTGACGCGCAGTTTGATTTCGGTTTCTTTGTGCATGAGGGGGCAATCCAAGCGCTGGCGGACAACAACGCGCTGATGACTAGATAAGGCCGTGCAGTGTACAGCAGTCGCGCCACGGCGGTTTATTCTTGGCGCCCGATGGCTCTATGATGGGGCTCGCCCCGGGAGGTTCGCCATGCCATTGCCGTCCATGCAGGAACAGTTCGCCGCCCTCATCGCGGCGCCTTCGGTGAGTTGCACCCAGCCCAGCCTGGACCAGTCCAACCGCCAGGTGATCGATCTGCTGGCCGGCTGGCTGTCCGACCTGGGTTTTGCCTGCGATATCCAGCAGGTCGAGCCCGGCAAGTTCAACCTGATCGCCACGTTCGGCAGCGGCCCCGGCGGCCTGGTGCTGGCCGGGCACAGCGACACGGTGCCCTACGACGAGGCGCTGTGGAGCACCGATCCGCTCAAGCTCACCGAAGTCGACGGACGCTGGGTCGGGCTGGGCAGTTGCGACATGAAGGGCTTCTTCGCGCTGGCGATCGAGGCGGTGCGCGGCCTGATCGACCAGCCGTTCAAGCAGCCGCTGATCATCCTCGCCACCTGTGACGAGGAAAGTTCGATGTCCGGCGCCAAGGCGCTGGCCGCGGCCGGTCGCCCGTTGGGCCGTGCCGCGGTCATCGGCGAGCCGACCGGGCTCAGGCCGATACGCCTGCACAAGGGGGTGATGATGGAACGCATCGACATCCTCGGTCGCAGTGGCCATTCCTCGGACCCAAGCCTGGGCCACAGCGCCCTGGAAGCGATGCACGGGGCGATCGGCGAGTTGCTGAACCTGCGCCGGCAGTGGCAGCGCGAGTACAACAACGCGCAGTTCAGTGTGCCCCAGCCGACCTTGAACCTGGGTTGCATCCACGGCGGCGACAACCCCAACCGTATCTGCGGGCAATGCTCGCTGGAGTTCGACCTGCGGCCGTTGCCGGGCATGGACCCGCAGGTCCTGCGTGCCGCGATTCTCGGCAAGCTGGCACCGTTGGCCGAGCTGCACCAGGTGAAGATCGACTATGCCCCGTTGTTCGCCGAGGTACCGCCCTTCGAGCAGCGTGCCGACGCCGAGCTGGTCCGGGTCGCCGAGCGCCTGACCGGGCACACTGCAGCCGCCGTGGGCTTCGGCACCGAGGCGCCATACCTGCAGAGCATGGGGTGTGAAACCCTGGTGCTGGGTCCGGGCAACATCGCCTGTGCCCACCAGCCCGGCGAATACCTCGAAATGTCACGTTTGCAGCCTACCGTGCGTCTATTGCGTGAACTGATCGGGCATTACTGCCTCGAATCGGTGATTACCTGAATCTGACCGCCCCCGAGGCCGCCATCCATGCAAGGAGTGCACGCGTGTTGCCTAGCCTGTCACGACGATAACCCTCATACCGCTGTGCGCCGAGTGATGCTTTTCGTCCCACCTTTCTACAGGCTTTTGCTGTCATGCCCGACTACGTGAATTGGCTTCGCCACGCTTCTCCCTACATCAATGCCCACCGTGACTGCACCTTCGTGGTGATGCTTCCCGGCGAAGGCGTTGCCCACCCCAACTTCGGCAATATCGTCCACGACCTGGTGCTGCTGCACAGCATGGGCGTGCGCCTGGTGCTGGTCCACGGGTCGCGCCCGCAGATCGAGAGCCGCCTGGCCGCGCGCGGTCTGAGCCCGCATTACCATCGCAACCTGCGGGTCACCGATGCGGCCACGCTCGAATGCGTGATCGATGCCGTGGGTCACCTGCGGATCGCCATCGAGGCACGCCTGTCCATGGACATGGCGTCCTCACCGATGCAGGGCTCGCGGTTGCGCGTGGCGGGCGGCAACCTGGTCACGGCGCGGCCGATCGGCGTGGTCGAGGGTGTCGATTACCACCATACCGGCGAAGTGCGGCGGGTCGATCGCAAGGGCATCAATCGCCTGCTCGACGAACGCTCGATCGTGCTGCTGTCACCACTGGGCTATTCGCCCACCGGCGAGATCTTCAACATTGCCTGCGAAGACGTGGCCACGCGGGCAGCCATCGACCTGGAAGCCGACAAGTTGCTGCTGTTCGGCGCCGAGCCGGGCTTGCTCGACGAAACCGGTCATCTGGTGCGCGAGCTGCGTCCGCAGCAGGTACCGGCGCACTTGCTGCGTCTGGGCAACGACTACCAGGGCGAGTTGCTCGATGCCGCTGCCCAGGCGTGCAAGGGTGGCGTCAGCCGCGCGCATATCGTCAGCTACGCCGAAGACGGTGCACTGCTGACCGAGCTGTTCACTCGCAATGGCGGCGGCACCTTGGTGGCGCAAGAGCAGTTCGAACAGGTGCGCGAAGCCAACATCGAAGACGTCGGTGGGCTGCTGGACTTGATCAGTCCGCTGGAAGAGCAGGGCATTCTGGTGCGCCGCTCCCGGGAAGTATTGGAGCGTGAGATCACCCAGTTCAGCGTGGTCGAGCGCGAAGGCATGATCATCGCCTGCGCGGCGTTATACCCGATCGCCGATTCGCAGACCGGTGAGCTGGCCTGCCTGGCGGTGAATCCGGAATACCGCCACGGCGGGCGTGGCGACGAGCTGCTCGAGCGCATCGAGGAACGGGCGCGCGCGCTCGGGCTCAACACCCTGTTCGTGCTGACCACCCGTACGGCGCACTGGTTTCGCGAGCGTGGCTTCGTGCCCAGCGGTGTCGAACGCCTGCCCTCGGCGCGCGCCTCGCTGTACAACTACCAGCGCAATTCGAAGATCTTCGAAAAAGCGCTGTAGCGGGGCATCCGCTGGATCGGCGGCGCCTTTTTCGCGGCCGATGACCGCTCCTACGTGAGGTCGAGGCCATCCGTAGGAGCGGTCCGTGGCCGCGAAGCAGGCGGCGCGGTCTTTCGAGGATCGACCGCTTGGTCAGTTGCTGATGGCGAGGATGCTTGCCTGATAGGAGCCGACGAACAGATCGAAATCGCCAACTTCTTCGGCTTCCAGCGTCGCCTGGGCTACCAGCGAATCGCGGGCTTGCTGTTCGAAGCGCGCCTGGTCCTGGGGGCTCAATGGCTGTTCGCGGAAGTAGTCGGCGTGAGCCTGGCTCTGGCTGAAGGAAAACTCGGCAAAACTCTGCTTCTGCTCGGCCATCTTCGCCAGTACCTGCGCCGACGGCGTCAGCGACGCATCGCCAACCTTGGCACGCTGCGCCGCCATCGCCTGCACATGCTCATCGGTACCAGTGCTGCGATCGAGCAGGGCGGCGACGGCGTCGATACGCTCCAGCAGATCATTGGCCCAGTCCTTGAGCTCGACCGCTTCCCCATTGCGCTGCAGCTGCAGGCCAGGGCGGCGACCCTCCTTGACCACGTTGAGGAAATTGTCGGTGCACGCCGAGCACTCGGCACTGTCGATCTGCGGGCTGCTTTCCAGCGCGCAGAACAGCAGGAACGCATCGAGAAAACGCGACTCGGGCAGGTCAACGCCGGTGGGCAGGAACGGGTTGATGTCCAGGCAGCGCACTTCGATGTACTGCACGCCGCGCGCCATCAAGGCCTGGATCGGCCGTTCGCCGCTGTAGGTCACTCGTTTCGGACGAATGTTGGAGTAGTACTCGTTTTCGATCTGCAGAATGTTGGTGTTCAACTGCACCCATTCGCCATCCTTGTGCGTACCGACCTGGACGTAAGGTGCGTAGGGCGTGGCAACCGCCTTGCGCAGGCTGTCGGTGTAGCTGGCCAGATCGTTGTAGCACGGCGTCAGGCCCGCCTGGGCATTGCTCTGGTAGCCCAGGTCGCTCATGCGCAGGCTGGTGGCATAGGGCAGGTACAGGGTCTGCGCATCCAG
The DNA here is from genome assembly GCF_014841725.1 of Pseudomonas sp. CFBP 8758. Lineage (NCBI taxonomy): Bacteria > Pseudomonadati > Pseudomonadota > Gammaproteobacteria > Pseudomonadales > Pseudomonadaceae > Pseudomonas > Pseudomonas sp. CFBP 8758. Next base: position 149,301 of record NZ_JACYUK010000005.1, on the reverse strand, counting down.
TTGCTCGAGTTGATGGGCACGTCCGCGCAGGAAGCCTGCATCCAGCGCCGGCGAGGCGCCGAACAGGTACATCAGCAACCAGCTGTAGCGACGGAAATTGCGGATCAGTGCAATGTAGGCCGCCGACTGATAATCGCGATCGGTGCCGACGTAACCCTCGGCCTGCTTGAGCACTGGCCACAGCTGCTCGGGCAGGGAGAAATTATAGTGAATGCCGGCGATGCACTGCATGGTGCGTCCATAGCGCAGGGACAGCCCCTGGCGATAGACATACTTGAGGCGCCCGATGTTCGAGGTGCCGTAGTAGGCCAGCGGGATGTCTTCCTCGGCTGGCAGCGGGCAGGGCATGGAGGGGCTCCACAGATACTCGCTGCCCAGCTTGCTGTACACGAAGCGGTGGATCTGCTCGAGGCTGTGCAGGGTCTGTGCAGGATCCTGGAGCGCGGGCGTGATGAATTCCAGCAGCGATTCGGAATAGTCCGTAGTGACCTGTTCATTGGTCAGCGCCGCGCCCAACGCCTCGGGGTGTGGCGTCTGTGCCAGGCGACCCTCGTGGTTGACGCGCAGGCACTCGCGCTCTATGCCATGCAGGCACTGCGCGAGCAGGGAAAGGGTGGCAGGCTCGCCGAGCAAAGTCAGGCGGCGGTTGAGAAATTCGCTCAAGTTGGATTCCTTCACGCGTCAGTCGCCCCGATATGGGGGTGGAGCGGACGGTCTGCAAGGGTGAAGACAAAAAGGAACCGGCGTTGTCGCCTGGTTTCGATCGGGCAGGGTGCAGGCCGTGCGGCGTTCGGCACCGCCTGCGCCGTGCCGAAATTACCGCATAACGGCCCCTTCGGGCTAGAGAACCACGAAGGTACCTTGTGCTTTTGCCATCAGTTTTTCGCCCTGGAGCACTTCGGCCTCGACCACCATCGTGCGCCGACCGGCGTGCAATACCTGGGCCTTGCAGATCACCTCACCTTCTGACACCGCGCGAAGGTAATTGATCTTGCATTCGAGCGTGACACTTCGATTATCGAAACCGTGCGCGGTGGAACATGCCAGGCCCATGGCAATGTCGACCAGGCTGAAGATGGCGCCACCGTGCATCACCTGCCCACGATTGCGCAGGTGCGCGGCCAGCGGCAGTGCCACCTCGGCCACGCCGGCGTCCAGGCGCCGCACCTCGCAGCCAAGGTTGCGAAAGTAGGCGCTCTGGGTCAACTCGTCGTCGACCTGCATCAGCGCTTCTTCAGCTGTTTGGCATTGGCGAACAACGACGCCATGGCACCACTGGCCGGTGCGGCGGCAGGTTCCTTGACGCGCGCCGGAGCGGCCTGCTGGCGCCCGGCGGCACCAGGACGGCTGCCACGTGCGCCGTCGATCTTCTCCCCGGGCGTGTCGCCCATGCGCATCGACAACCCTACGCGTTTGCGCGGAATGTCCACTTCCATCACCTTGACCTTGACCACGTCGCCAGCCTTCACCGCTTCACGCGGGTCCTTGATGAATTTTTCCGACAGTGCCGAGATATGCACCAGGCCGTCCTGGTGGACGCCGATATCGACGAACGCGCCGAAGTTGGTCACGTTGGTGACCACGCCTTCGAGCACCATGCCCAGTTGCAGGTCCTTGAGGTCTTCGACACCGTCCTGGAATTCTGCAGTCTTGAATCCGGGACGAGGGTCGCGGCCCGGTTTGTCCAATTCCTGCAGGATGTCGGTGACGGTGGGCAGGCCAAAGGTTTCGTCGGTGAATTTTTTCGGATCGAGGCGCTTGAGGAAGCCGCTGTCACCGATCAGCGAGCGAATGTCGCGATCGGTGCCCGCGGCAATGCGCTGCACCAGCAGGTATGCTTCGGGGTGCACGGCCGAGGCGTCCAGCGGGTTGTCGCCGTTCATGACGCGCAGAAAGCCCGCCGCCTGTTCGAAGGTTTTTTCGCCCAGGCGCGAGACTTTCTTCAGCGCCGCACGGGTTCTGAATGCACCATGCTCGTCGCGGTGGGCGACGATGTTCTGCGCCAGCGTGGCATTGAGCCCGGAGATGCGTGCCAGCAAGGCCACGGAGGCGGTGTTGACGTCCACGCCCACGGCGTTCACGCAGTCTTCCACCACGGCATCCAGGCCCCGCGCCAGCTTGAGCTGCGAGACATCGTGCTGGTACTGGCCGACGCCGATGGATTTCGGATCGATCTTGACCAGTTCGGCCAGCGGATCCTGCAGGCGGCGGGCGATGGAGACCGCACCGCGGATAGACACGTCCAGATCGGGAAACTCGCGAGCAGCCAGCTCCGAGGCCGAATACACCGACGCACCGGCTTCGGACACCATGACCTTGGTCATTTTCAGGCCTGGGTATTTCTTGATCAGCTCGGCCGCCAGCTTGTCGGTCTCGCGACTGGCAGTGCCATTGCCGATGGCAATCAGGTCCACGGCATGCTTGGCACACAGCGCGGCCAGCGTGGCGAGGGTCTGGTCCCACTTGTTGTGCGGAACGTGCGGATACACCGTGGCGTGATCGAGCAGCTTGCCGGTGGCATCCACCACCGCCACCTTGCAGCCGGTGCGCAGGCCCGGGTCCAGGCCCAGGGTGGCGCGTGGGCCGGCCGGGGCGGCCAGCAGCAGGTCATGCAGGTTGTGTGCGAAGACGTTGATGGCCTCGCTTTCGGCGTTCTCGCGCAGCTCGCTCAGCAGGTCGGTTTCCAGGTGCGTGTAGAGCTTGACCTTCCAGGTCCAGCGCACCACTTCGCCGAGCCACTTGTCGGCGGCCCGCTGCTGGTTTTTCACGCCGAAACGCTCGGCGATCATCATCTCGCACGGGTGCAGGGTACCCGGCAGTTCCTCGCCGACCTTCAGCGAAGAACCGAGGATGCCCTCGTTGCGTCCGCGGAAGATCGCCAGGGCGCGGTGCGAAGGCATGCTCTTGAGCGGTTCGTCATGCTCGAAGTAGTCGCGGAACTTGGCGCCTTCCTCTTCCTTGCCGGCCAGCACCCGGGCGCTGAGCACGGCTTCCTGCTTGAGGAAACCGCGCAGCTTGGCCAGCAGCGTGGCGTCTTCGGCGAAACGTTCCATCAGGATGTACTTGGCGCCTTCAAGCGCGGCCTTGGTATCGAGGACGCCCTTGTCGCTGTCGACGAACCGTGCCGCCTCCGCTTCCGGGGGCAGCGCAGGGTCGCCGAACAGGCGGTCGGCCAGCTCGCCGAGGCCGGCTTCCAGGGCGATCTGGCCCTTGGTGCGGCGCTTCTGCTTGTACGGCAGGTAAAGGTCTTCCAGGCGGGTCTTGGTGTCGGCCTGGTTGATCTCGCGGGCCAGCTCGGGGGTCAGCTTGCCCTGCTCCTCGATGCTGGCGAGGATGCTTGCCCGGCGCTCGTCGAGTTCGCGCAGATAGCGCAGGCGCTCTTCGAGGTGACGCAGCTGGGTGTCGTCCAGGCTGCCGGTCACTTCCTTGCGGTAACGAGCGATGAAAGGCACGGTCGAACCTTCATCCAGCAGTGCGACGGCCGCTTCGACCTGTTGAGGGCGGACGCCGAGTTCCTCGGCGATGCGGCTGTTTATGCTGATCATGATAACCACCTGAAAAATGTTGGGTACAAGGTGCAATCCCCGCCGAGCCCGGCTGACGAGCCGTGCAGTATACCCAGCCACATCGTCGCGGCGCGAACCCGACGCCCAGGCGATCGAGGATTGTGACTAGCGGGCCAGGAAAAATCTGCTAACAATGCACACGGCACGAGCGTTGGCAGCTACGCCATAATGCGCGCCGAGATCAGAGGAGCAACCCATGAGCAGTACCGCACAAGCAGCCGAAGGTGAAAAGATCCTCATCGTTGACGACGATCCGGGACTGAGCAGCCTGCTGGAGCGATTCTTCACCAGCAAAGGCTACCGTGCGCGCGCCGTGCCCAATGTAGAGCAAATGGATCGCCTGCTCGCCCGTGAAGTGTTCCATCTGGTTGTCCTGGACTTGATGCTGCCCGGTGAAGACGGCCTGTCTGCCTGCCGCCGCCTGCGTGCCAGCAACAACCAGGTCCCGATCATCATGTTGACCGCCAAGGGTGACGAACTCAGCCGGATCAAGGGTCTGGAACTGGGCGCGGACGACTACCTGGCCAAGCCCTTCAACCCGGATGAACTGATGGCGCGCGTCAAGGCCGTGCTGCGTCGCCAGTCGGCGCCGGTTCCCGGCGCTCCGGGCAGCGAGGACGAATCGGTTTCCTTCGGCGACTACGAGCTTTCCCTGGCCACCCGCGAACTCAAGCGCGGCGACGAAGTGCACATGCTGACCACCGGTGAGTTCGCCGTGCTCAAGGCCCTGGTGATGAACGCGCGCCAGCCACTGACCCGCGACAAGCTGATGAACCTGGCTCGCGGACGTGAATGGGATGCCCTGGAGCGGTCCATCGACGTGCAGATCTCGCGGCTGCGCCGCATGATCGAGCCCGATCCCTCCAAGCCTCGCTACATTCAAACGGTCTGGGGTGTGGGTTACGTGTTCGTACCCGATGGCAACGCTGCCCGATAGACTGCCGGGGTTTTTGTAGGAGCGATATCCTGAATCACTCGTTGATTCGGGATGTTCGTCATCCACAATGTCTGCGAGCCTGCTCGCTCCTGCAACGTATGTGATCGCCACGCAATGAAAACCCCTGTCTGGTTTCCCCAAAGTTTTTTCGCCCGAACCCTCTGGCTGGTGTTGGTCGTCGTCCTGTTCTCGAAGGCCTTGACCCTGGTCTACCTGTTGATGAACGAAGACGTGCTGGTCGACCGCCAGTACAGTCACGGCGTGGCGCTGACGCTGCGTGCCTACTGGGCGGCGGACGAGAACAACCGTGACCAGATCGCCGATGCGGCGGGCCTGATCCGGGTGGTCGGCGGCGGCGTGCCGGAAGGCGAGCAGCACTGGCCGTACAGTGAAATCTACCAACGCCAGATGCAGGCCGAGCTGGGCGAAGACACCGAAGTGCGCCTGCGCGTCCACGCCCCGCCCGCGCTGTGGGTGCGTGCGCCGAGCCTGGGCGCGGGCTGGTTGAAAGTGCCTCTGTACCCGCACCCGTTGCGTGGGCAGAAGATCTGGAGCGTGCTGGGCTGGTTCCTTGCGATCGGCTTGCTGTCGACCGCTTCGGCCTGGATATTCGTGCGTCAGCTCAACCAGCCGCTCAAGCGTCTGGTGTTCGCCGCCCGGCAATTGGGGCAGGGCCGCAGCGTGCGCCTGCCGGTGAGCGACACGCCCAGCGAAATGACCGAGGTGTACCGAGCGTTCAACCAGATGGCCGAGGACGTCGAACAGGCCGGCCGCGAGCGCGAGCTGATGCTGGCCGGGGTGTCCCACGATCTGCGCACGCCATTGACCCGCTTGCGGCTGTCACTGGAACTGATGACCTCGGACAACGAGTTCACCCCCGACATGGTCCGCGACATCGAGGACATGGACGCGATCCTCGATCAGTTCCTGGCCTTCATTCGCGACGGCCGTGACGAAAGCGTCGAGGTCGTCGATCTGGGCCATCTGGTGCAGGAAGTGGTCGCGCCCTATAACCAGGCAGAAGAACAGGTACTGCTTCGCCTGGAACCGATCCCGCCGTTCCCACTGCGCCGGGTGTCGATGAAGCGCCTGCTGAACAACCTGATCGGCAACGCCCTCTACCATGCCGGCAGCGGCGTGGAGGTGGCGGTCCATGTTTCGGGCGACGACAACGCGCCCTATGTGGTGCTCAGTGTGGTGGACCGGGGGGCAGGCATCGATCCGGGTGAACTGGCCGGCATCTTCGACCCGTTCATTCGCGGGGACCGCGCCCGCAGTGGCAAGGGCACCGGGTTGGGCCTGGCGATCGTCAAGCGCATCGCTGCCATGCATGGCGGCAACGTGGAGCTGCGCAATCGTTCGACGGGTGGGCTGGAGGCGCGTGTCAGGCTGCCGCTGGGCCTGATGCTGCCCAGGGACGCCGTGTAGACCTGCCGCCACGAGGATGCCGTTCGCCAACGCTGGCCGAACGGCATGTTGCGGTGTTTAGCCCTTGCCCTTGGTGCGGGTCATGTTCGGGCCGCTGTTCTTTTCGATGTGTTCGATGATCATCCCGGCCACGTCTTTGCCGGTGGTCACCTCGATCCCTTCCAGGCCGGGTGATGAATTCACCTCCATCACCAGCGGGCCGTGGTTGGAGCGCAGGATATCCACGCCGGCGACGCTGAGCCCCATCACCTTGGCGGCGCGGATCGCGGTCATGCGCTCTTCGGGTGTGATCTTGATCAGGCTGGCACAGCCGCCGCGGTGCAGGTTGGAGCGAAACTCACCGGGCCTGGCCTGGCGCTTCATCGCCGCGATCACCTTGTCACCCACCACGAAACAGCGGATGTCGGCACCGCCGGCCTCCTTGATGTACTCCTGAACCATGATGTTCTGCTTGAGGCCCATGAACGCTTCGATCACCGATTCGGCCGCGTTGGTGGTTTCACACAGGACCACACCGATGCCTTGGGTACCCTCGAGCACCTTGATCACCAGGGGGGCGCCGTTGACCATGCTGATCAGGTCGGGAATGTCGTCCGGCGAGTGGGCGAAGCCGGTGACCGGCAGGCCGATACCGCGTCGCGACAGCAGCTGCAGGGAGCGCAGCTTGTCCCGCGAGCGGGCGATGGCCACCGATTCGTTCAGCGGAAAGACGTCCATCATTTCGAACTGGCGCAGCACCGCGCAGCCATAGAACGTCACCGACGCGCCGATGCGCGGAATGACCGCATCGAAGCCCTGCAGCGGTTTGCCGCGGTAGTGGATCTGCGGTTTGTGACTGGCGATGTTCATATACGCGCGCAGCGTGTCGATCACCACCATTTCATGGCCACGGGCAGTACCGGCTTCGACCAGACGACGAGTGGAATACAGACGCGGATTGCGCGACAGCACAGCGATCTTCATGCAACACCTGTGGCAGAGGTAGTAGAGGCCGGGAACACCGGCTTGTCTTGAACGTAGGTGACGCCCGGATTCACGACCAGTTGGCCATGGACCAGCGCCTTGGAGCCGAGCAACAGGCGGTAACGCATGGACTTGCGGCAGGCCAGGGTGAATTCCACTGTCCAGACCCGGTCGCCCAGGGCCAGGGTGGTCTTGATCACGTAGCGCGTCTGCGCATGGCCATTGGAGCTCTTGATGGTTTTCATCGCCACCAGCGGCGCTTCGCAACGCCGGTGGCGCAGCTGCACCACGGTGCCCAGATGAGCGGTGAAACGCACCCATTTTTCGCCGGCACGGGTGAACGGCTCGATGTCCGTGGCGTGCAGGCTGGAGGTGCTGGCGCCGGTATCGATCTTGGCGCGCAGGCCGGCGACACCCAGATCGGGCAGCGCCACCCACTCGCGCAGACCGATAACGGTCAGATGGTCAAATGTCTTCAAATCGGCAAACCGCAAGAGGTAGGGATGGACCCGTATACGCAAGCTTCAGACCGGCGCGGACCGGATCAATTCAACCCAGCCCGACGCCGCTTGGCAAGCATGCGTGCACTGTAATCGCAAAGACCGCCGCTTGCATCCGACAGGCACGGTAGTACAGTTTGATGACGGCATTTCGCGAGGTGAGCCTGTGGCACAGAAGCACAAGCAGGAAGAAGAGGAAAAGGTCCGTCTGGACAAATGGCTGTGGGCGGCGCGCTTCTACAAGACGCGCGCGCTGGCCAAGGAAGCCATCGAGAGCGGCAAGGTGCATTACCGCGGCGAGCGCTGCAAGCCTGGCAAGGAGCCACACGTGGGCGACGAGTTGCAGATACGCACCGGTTTCGATGAGCGCAGCGTGATCATCGAGGCGCTGTCAATCGTGCGGCGTGGGGCGCCGGAAGCGCAGACGCTCTACCGCGAGACCGAACAGAGCCAGGCCAGGCGCGAGGCCGCGGCGGCCATGCGCAAGGCAGGTGTCCTGGGTGTTACCACCGATGGCAAGCCTTCGAAGAAGCAGCGCCGGCAGCTGTTCAGTTTTCGCTCAGTGGATTGATGCAGCGCAGTGCTGGCCTGTGGGAGCGGGGCGGGCGGCGAGCTCTCTGCCCGCGAAGAGGCCAGCACAGACACCGCATCACCTTGCGGCGATACTCAACCGGCCCAGCACCGGCAGCTTCGCCAGCAGCCTGAACAGTGGCTCGGTGGCACGTACGAGCCACTGTGAAGTGTGGGCCGCGAGAGGTGTGTAATACCCCCACCCCAGCGCCCAGACGGCCATCAACACGCCACCAATGTAGTCGTCCTGCCCCCAGTGGGCGCCAGCCACCAGGCGCGGCAGCATGAACACCACGGCCAGGGCCCAGATGCACAGCCACTGCCCGAGCCTGCGGGTACAGACACTCATGAACAGCGCCCAGATCAACAGCACCGAAGCGTGATCGCCGGGAAAACTCTGGCTGGAGCGGTCCTTGAGCTCCCAGTGACGTTCCAGGTTCGGGTACCAGTCGCTGAGCAGTACCGGGTCGGCCAATACCATGCTCGGGCTGTCATGGTCCCAGCCCATTGCGTGTATCCACTTGGAAAACAGCGCGCGCACCACCACTAAGAGCAACAGCACGGCCATGAAGCCGAAGAAAGCCTGGCGAACCTGATGGGCCTTGAACACCCAGTTGCCGCGGATCAGCAGCGCCAGCATGATCACGCCGACCACGATATCGAAAGGGCGCAGACTGCCCAGGGTCCAGGCGTAACGCCAGGCGGCGTTGCTGGCCAAGGGCGCGTTGAGCAGGCGAAACAGCCATTCGTCGAATGCTGTACACAAATGATGGCCAATAGGCCATAACCAGAAGCACAACAGCATGATCGGGATTGTATTGCACAGCAGCAAGCCGCTAACGTTCCACCTGGCTTGGAACAGCGGGGCTTTGTTCATAAGATACCTCTACATCTACAGGGCAGTGAGCGATCAAGCGAACGCTCTGAAGCGGGCTTTATAAAAGCCGCTACACATTTTGTCACCATTCTCAGATACTGGAATTATGCACGATCTTCCTGAAGCCGATTTCACCCAACGCTTTATTTTCGATGACGCCGATGTACGCGGTGAGGCGGTAGCATTGGAGCGCAGCTATGCCGAGGTTCTGGCCAAGCACGACTATCCGTTGCCGGTGCAGTTGCTGCTGGGCGAGTTCATGGCTGCCGCGGCGCTGCTGGTAGGTACGCTCAAGTTCGACGGTTTGCTGATCCTGCAGGCCCGTTCCGAAGGCCCCGTGCCACTGTTGATGATCGAGTGCTCCAGCGAACGCGAGATCCGCGGCCTGGCGCGTTTCCACGCCGAGCAGATCAACGACACCGATGGCCTGCCCGAATTGATGCCTGCCGGAACCCTGGCGATGACCATCGATCCTACCGAAGGCCAGCGCTACCAAGGCATCGTGGAGTTGGAAGGTGCCGACCTGTCGGCAAGTTTCTCGAATTATTTCGCCCTCTCCGAACAGCTCGGCACGCGCTTCTGGCTCAAGGCCGACGGCACCCGTGCCCGTGGCTTGCTGCTGCAGCAATTGCCTGCCGCCGTGATCAAGGACGAGGACGAGCGCGCCGAGAGCTGGACGGCCGCCACCACCCTGGCGGACACCCTCAAGGCCGAAGAACTGTTGGGCCTGGATAACGAAACCGTGCTGTACCGCCTGTATCACGAGCAGGCACTGCGGCTTTTCGATACCCAGCCGATACGGTTTCGCTGCAGCTGTTCCAGAGAGCGTTCGGCACGAGCGCTCGTCAGCCTGGGGCACGACGATGCACGCGAGTTGCTCAAGGAGCATGGCGGTACGGTGGAAATCGACTGCCAGTTCTGCAACCAGCGCTACTTGTTTGACGCCACCGACGTCGATCAGCTCTTCAGTGGTGCTGGTGTCGACGCTCCGTCAGATACCCGTCACTGAAGCGATTTAGTCTCGCTAAATGAAGAAAAACACGCCGGAATAACGCCGTTACCGACCGGAGGACGCTATTCTTTTCGAGCGTTTCTGGCATAATCCGGCCCACTTTTTAGCTGTAGTGGTTGTTGTAAACTTACTACAAAATGTTTGGAACACTCGGCCCAGAGCCGACGGGGAACCTCATGACGCAAGCCAAGAACGCCGTGTACGCCGATCTGACTGTAGACGATCTGGTTAAAGAAGCCCTGAACCGTGGTGAAGGCGAGCTTGCCGATACCGGTGCTCTGGTAGTGCGTACCGGTCATCGCACCGGTCGTTCGCCAGTCGACCGCTTCATTGTCGAAGAGCCCACCACCCAAGACGCCATCGCCTGGGGCCCGATCAACCGCAAATTCCCGGCCTACAAGTTCGATGCCTTGTGGAATCGTGTCGAAGCCTACCTGGGCGAGCGCGAGCGGTTCGTTTCCCATGTTCATGTAGGGTCCGATCCGGCGCACTACCTGCCGGTCAAGATGACCACCCAGACCGCCTGGCACAACCTGTTCGGACGTTGCCTGTTCATCAACCCCGAGCAGTACAACGGCGGTGGCAAGGACGAATGGCAGGTGCTCAATGCGCCTGAGTTCGAGTGCGTCCCAGAGCGCGACGGCACCAATTCCGACGGTACCGTGATCATCAATTTCGCGGCTCGCAAGGTGCTGATCGCAGGCATGCGCTATGCCGGCGAAATGAAGAAGGCCATGTTCTCGGTGCAGAACTTCCTGCTGCCGGCTGCCGACGTGCTGCCGATGCACTGTGCCGCCAACATGGGCGAAGACGGCGACGTCACTCTGTTCTTCGGCCTGTCGGGCACTGGCAAGACCACGCTTTCGGCCGACGAAAGCCGTTACCTGATCGGTGACGACGAACATGGCTGGGGCGTGGGCGTGGTGTTCAACATCGAAGGCGGTTGCTATGCCAAGTGCATCGACCTGTCCGAGAAGAACGAGCCGGTCATCTGGAAAGCCATTCAACACGGCGCCGTGCTGGAAAACGTCGTGCTCGATGCCGACAAGAAGGCCGACTACGCCGATGACAGCCTGACCCAGAACAGCCGTGCCGCGTACCCTCGCGAGCTGATCGAGAAGCGCGCGCCGAAGAACCTGGGCGGTGAGCCCAATGCCGTGATCTTCCTGACCTGCGACCTGACCGGCGTGCTGCCACCTGTGTCCATCCTCAGCGAAGAGCAGGCTGCCTATCACTTCCTGTCGGGCTACACCGCACTGGTAGGTTCGACCGAAATGGGCTCGGGCAGCGGCATCAAGTCGACCTTCTCGACCTGCTTCGGCGCACCGTTCTTCCCGCGTCCGGCGGGCGAGTACGCCGAGCTGCTGATCAAGCGTATCCGTGGCTTCGGTTCCAAGGTCTACCTGGTCAATACCGGCTGGACCGGTGGTGGCTACGGCGTTGGCAAGCGCTTCAACATCCCCACCACCCGTGGCGTGATTGCAGCGATCCAGAGCGGCGCCCTGATCGGCACCGAGACCGAGCACCTGGACATCGTCAACCTGGACGTGCCAAAGGTCGTACCGGGCGTCGATACCAATCTGCTCAACCCGCGCAACACCTGGGCCGACCCAGCTGCCTACGACGAAGCGGCCAAAGGCCTGGCTTCGCTGTTCATCGAGAACTTCAAGAAGTTCGAAGTGAGCGACTCGATCAAGGCTGCCGGTCCGCAGTTGTAAGCGTCTGCTGAAATAAAAAACCGCCCCTTGAGGGCGGTTTTTTTATGGCTCTGGCACAGGCGGACGGTTAAAGGCCTGCAGCTGGAAGCCTTGCCGCCTGCCGCGTTTGCAGAAAGCCTGGCTCAGCGATCACGCCAGTGCTTGTTGTGGCCGACGTGGCGACCGCGGTCGCGATGTTTCGATTTGCCGCGATTGTCATGGCCGCGATAGCGACGATCGTCACGGTCGTCGCGGTCGGCCGAGGTGCCCATGTAGTTGCCCAATGCGCCGCCTGCGCCGCCACCCGTCGCCGCGCCCACCAGCCCGCCGGTGCTGCCGCCCACGGTGCGGCCTACCACGTTGCCACCTGCAGCGCCCAGCGCGCCACCTATGGCGGCCTGGCCGCGATTGCGCTTGTCTGCGCCCACTGCACTGCCGGCGGCACCACCCAGGCCCGCGCCAATGGTCGAGCCGGTGCTGCCGCCCAGTTGCTGGCCAACCACCGCGCCCAGAACCCCACCCAATGCGCCCCCTACACCGGCTTCGGTGTTGCTGCCTGCAGAAGCAGCGCCTGTCACCAGGCCAAGGGTCAACAAAAGTATCGAGGGAAATTTCATCGATCAGATCTCAGAGGGATGACGGCGCGACTTTGCAATGCGACGGGTCAGCCGGCAAGCACGAGGTGATGGAAAGCACGATGGGTACGCAGTTTCGAGATTCGGAAGTTTCATGGGGAAACTTTGAGCAGAGAGGGTGGTCGCACGTACTTCCGGAGTGGCGTCTTTTTGTCGAGATCGAGATCGAGATCGAGATCACGATCAAAAGCGACGCGGCTTGCGCCGCTGCTACAGGGCGTCCGATCTACCTGTAGCAGCGGCGCAAGCCGCGTTGGCGGCCCACGCGGTGCGACACGGAGCTGCGCTCGACATCAGGCGATGCGGACGCTTGGGGCAGGCTGCTCCAGGCGGATGGCAACGAACTTCGAGGTAGGCGTGCTGCTGCCTTCGCCCACGCTTTCCAGCGGCACCAGCGGATTGACCTCCGGGTAGTACGCTGCGGCCTGACCGGCCGGAATGTCGAACGCCAGCAGTGTGAAGCCCTTCACGCGCCGTTCGCGGCCGTCCTCCCAGATCGACACCAGATCGGCTTTCTGCCCTGGACGGAAGCCCAGGCGAATGATGTCGGCTTCATTGGCGAACAGGACGTCACGCTGGCCACGCACGCCGCGATAGCGGTCGTCCAGGCCGTAGATGGTGGTGTTGTACTGGTCGTGGGAACGCATCGACTGCATGATCAGGTCCGGTATCTGGCCGGTGGCGCGTACGCGTTCGTCGATCAGGTCCAGCGGCAGGCGGTTGGGCTTGAAATTGGCCCGTCCGCTGGGGGTGTTCCAGCGGCGTGCACCGGCGCTGTTGCCCAGGTAGAAGCCGCCCGGATGCTTCAGCCGTTGGTTGAAGTCCTTGAAGCCGGGCAGGGTATCGGCGATCAGGTCACGAATGCGATCGTAGTCGCCGATCAGCCAGTTCCAGTCCACCGGCTGCGTACCGAGCGTGGCGGCGGCAATGCCGGCAACGATGGCCGGCTCCGAGCGCATGTGCTTCGACAGCGGCTGCAGTTGGCCATTGGAGGCGTGCACCATGCTGAATGAATCTTCCACGGTGACCGCTTGTGGGCCCTCGCTCTGTTGATCGATGTCGGTGCGACCCAGGCAGGGCAGAATCAGTGCCTGCTTGCCGTGCATCAGGTGGCTGCGGTTGAGCTTGGTGCTGATCTGCACCGTGAGCTCGCAGTTGCGCAGCGCCTGCGCCGTGCGCGGGCTGTCCGGCGTGGCCTGGGCGAAGTTGCCGCCCAGGGCGATGAAGACCTTGGCCCTGCCTTCGGCCATCGCATGAATGGCTTCCACCACGTTATGGCCGTTGGTGCGCGGCACATTGAAGCCGAAGCGTTTTTCCAGGGCGTCGAGAAGGAACGCCGGTGGGCGCTCGTTGATGCCCATGGTGCGGTCGCCCTGCACGTTGCTGTGACCCCGTACCGGACACAGGCCGGCACCGGGACGACCGATGTTGCCGCGCAGCAGCATCAGGTTGGAGATTTCCTGAATGGTCGGTACCGAGTGGCGATGCTGGGTGATGCCCATGGCCCAGCACATGATCACGTTCTTGCCCTTGAGGTACATGCGCGCGGCAAGTTCGATGTCCTCCAGCGGCAGGCCGGACTGCTCGACGATATGCGCCCATGGCGTGTCGTCGATCGCGGCCAGGTATTCCAGCACGGTGGCGGTGTGCTCGTTGAGGAAGTCGTGGTCGAACACCGACGGCGCGTTGTTGGCCTGGGCCTCGCGTTCCCATTGCAGCAGGAACTTGGCCATGCCGCGCATCATCGCCATGTCGCCGCCCAGTGCCGGACGGAAGTAGGCGGTGTTGGTCGGACGGTCACCGTTGGTGAGCATCTCGATCGGATGCTGGGGGTGCTGGAAGCGCTCCAGGCCCCGCTCCTTGAGCGGGTTGATGCAGACCACCTGGGCGCCGCGCTGGACCGCTTCGCGCAGGGGTTCGAGCATGCGCGGATGGTTGGTGCCGGGGTTCTGCCCCCAGACGAAGATGGCATCGGCGTGTTCGAAGTCGTCGAACGTCACTGTGCCCTTGCCCACCCCGATGCTCTGCGACAATGCAACGCCGCTGGCTTCGTGGCACATGTTCGAGCAATCGGGGAAGTTGTTGGTGCCGAACGCCCGCACGAACAGCTGATACAGGTAGGCCGCTTCGTTGCTGGCCCGGCCCGAGGTGTAGAACTCGGCCTGGTCGGGGCTTTCGAGGTTGAGCAGATGCTTGGCGACCAGCGCGTACGCATCGTCCCAGGCAATCGGCACGTAGCGGTCGCTGGCAGGGTCGTAGACCATCGGCTCGGTGAGACGGCCCTGGTACTCGAGCCAGTAGTCACTCTGCTCGAGCAGGGAAGTGACGCTGTGCTTGGCGAAGAAGGCCGGGTCGACACGCCGCTTGGTCGCCTCCCAGTTCACCGCCTTGGCGCCGTTTTCGCAGAACTTCACCATGCCGCTTTCCGGCGAATCGCCCCAGGCACAACCGGGGCAGTCGAAGCCGCCATTCTGGTTGGTCTTGAGCAGGGTGCGGATGTTCTTCAGCGCGTTGTCGCTGCTCAGCCAGAACTGCGTCACGCTCATCAGTGCGCCCCAGCCACCCGCTGCACCTTTGTAGGGCTTGTAGCGGGGAACGGGGGTCTTGTCGGCTTGATTGTGAATACTCACGTTTGATTCTCCAACGCAGGGCTATAGACCCGCGGCGCGCTGTGCTGCGGCAGGTGAATGAGGTTCAGGTTGTGCCGGCGTGCCCATTGCAGGGCCAGGCCGGTGGGCGACGACAGGCTGACCAGGGTCTGGATGCCGGCGCGCAGTACTTTCTGGATGAGTTCGAGGCTGCACCGGCTGGTGACGATGGCCAGGCCGCCGGTGCTGTCGATGTTCTGCCGCACCAGGGCGCCGATCACTTTGTCGAGCGCGTTGTGCCGGCCTATGTCTTCACGGCCCAGCAGCAGGGTGCCTTGGGCGTCCATGAACAGCGCCGCATGCACCGCGCCGCTGCGTTGCCCCAGGGGCTGGAAGGCGCCGATGCGCTGGCGCAGGCCCTCGAGCCACTGCACCGGCGGCAAGTCGGCGCCGGCCAGCACGGCCAGTTCGGGCAGCGCCTGCTCTACGGCTTCGACGCCGCACAATCCGCAGCCACTGCTGCCGGCCAGTTGCCGGCGCTGGGTCTTGAGGTTCCAGAAGGCGCGATTGGCGATCTGTACCTCGGCGTGGCGTGCCGACCCAGTGCCGCTGAGCTTGATGTCGTAGATTTCATTGGCGTCGGCCACGATGCCGCTGCCGATGCTGAAGCCGGTGACGAAGTCTTCGAGATCGGTGGGCGTGACCAGCATCACCGCCTGGCTGATACCGTTGTAGGCGATCGCCAGCGCCACTTCTTCGGCCAGGGGCGTACTGCCGGGCGCGTCCAGGCTCAAGCTGCAATAACTGTAGGTCTGGCTGGCGATGGGGCTGGCGAGAGGTGCAGCCGAGGTAGAAACGGGCACCGCGCTGGCCGGGTGCTTGGCGTTCATGGGAATGGACCGGCAGTGAATTCAGCCTTTAGCCTAGGCGCAGGACGAGCCAGCGTCTAATTGCTATTGCCGATGCGACGATCGACCGCATTGATCATGGCGCGTCATACAGCTTGAAGCACGCTTCGGCCAGTGCCGAGCGCGGCGCCGCGCGGCGCATGATCAACCCCAGCGGCGCCAGCGTGTGGGCGTCGGCGATGGGTTGCAGGCGCAAGTGCTCGGTCAGCCCTTCCAGCCCGCCGGCCAGGGGCATGATGGCGCAGCACAGGCCACCGTGTACGGCCTGGATCAACTGGTGAACCGCGTCGGTCTGCAGCAAGGGCTGCGGCGCCAGCCCTCGGGAGTGGAAATTGTGGTCGATGGACTGACGAAAATGCATGCCGGTGGTGAGCATGCCCAGCGGCAACTCGATGAGCGCCTCCCAACTCAGGGCCTGCTCGCCGAAATCATAGTGGCGTTGATCGAACAACAGGCCCATGCGGGTTTCTCCCAGCGCCCTCGATTCGAAGCGCTCCTGATCGAGCCGCTCCAGAAACGATACCCCCAGGTCGATGCGGTTACTTGCCAGTTGCTCGAGGATCTGTTCGGAACTCAGCGAGCTGAGCTCGAAGCGAAGGTTGGGATGCTCACCGTGCAGGGTGTGCAGCAGTGGCACTGGGTCGAAGCTGGACAGCGGCACCACCCCCAAGCGCAAGGTGCCTACCAGATGCCCGCGACAGGCAGCGGCTTCCGCCTGCAGGCCGTCGTAGGCGGCCAGCACGGTACGCGCCCAGGCCAGCACGCGCTCGCCTGGGGCAGTGAAGCCCTCAAAGCGCTGGCCGCGCTTCACCAGGGGCAACTCGAGCTCTTCTTCGAGGTTGCGCAGGCGCATCGACAGGGTCGGCTGGGTGATGTGGCAACGCGCTGCGGCCTGGCCGAAATGACGGGTTTCATCCAACGCGATAAGGAATTTGAGTTGCTTGATGTCCATGCTCGCTCCCGGGTAGGCGATGCGCAGTATAGCGGCACGCGCTGGCGGTGGGGCGGTGGGCAGCAGGGTGGGTCACAGACCTGCGATGAGCTCGCGGTAATCACCCACCGCCTCGAATTCTTCGGTGTCCTTGGCGCCCTTGCGGCTGTCCGGCTCGCACACCGCGAGCAGATGCTTGACCCCGTAGGCCTGGGCGCTGCGCAGCACCGGCAGGGTATCGTCGATGAACAGGCTGCGCGCCGGGTCGAAGCCGATGTCGGCCTGCAGGGCGTCCCAGAACTGCGCGTTTTCCTTGGGGTAGCCGTAGTCGTGGGAACTGATCAGCCGTTCGAAATACGGCGCCAGCTCGATGCGCTCCAGCTTCAGCGACAGCGAGTCGCGGTGGGCGTTGGTGATCATGATCACCCGCTTGCCGGCGCGCTGAATCGCTGCCAGAAACGTGTCGGCGTCGGGGCGCAGGGCGATCAGATCGGCCGTCTCCAGTTTCAGCTCGCGTACCGGGATGTTCAGTTCGCGGGTCCAGAAATCCAGGCAGTACCAGTTCAGCTTGCCGGCGTTGTCGGTGAACAGCGGTTGCAGCTCCAGCTGTGCCATGGCCAGGCTCACCCCGTGCAGTTGGGCATAGCGCTGCGGCAGATGTTCGAGCCAGAAATGGTTGTCGTAATGCAGGTCGAGCAAGGTGCCATCCATGTCCAGCAGGACGGTATCGATGGTGCTCCAGGCGAGGCGTGGCATAGCGAAGATTCTCGGGCAGTGGTGGATCAAGGGTGGCCTGCCGCAGGCCAAGCCACGGTATAGTAACCCGTTCACGTCCAGGAGCTGCCCGATGCGCCAGAAACCCGAAGTCCTTGCCCGCGAAATCGTCGCCAGTAGTCGCCTGTTCCGTGTCGAAGAAGTGCAATTGCGCTTCTCCAATGGTGTCGAGCGTACCTACGAACGTCTGGTGGGGCGCGGCAATGGCTATGGCGCGGTGATGATCGTGGCGATGGCCGATGCCGAGCATGCGCTGCTGGTCGAAGAGTATTGCGGGGGCACCGACGCCTATGAGCTGTCGCTGCCCAAGGGTTTGATCGAGCCGGGCGAAGACGTGCTGGCTGCAGCCGATCGTGAGCTCAAGGAAGAAGCCGGATTTGGCGCCCGGCAGCTCGAGCACCTGACCGAGCTGTCGTTGTCGCCCGGCTACATGAGCCAGAAAATCCAGGTGGTTCTGGCCCAAGGGCTGTACGAGGAGCAGCTCGAGGGCGACGAGCCGGAGCCGATGCGGGTCGAGCGGGTGAACCTGCGCGAGCTGGCCAGCCTGGCCCAGCATCCGCAGTTCTCCGAAGGCCGCGCACTGGCCGCCCTGTACCTGGCGCGCGACCTGCTGATCCAGCGTGGAGTGTTCAGCCTGTGAGCGATCTCGAACGTCTGTTGCCAGAAGTAGTGGCGCTGGCCCATCGGGCTGGAGCGGCGATCCTGCCGTTCTGGCGGGCCGATGTGCAGGTCATGGCCAAGGCCGACGAGTCGCCGGTCACCGCAGCCGACCTCGCCGCGCATCACGTCATCGTCGATGGATTGAAGGCGTTGGCACCGGATATCCCGATCCTGTCCGAAGAAGATGCGGACATCGCGCTGGACGTGCGCGAACGATGGACCCGCTGGTGGCTGGTCGATCCACTGGACGGCACCAAGGAATTCATCAACGGCAGCGAGGAATTCACCGTCAACATCGCCTTGATCGAGCATGGTCAGGTGCTGTTCGGTGTGGTCACCGTACCAACCACGGGCAGCGCCTACTATGGCGGGGCGGGGCTCGGCGCCTGGCACGCCGTGGGCGAGCAGCCGGCGCAACCGATCAGCGTGCGCCGCACGCCTGCGCCAGGCAGCGCGTTCAAGGTGGTTGCCAGCCGCCGCCATTCCAGCCCCGGGCAGGAGCACCTGCTCGCCGGGTTGAGCGCCGTGGTGGGCCCCCTGGATCTGGTCAGTGTCGGCAGCTCGCTGAAGTTCTGCCTGTTGGCCGAAGGCGCCGCCGATTGCTATCCGCGCCTGGCGCCAACCTCGCAATGGGACACCGCTGCCGCCCAGGGTGTGCTCGAAGGTGCTGGCGGCGAAGTGCTGCAGATCGACGGGCAGCCGTTCGTCTATCCTGCCCGCCAGTCGTTGCTCAACCCGTCGTTCCTGGCGCTGCCCAGGGATGTGCCATGGCGTCAGTCACTGGTGACGCTGGCGCAGGCCGCGAGCGAGCACTAGGCAGTCGCTGCAGAGCCCTGGATTCACTCGTGTTCGTCGCCCCCGCCAAAGCTCAGGCCATGCTTGCGCAGCTTGTCGTGCAAGGTCTTGCGTGGAATGCCCAGGGCCTCGGCCAGGCTGCGCACGGAGGTGTGCGAGCGGCTCATCTCGGCCGCGATCAAGGCGCGTTCGAAATGCTCGACCTGTTCGCTGAGCCCGCCGGCGACCGTCCGCGCCATGTCCACGGGGCCGGGCTCGCCGTTGTCCAGGGCCAGTTCGAGGCCCAGGGCGAAGCGCTCGGCAGCGTTCTGCAGCTCGCGCACATTGCCCGGCCAGCTGTGCCGCAACAACAATGCACGCTGGGCCGCCGACAGTTCGTTGGCCAGTACCCCGTGGCGCTCGGCAGCAGCGTCGGCGTAGTACTGGAACAACGACAGTACGTCTTCGCCGCGCTCGCGCAACGGCGGAATGCGTAGCGAGGCAACATTGAGGCGGTAATACAGGTCGGCGCGGAAGCGTCCCTGGTCGGCGGCCTGACGCAGGTCTTCCTTGGTGGCGGCAATCACCCGGATGTCCAGGCGGATCTGCTGGTTGCCACCCAGGCGCTCGACCACGCGCTCCTGCAGCAGGCGCAGCAGCTTGACCTGTACGTCCAGGCTCATGCTTTCGATTTCGTCGAGAAACAAGGTGCCGCCGTTGGCGAACTCGAACTTGCCGATGCGGCGTTTCTGCGCGCCGGTGAAGGCGCCGGGTTCATGGCCGAACAGCTCGCTTTCCACCACCGATTCGGCGAGGGCACCGGCGTTGATCGCCACGAAGGGACCGCCGCGGCGGCTGGACAGGTCGTGCAGGGCGCGCGCCACCACTTCCTTGCCGGCGCCGGTTTCGCCCAGAATCAGCACGTCGGCCTTGGTTCCGGCCAGGGCGCCGATCTGTTCGCGCAAACGCGCCATCGGCGCCGACTGGCCCACCAGGCGTGTGCTCAGCTGCTGGCGATCGCTCAGGGCCATGCGCAGGCTGCGGTTGTCCAGTACCAGCCGGCGCACGGCCAGGCCGCGACGCACGCTGTCGAGCAGCGCATCGCTGGCGAATGGTTTTTCGAGGAAATCGTAGGCACCGGCGCGCATGGCCTGCACGGCCAATGGGACGTCGCCGTGCCCGGTGATCAGCAGAACCGGCAGTTCGGTGTCCCGCGCATGCAGTTGTTCGAGCAACTGCAGGCCGTCGATGCCCGGCATGCGGATGTCGCTGACCACGACACCCGGCCAGTCGCGCTCGATGCGCCCGGACAAGCCCTGGGCGTCGGCCAGGGCCAGCACTTTCAGCCCGGCCAGGTCCAGGGTCTGGCTCAAGGCCTGGCGCAGGTGGGGATCGTCGTCGATCAGCACGACCTGGATCTTGCTGTCGATGGCGCTGTCGCTGGTCATGCCGATGGGTCCTCTGGAGCTTGCAGGCTGACCCCGGGCTCTCCGGCGCGCAAGCGCAGGATCAGCAGGGCACCGCCTTGGGGATGATTGGACAGCAGCAGTTCGCCGCCCAGCGCGCGCATCAGCGTATCGCAGATCGCCAGGCCCAGGCCAAGTCCCTGCGTGCGTGTCTTGGTGGTGAAAAAGGGTTCGCGGGCGCGGGCCATGGCCTCGCTGGTGAAGCCTGGGCCGTTGTCGCGGATGCGCAGTTCGACGCCGTCGGCCGTTTGTTCGGCGCTCAGCCACAGGCACCGCGGGTTGGCCTTTTCGGTCAAGGCATCCAGGGCATTGGCCAGCAGGTTGCCCAGCACCTGGCGCAGTCGGGTTTCACCGGCCTGCACCCAGAGCGGCGCATCGGGCAGGTCGCGGATGAGTTCGACGGCCATGGCGCGGCGGCGTTTGGCGAGCAGGGCCAGGGCATCGTCGAGGGCTGGTTGCAGGGCGACACTTTCCAGGGCGTGACGGTCGCGTCGGGCGAAGGCGCGCAGGTGGGCGATGATCGAGGCCATGCGCCCGGTCAGTTCGCTGATCAGCTTGAGGTTGCCTCGTGCATCCTCGATGCGCTCGTGGTCGAGCAGCACTTCGGTGTTCTCGGCGTAGCTGCGAATGGCCGCCAGGGGCTGATTGAGCTCGTGGCTGATGCTGGCCGACATGGTGCCCAGCGCCGACAGCTTGCCCGCCTGCACCAGTTCGTCCTGGGCACGCACCAGTTCCTGCTGGGCCTGCTCGCGTTCGAGCACTTCCTGGCGCAGCTTGCTGTTGAGCCCTTCGAGCGCACTGGTGCGTTCCACCACCCGGGTTTCCAGTTCGTGCCGGGTACGCCCTTCGAACTCGATGCGCTCGAGGTAGTGGCGGCGGCGCTGCATCATCAGGCCGAGCAGCAGCATCAATGCCAGGAGCAAGGCTCCGCCCACGGCGACGACGGTGCGCACCGGTCGATCGAGCAAGGTTTTGGGGGCGAGGATGCTGACGTTCCAGCCGGTTTCGGCGATGGTGCGCGTTTGCGTGAGCCAGGCGTCGGGGTCCAGGTTCAGCGGCTGTGGATCGCGGGTGGGGTAGGGCAGGATCGAGACGATGCCCTGGCGCTCGCTGTCGCTGAGCGGGCGCGTGGCACGGAAGCGCCATTCAGGGCGCGAGGTCAGGATGACCACGCCGTTGTGGTCAGTGAGCAGCAGCTGTTCAGGCGTCTTGCCCCACAGGGTTTCAGTGTGGTCGAGGTCGACCTTCACCACCAGAACGCCAATGACCTTGTCCTGGTCATGCACGGCGGCGGCAAAGAAGTAGCCGCGCTTGGCAGAGGTCGTGCCGAGCCCGAAGAAGCGCCCCAGGCGCCCGGCCACGGCATCGCTGTAATAGGGGCGGAAGGCGAAATTGCGGCCGACGAAACTGTCGCGCTGTTCCCAGTTGGAGGCGGCCAGGGTATTGCCGTCGGCGTCCAGCAGGTACATGACTTCGGCGCCGGTCTGTTCGCGGATGTCCTTGAGCAGGTGGTTGGCGTCGAGGATCGCCTGGGCATCGCGGGGAGCGGCCAGCAAGGCGCGCAGCGCCGGCAGGTCACCGAGGATCTGCGGCAGGGTTTCGTAGCGGTGCAGGGTGCCCAGCAGGTTGGCGACGTAGAGGTCCAGCGTCTGCCGATTCTGGCTGACCAGCTCGCTTTTGTAATAGCGCTCGGCCAGATGCTCCAGTGGCCACAACAGTGGCGCCAGGCACAGGGCCAGGATTGCCAGGCTGCGCCAGCGGGGTCTGCGAGTGATGAAAGGTCTGGAGGTCATAGGACAACACGCCGGAATTGACCGGCGTATTATGCGCCACGTAAACGCCGCGAAGCACGGTCGACATGCATCGCGACGTTACCGCAGGCCGATCACGGGAACACGTCGGCCTCTTCCAGGCGCTTGCCGGCCAGGTCCTTGGCCGACAGCGACGGGGCTGCGTCCAGCTGCCAGTCGATTGCCAACTGCTCGTCATCCCAGGCAATGCTGCGCTCGGACGACGGGTCGTAGTAATCGGTGGTCTTGTAGAGGAACTCGGCGTACTCGCTCTGCACCACGAAACCGTGGGCGAAGCCTGGCGGAATCCACAACTGACGGCTGTTCTGCGCGGACAGCTCGACCGCCACCCACTTACCGAAGTTCGGCGAGCTGCGGCGGATGTCCACTGCCACGTCGAGCACTTGCCCGGTGACCACGCGAACCAGCTTGCCCTGGGCATGCTGCACCTGATAGTGCAGCCCGCGCAGCACGCCGCGGGCGGAGCGTGAATGGTTGTCCTGGACGAACGGCAGCGTCACGCCGGTGGCTTCCTGGAAGGCCTTGGCATTGAAGCTTTCGTAGAAGAAGCCGCGCTCGTCACCGAAAACCTTCGGCTCGATGATCAACACATCGGGCAGGTCGGTAGCGATCACTTTCATCGGGTTTCTCCGGCCAGCGAGTACAGGTACTGACCATAGCCGGTCTTGCCGAAGTACTTGGCGCGTACCAGCAGCTGTTCGCGGTCGATCCAGTGGTTCTGGTAGGCGATCTCTTCCAGGCAAGCCACTTTCAGGCCCTGACGGTGTTCGATGGTCTGCACGTATTGCGAAGCATCGAGCAGGCTGTCGTGGGTACCGGTGTCGAGCCAGGCAAAGCCGCGGCCGAAGCGTTCCACGCGCAGGTCGCCGCGTTCCAGATAGGCATTGTTGACGTCGGTGATTTCCAGCTCGCCACGGGGCGAAGGCTGGACATCCTTGGCGATGCGCACCACGTCGTTGTCGTAGAAATACAGGCCGGTGACCGCATAGCTGGACTTGGGCTCGGTCGGCTTCTCTTCGATGGACAGTGCACGCCCGTCCTGGTCGAACTCGACCACGCCGAAACGCTCCGGATCCTTGACCCAGTAGCCGAACACGGTGGCGCCGGTCGGGTGCGCCGAGGCACGCTTGAGCTGGTCGCTGAAGTGCTGGCCGTGGAAGATGTTGTCGCCCAGGATCAGGCACACCGGGTCTTCGCCGATGAATTCCTCACCGATCAGGAACGCCTGGGCCAGGCCGTCCGGTGCTGGCTGTTCGGCGAACTGGATGTTGATCCCGAACTGGCTGCCGTCGCCGAGCAACTGGCGGTATTGCGGCAGGTCCTGAGGGGTGGAGATCAGCAGGATCTCGCGGATGCCGGCCAGCATCAGTACCGAGATCGGGTAGTAGATCATCGGCTTGTCGTAGATGGGCAGCAGTTGCTTGGAAACACCCAGGGTAATGGGGTGCAGGCGGGTGCCGGAGCCCCCGGCCAGAACGATACCTTTCATCATGCGATCAAATCCTTAGGTTCGGTGAAGCCCAGGCGTTCACCTTGATAACTGCCGTCCTGTACGCGACGGCACCATTGAAGATTGTCCAGATACCACTGTACGGTCTTGCGCAGGCCGGTCTGGAAGGTTTCCTGCGGCACCCAGCCCAGTTCGCGCTCGATCTTGCTGGCGTCGATGGCATAGCGCACATCGTGGCCCGGGCGGTCCTTGACGAAGGTGATCAGGTCGGCATAGTGCGCCACGCCGTCCGGACGCTGTGGCGCCAGTTCGTCGAGCAGGCCGCAGATGCTGCGCACCACGTCGATGTTCTTCTGCTCGTTGTGGCCGCCGATGTTGTAGGTCTCGCCGACCACGCCTTCGGTGACGACCTTGAACAGGGCGCGGGCATGGTCTTCGACGTACAGCCAGTCACGAACTTGCATGCCATTGCCGTACACGGGCAGTGGCTTGCCGGCCAGGGCATTGAGAATCACCAGCGGAATGAGTTTTTCCGGGAAGTGATACGGGCCGTAGTTGTTCGAGCAGTTGGTGATCAGCACCGGCAGCCCATAGGTACGCTGCCAGGCACGCACCAGGTGGTCGGAGGCTGCCTTGCTGGCCGAGTACGGCGAGCTTGGCGCGTACGGTGTGGTTTCGGTGAACAGGTCGTCCACGCCGTGCAGGTCGCCGTAGACCTCGTCGGTGGAAATATGGTGGAAGCGGAAGGCTTCGCGTTCGGCCGTCGGCAGGTGCTGCCAGTAGCCACGGGTGGCTTCGAGCAAGGCGTAGGTACCGACCACGTTGGTCTGGATGAACTCGCCCGGCCCGTCGATGGAGCGATCGACGTGGGATTCGGCCGCCAGGTGCATGATCGCGTGGGGCTGGAAGCGCGCCAGCACGGCGCTGACCGCGGCCTGGTCGGCAATGTCGGCCTGGACGAATTCGTAACGGCTGTCGCTGGCGATTTCAGCCAGTGATTCGAGGTTGCCGGCGTAGGTCAGCTTGTCGAGGTTGAGTACTTCGTGCTCGGTGTTGGCGATCAGGTGACGCACCAGTGCCGAGCCAATGAAACCGGCGCCGCCGGTGATGAGAATGCGCATGTCGAAAGCCTTCTTCCTGAGCTGACAATGATTCGTTGCAGCCTAGCTTGTGTGGATGGGCGCGGCGGTGCAAGCCCGGTTTGTCAAACGAATGTGCAACGGTGTTCCACCCCAGGCCTGTTCATGAGTGACACAGGCCTGGGGCGGCGTAATTCAACGGCAGTCTGCCTGCGCGATCGAATCGCGAGCGGCAGGGTTGCCGGCGGTGGAAATCCTGCGCGGCGAACCGCTACAGTACTTGCAAACCAGACCATCGAGGTTTCATTCATGCCGCTCGACACGCTCGTGCATCGCGCCAGTCGTCCCAACCCCGTGGTGAGTATCGAACAGGCGCAGGCATTGTTGTTCGAGCATTATGGCCTGCAAGGTCAGCTGCACAGCCTGGGCAGCCAGCAAGACCTCAATTTTCGCGTGGAAAGCGCCCAGCATCGCTGGGTGCTGAAGTTCTGTCACGATGACGCCCCCCAGGCACTCGCGGCCCAGCATGCCGCGATGCGCCATCTGGCTGGCCACGGCCTTGCAGTACCACAGGCACTGGCTGCCCTCGACGGTCGCGACACCCTCGGCGTACACCTGGGCCAGCAGCGCCTGCAGATGCGCGTGTTGAGCTATCTGGACGGTCAGCCGTTGACACGCCTCAAGCATCTGGGGCCGGCTGCGATCGCGCGCATCGGTCAGTTGTGCGGCGAAGTAGGCCGCGCCTTGCTCGACTTTCAACACCCTGGCCTTGCGCGCACGCTGCAATGGGACCCGCGACATGCGCATAAGTTGCTTGATCATCTGTTGCCGGCGCTCGACGATCCCGGGCAGCGCGGCCGTGTGGTCGAAATGGCGTTCCAGGCGCAGCGTCGACTGGGTGCGGTCAGTGCCGATCTGCCGCTGCAGGCGGTGCATCTGGACATCACCGATGACAACAGTGTCTGGCAGCGCGATGCCGACCTGCGCTGGCAGCTCACGGGCCTGATCGACTTCGGTGATCTGGTGCACACCTGGCGGGTGGCGGACCTGGCGGCGACCTGCGCTGCGCTGCTGCATCATGGCCATGGCGATCCGTTCGCGGTGTTGCCGGCAGTGGCAGCCTATCATCGGGTCAATCCGCTCGATGCAGCGGAGTTGCGTGCGTTGTGGCCATTGGTGGTGCTGCGGGCCGCGGTGCTGGTGTCGAGCAGCGCCCGGCAGTTGAGCGTGGCACCGGACAACGACTACATCCGGGCGAATGTCGAACATGAGTGGGAAATCTTCGACATAGCTACCGCAGAACCATTCGAATTGATGGAAGCGGCAATTTTCAGCAGTGTGGGCCAGAGCATACCTGAATCAGGCGGAGATGGCATATTGCCTTTGTTCGCCCACGTGACGCATTCGACAGTTTGTCGAGTGGACTTGAGCGTACTCAGCGAGCATTTCGCGGACGGCAATTGGGAGCAAGCGAATATCGACGAACGGCTGCTGAGCGATGCCGCAGCGGGCAGCGGCTGGGCCTGTACGGGGTATGGTGAGTATCGCCTTTCGCGTACCCGCATCGATACCTGCGCGGCCTCGGCGACCTGCGCGCTGCACGTGCAGGTTCAGGCGCCGCCGGGCACCAACCTGCAGGCGCCCTGGGCTGGCACGCTGAAGCGGTTGGCAGATGCCAGCGTGGTGCTCGAAGGTCCTTCCGTGAGCCTGCACCTGTGGGGGCTCGACTGCCCAAGCCCGGCGGGGACCGTGCTGGCTGCGGGCGCACCGTTGGGCAAGGTCGACGGTTCGCTGCTGGTGCAGTTGTGCCGCAGCCCTGATGTGAGCCCGCCACTGTTCTGCACGCCGGCGCGGGCGGCGGCCTGGCAGTCCCTGTGCCCGTCGCCGGCAAGGGTGCTCGGCATGGGTTGCGACGCGCCGCTACCGCCCGACGCAAGTCTGCTGCTGCAGCGGCGCGACGCCAGTTTCGCTCGCTCGCAGAAGCATTATTACCAGGCGCCGCCGCAGATCGAGCGCGGCTGGCGCAACCATCTGATCGACATGCACGGCCAGTCGTACCTGGACATGCTCAACAACGTCGCGGTGCTCGGCCATGGACACCCGCGCATGGCCCAGGTGGCGGCGCGGCAATGGTCACTGCTCAATACCAACTCACGCTTTCACTATGCAGCTATCGCCGAGTTTTCCGAGCGCCTGCTGGCGCTCGCGCCGCCAGGTTTCGATCGGGTGTTTCTGGTCAACAGCGGCACCGAGGCCAACGATCTGGCGATCCGCCTGGCCTGGGCAGCCAGCGGCGGGCGCGACATGCTCAGCATGCTCGAGGCCTACCATGGCTGGTCGGTGGCCACCGATGCCATTTCCACCTCCATCGCCGACAACCCGCAGGCGTTGAGCACGCGACCGGACTGGGTCCATCCGGTCATGGCGGCCAACAGCTACCGTGGCACTTTCCGTGGTCCCGACTGCGCCGCAGGCTACGTCCGCAGTGTCGACGACACCTTGCGTCAGCTGGATGAGCAGGGCCGCCAGCTGGCCGGTTTCATCTGCGAGCCGGTGTACGGCAACGCCGGCGGCATAGCCTTGCCCGAGGGCTATCTGCAGCAGGTCTATGACCGCGTTCGCGCGCGGGGCGGGCTGTGCATCGCCGACGAAGTGCAAGTTGGCTATGGGCGCCTGGGCGAGTATTTCTGGGGGTTCGAACAGCAAGGCGTGGTGCCGGACATCATCACCATGGCCAAGGGCATGGGCAATGGTCACCCGCTGGGCGCGGTGATTACCCGCCGCGAGGTAGCCGAGGCACTGGAAGCCGAGGGGTATTTCTTCTCATCGTCCGGTGGCAGCCCGGTCAGTTGCCGCATTGGCCTGGCGGTGCTCGATGTGATGGCCGAAGAGGGGCTGTGGGAGAACGCGAAGGTGGTTGGCGGGCATTTCAAGGCACGCTTGCAAGGGTTGCTCGACCAGCATCCGCTGGTGGGCGCCGTGCACGGGTCCGGGTTCTATCTGGGCCTGGAACTGGTGCGCGATCGCCACAGCCTGGCGCCGGCGACGCAGGAGACGGCGCTGCTGTGCGAGCGGCTGCGCGAGCTGGGCATCTTCATGCAGCCCACCGGTGACCACCTGAACATCCTCAAGATCAAGCCGCCGATGGTGACCACCCGACAGAGCGTGGATTTCTTCGTCGATTGCGTAGCGCAGGTGCTGGACGAAATCCAGGGCTGAAAGACAGGCCCGGGCGCGTTTCACGATCCGCTCGACAACCTGTAGAGTGCGTCCATACCTTTTTCATGGACCACCGGAGCCCTGACCCATGACCACGCTCGACAGTACCCCTCGCGCCGACGGTTTCCACATGCCGGCCGAATGGGCGCCCCATACCCAGACCTGGATGCTGTGGCCCGAGCGCCCGGACAACTGGCGCCTGGGCGGCAAGCCGGTGCAGGCGGCGCATGTCGCCCTGGCCAAGGCCATCGCGCGTTTCGAGCCGGTCACGGTCGGGGTGTCTGCAGGGCAGTACGACAACGCGCGCGCGCGCCTGGACGTGCCGAACATTCGCGTGGTCGAAATGAGCAGCGACGATGCCTGGATGCGTGATACCGGGCCGACCTTCGTGATCGACGAAAGCGGCCAGGTGCGCGGTGTGGACTGGGCGTTCAATGCGTGGGGCGGCTTTGACGGTGGCCTCTATGCGCCCTGGAACCGCGACGAGCAGGTGGCGAGCAAGGTGCTGGGCATGGAGCGCTGCCAGGGTTACCACACGCAAGGTTTCGTGCTCGAAGGCGGCTCGATTCACGTGGACGGCGAAGGCACGCTGATCACCACCGAGGAATGCCTGCTGAACCGCAATCGCAACCCGCACCTGAGCCGCGAGCAGATCGAGCGAATCCTGTCCGATCATCTGGCAGTGGACAAGGTCATCTGGCTGCCCGACGGCCTGTTCAACGACGAGACCGACGGACACGTCGACAACTTCTGCTGCTACGTGCGTCCCGGTGAAGTGCTGCTGGCCTGGACCGACGACGCCAGTGATCCGAACTATGCCCGTTGCCAGGCTGCCCTGCAGGTGCTGGAAAGCAGCGTCGATGCCAAGGGCCGGGCGCTGGTGGTGCACAAGATGCCGATCCCGGGGCCCTTGTATGCCACCCAGCAGGAGTGCGATGGCGTCGATCTGGTTGCCGGCAGCCAGGAGCGTCACCCGTCCGTGCGCCTGGCCGGATCCTACGTTAACTTCCTGATCGTCAACGGCGGCATCATCGCGCCCAGCTTTGACGACCCCCTCGACAGCCAGGCGCAGGCCCTGTTGCAGCAGCTGTTTCCGGAGCACGAAGTGGTGATGGTGCCGGGCCGTGAATTGCTGCTCGGTGGCGGCAACATCCATTGCCTGACCCAGCAGCAGCCGGCGCCCGTGCGCGGCTGAGGCGGGCTGACCAGCCTTTGAAGCCCGACCTGATGTCGGGCTTTTTTGTGGGCGTTATGCCGCAAAGCGACCTGCTTATAGCGATAAAGTTTCACGAAATTTTGACTTTCGCATCCTCCCATCGCTAGGATCCGACCCCGCGCACTGGCCCGCATAGACCCTGCCCCGCCCCTCCGAATGCCTGTTGCAGAGCGTTGCGCTGGCAATGCGGACGGCGGGAAACGAGCGGGTGGCCGTGTCGCGTCCTCACTGGTGATTAGGGAAAACAAGATGTTGAACAAGAAACTGGCTGTCCTCGCGCTGGGCGTGATGGCGGCGACCCAGGCCATGGCCAGCGAACAGGCCGATAGCAAGGGCTTCGTCGAAGACAGCCACCTCGACGTACTGCTGCGCAATGCCTACATCAGTCGTGACTACAAGCATGGCGGGCAGGACAAGGCCGAGTGGGGCCAGGGTGTGATCGCCAAGTTCAATTCCGGTTTCACCCAGGGCACGGTCGGCGTCGGCGTCGATGCATTCGGCCTGTATGCGCTGCGCCTGGACGGCGGCACCGGTCGCGCCGGTGCCGGCGGTATCGACTTTTTCAAGCGTGGCGGTACTTCGGACGATCCGAGCAGTGCGCCCCACGATCTGGCCCGCGCCGGCGCAGCGGTGAAAGTGCGCATCTCCAATACCGTGATCAAGTACGGCGACCAGATGCCGGCGCTGCCGGTGCTCAATTTCGACGATTCGCGCCTGTTGCCGGAAAGCTTCACCGGCACCCTGATCACCTCCAAGGAAATCGATGGCCTGGTGCTCAACGCCGGCCGCTTCACCCAGGAAGCGCGCAAGAGCGCCGAAGCCCGCGACAGCGGTGGCCTGAAGAAGATCGACGTGTACGGCGGCAGCTATCAGTTCAGCGACAGCCTGACCGGCGCCTTGTATGCCTCGGATGTCGAAGACCGGCTGAAGAAGCAGTACGTCAACCTCAACTACGTGCTGGCCCTGCCGAGCGAACAGTCGCTGACGTTTGATTTCAACGGCTACCGCTCGCACCTGGACAAGGACTACGCCAGCACGCTGGGCACTGGCCAGGACAACAAGATCTGGAGTCTGGCCGCGACCTGGGCCTTCGGTCCGCACTCGCTGACCCTGGCACACCAGCGCAGCACGGGCGATACCGGCTACAACTACGGTTTCTATCAGAACGCCGGTGGCGTGGGCGACGGTGGCTCGACCATTTTCCTGGCCAACTCGTACTGGTCGGACTTCAACGCCGAAGACGAAGTCTCCTGGCAGTTGGGCTACGGCATCGACTTCCGCACGTTCGGCGTGCCCGGCCTGACCTACAAGGTGGCCTACGTGCGTGGCGACAACATCCGCACCCCGACGGGCGATGGCCAGGAACGCGAGATCTTCAACCAGGTCCAGTACGTGGTGCAGAACGGCCCGGCCAAGGACCTGACCCTGCGTCTGCGCGGCTCGTGGTTGCGCACCTCGGACAACGTCCGTGCTTCGGGCTATAACGACGACGGCAACGAAGTACGCGCTTTCGTCGAGTACCCGATCAACATCTTCTGATGGCGACCCGGTTGTGATGGTGTAAATGAAAAACCCCGCGAGAGCGGGGTTTTTCGTATGCGAACGGTGCCGATCAATGCTCGCGCACGGCCTGCGTATCCGGCTCGCGGGTCACGGCCTTGACCAGTTTGCCGATGCTCAGGCCCTGCAACAGGATCGAGGACAGCACGACGATGTAGGTGATGCTCAACAGCAGGTCGCGTTCCGGTCCGATCGGCAGGGCCAGGGCCAGGGCGACCGAGACGCCGCCGCGCAGGCCACCCCAGGTAAGCACGCGAATGGTGCCACGCGGGACGCTGCGAAAGCGTCGCAGCAGCAGAATCGCCGGGGCCACCGTGAGCAACCGCGAGAGCAGGATCGCCACGGCCAGCAGGGAGGCTGCGAACAGGTGCAGCCAGGAGAACGGCAGCAGCAACAGCTCCAGGCCGATCAAGGCGAACAGCAGCGCATTGAGGATGTCGTCGAGCAACTCCCAGAAGCCGTCCATATAGCGCCGGGTCATGTCGTTCATTGCCAGGTTGCGCCCCAGGTTGCCGATGATCAGCCCGGCCACCACCATTGCGATCGGCGCCGACACATGCAGCTCGTAGGCCATGGCCGAGCCACCGATCACCAGCGCCAGGGTCAGCATGACCTCGACCTGGTACTGCTCGATGCTCTTGATCATGCGGTAGACGATGTAGCCGATCAGGCCGCCGAACAGTGCGCCCCCCACGGCTTCATGCAGGAACAGCATGGCCGTTGCGCCCGCCGTCGGTGTTTCGCCCAGTTGAGCGATACCCAGCAGCACGGTGAACACCACCACCGCCGTGCCATCGTTGAACAGCGATTCGCCGACAATGGTGGTTTTCAACGGCTTGGAGGCGTTGGCCGTGCGCAGCACGCCCAGCACCGCGATCGGATCGGTAGGTGAAATCAGGGCTCCGAACAGCAAGCAGTACAGGAAGCTGACGTGCCAGCCGAACAGGCCGAATATCCAGAAGGCCAGGGCGCCGATGACGAAGGTGGCGATCAGCACGCCGAAAGTGGCCAGCAGACCGATCGGCCAGCGGTAGTTGCGCAAGTCGGCGAGGTTCACGTGCAGGGCGCCGGCGAACAGCAGGAAGGACAGCATCCAGTTCATCAGCAGATCGCCGAAGTCGATCTGGTTCATCAATGCTTCGACGCGTTCTTCCAGGCCCGGGTAGCCGATGAAACTCAAGCCTTGCAGGATCAGCGAGAACAGCAGAGCGGTCACCATCACGCCGATGGTAGGGGGCAGGCCGATGAAGCGGAAATTCACATAGGTCAGCAGTGTGGTGAGGCAGATGAATGTGGCAACTAGCTCGAGCATCCGGGCTCCTTTGGTCAAATGATGAAGATTTCTCGATAGATGAGGTCTATCAAACGCTGCAGTGTTGTTGGATGTTGCCGTGCGCCCGAACGGCACACCCGTTCATCCCGCCGCGTTGAGTGCCGCGGTTGGCCTGCGCTGCCAATAGATGAACACCACGGCGAGTATCAGGGTGCCGATGCCGGTTATGGCGCCGGTCCATGGCAAATCCACCAATGGTGCACCACTGGCGACAACCAGGCCGCCGACCCAGGCGCCGGCGGCGTTGCCCAGGTTGAAGGCGCTCTGGTTGAGGGTCGAGCCCAGGTTCGGCGCCTCGTGTGCCTGGTCGATGATCAGCAGTTGCAGGATCGGGCACAGCGCGAAGGCGAACACGCCCCACGCCAGCAATGTCAGCGCGGCCGGGATCAATGAGCCGCTGGTCTGGGTGAACAGGGCCAGGATCAACACCACCGCAATGGCCATGCCCACCAGCGAGGGCAGCAGGCGCGAGTCGGCCAGACGGCCACCGAGCATGCTGCCGATGGTCAGGCCGACGCCGAACAGCAGCAGCATCACGGTGATGCCGTGGGCGCTGACGCCGGTAACGTCCTGCAGGATCGGTGCAATGTAGGTGAACACACTGAACAGGCTGCAGGAGGCCATCGCGCTCATGGCCAGGGGCAGCAACACGTTGGGCTTGCGCAGCACGCGGAACTCGCGGGCCAGGTTGCCGCGTTCCATGGGAATGGCCTTGGGCAGCCAGACGATCTGCGCCAGCAGGGCAATGATGCCGATCACCGAGACGGCCCAGAACGTGGAGCGCCAGCCGGCGAACTGGCCCAACGCCGTGCCCAGCGGTACCCCCAGCACGTTGGCCAGGGTCAGTCCGGTGAACATCAGGGCGATGGCCTGGGCGCGCTTGTTCGGCGCCACCAGGCCTGCGGCCACTACCGAGCCGATTCCGAAGAACGCTCCATGGCACAGGGCCGTGATGATTCGGGCGCCCATCAGCGTGGCGTAATTGGGCGCCAGCGCGCACAGCACGTTGCCAAGGATGAACATCAAGGTCATGCCCAGCAAGGTAGCCTTGCGCGGCAGGTTGGCGGTGAGCACCGCCAGCACCGGCGCGCCGAAGACCACGCCCAGGGCGTAGCCGGTGATCAGCAAGCCCGCATCCGGGATGCTGACGAACAGGTCCTGCGCCACATCGGTGAGCAGGCCCATGATGACGAATTCGGTGGTGCCGATGCCGAATGCGGCGACGGCCAATGCAAACAATGCAAGTGGCATGCGGATGTTCTCGAGTAGGAGGGTGAGTTGCCCGACAAAGGCATGCGCCAGCCTCCGCATGAACTGCAGAGAACACGATTTATTGGAATAGGAGCGCAAAAGGATGCAGCAATACAGCGGCGCGTATTATAGGGAGTGCCGCAAAGGCGGCCAAATTGATAATTGCAATGGAACTCTGCGCGGGCGAACCTTTCGCGGCGTGTGTCCTCTTAGTGTGTATCGAGCGTGCATGGGCACATCGGTATGGAAGACTCGAACAAGGAACTCTGTATGACCGTCGCCTTCTGGTGTGTCTTGATCGCTTTGGTATTGCCCTACGCATGCGCCTATATCGCCAAGTTCACGGGCGGCAACTTCGGCTTGCGCCACAACCATGATCCGCGTGCCTACCTCGACGCGCTGGAGGGCTTGCCCAAGCGGGCCCACGCCGCGCAGTTGAACAGTTTCGAAATTCTTCCCGGCTTCATCGCCGCAGTGGTCATTTCCGATATCGTCGGCAATGCGCAACAGGTGACGCTCGACGTGCTGGCAGTGGTGTTCATCACTACACGCCTGCTGTACATCATCTGTTACCTGGCCGACTGGGCTGCCTTGCGGTCGTTGGTATGGTTCACCGGGTTCGCGATCATCGTCAGTTACTTCTTCGTCTCGATGTAGCGGCACTTTGCGTACAGGCGGCGGATCATCGAGATGACTCGCCGCGCAATGCTCGTTACTTGTCCAGCTCATCCATTGCTTCTTGCAATTCCTTGCGCGACTCGGCGAGTTTGTCCTTGCGCTTGTTGATCTTCTCCGAATCGCCCTTCTTCATGGCTTTGTCCAGGTCGCTTTGACGCTTGCTGACTTCGCGCTTGGCATCGAGCACTTTGCCTTCCCGTTCCTTGCGCAGCGAATTGTCGGTGCAGTTGGTCTGGATCTCGCGCAGTGCGGTGTTCAGGCCATCGACCTGATTCTGGTTGCCGTTGGCCTTGGCAACGGCGATCTGTGCCTGCACGTTCTGCTGCTTGGCGGTGCAACCGGTGGCCACTGCCGCCACGGCGGGGGCAGGAGGGGCAGCCATCGCCGGGGCGACGAGCACACCGGTGACCAACAAAGCGCACAGGGAGGAAAGCTTGTTCATGGTGACTCCGTGAATATGATTCTGAATAGTTGACGATGAATTGAAGTAAATGTCTGTAGGACGAATCCTATTCGTGTCAGCAGGCATCACGATGCTCCAGTGGCCCGCCACATCATCCATCCATTGAAGGACCTTTTGCCGGCCAGGTCAAAGCTGTCTCGTCTCAGGAAGGCCAGCGCCGTTGGCGGCGACACGAAAAAAAGCCCCGGCCAGTCACCCGGCCGGGGCTTTTCGTGTACTGCTGTCAGGCGCCTGGCTTACTTGAGGCCGGCGGCGTCGCGCAGGGCCGCGGCACGGTCGGTGCGCTCCCAGGTGAACGCGGTGAAGGTGTCGTCGCCTACGGTCATTTCCACCGGCGCCCGGCCGAAGTGGCCGTAGGCCGCGGTGGCCTGGTACATCGGGTGCAGCAGGTCGAGCATGGTGGTGATGGCATACGGACGCAGGTCGAAGTGCGCACGCACCAGCTTGACGATCTGGTCGTCGCTGATCTTGCCGGTGCCGAAGGTGTTGATCGAGATCGACGTGGGCTGGGCCACGCCGATGGCGTAGGACACCTGGATCTCGCAGCGCTCGGCCAGGCCGGCGGCGACGATATTCTTGGCCACGTAGCGACCGGCGTAGGCCGCAGAGCGGTCGACCTTGGACGGATCCTTGCCGGAGAACGCACCGCCACCGTGGCGGGCCATGCCGCCGTAGCTGTCGACGATGATCTTGCGTCCGGTCAGGCCACAGTCACCCACCGGGCCACCGATGATGAAGTTGCCGGTCGGGTTGATGTGAAACTGGGTGTCCTTGTGCAGCAGTTCGGCCGGCAACACGTGCTTGACGATCAACTCCATCACGCCTTCGCGCAGGTCCTTGTAGGACACGTCCGGGTTGTGCTGGGTCGACAGCACCACTGCATCGATGCCCACGACCTTGCCGCCTTCGTACTGGCAGGTGACCTGCGACTTGGCATCGGGGCGCAGCCACGGCAGCAGGCCGGACTTGCGCGCTTCGGCCTGGCGCTCGACCAGGCGATGCGAGAAGCAGATCGGCGCGGGCATCAACACGTCGGTTTCGTTGCTGGCATAGCCGAACATCAGGCCCTGGTCGCCTGCGCCCTGATCTTCCGGCCTGCTGCGGTCCACGCCCTGGGCGATGTCCACCGACTGCTTGCCGATGATGTTCATGACCGCACAGGTGGCGCCGTCGAAGCCGACATCGGAGCTGTTGTAGCCGATGTCGACGATGACCTTGCGCACGATGTCTTCCAAGTCGACCCAGGCCGACGTGCTGACTTCGCCGGCGATGATCGCCACGCCGGTCTTGACCAGGGTTTCGCAAGCCACGCGGGCGAACTTGTCCTGGGTGATGATGGCGTCCAGCACCGCGTCGGAAATCTGGTCGGCGATCTTGTCCGGGTGTCCTTCAGAGACGGACTCGGAGGTGAAAAGGGAGTATTCGCTCATCTCGACGGTTTCCTAAATTGACCGATGGTGAGTGTCGCCAGCCGGCCGCGAGAAATGTCGGACCTGAATCTGGAAACCATTACGTAAGCCCACGTAGAGGCTCTCTCCGGGTACAAGCCCCGCAGCGGTGGCCCAACGGGCCAGATCTTCCTGTTCGAAACCCAACCAGAGATCACCGCAGGCCTCCTTGGCCCAACTCTGGTTGTGGCTGCACAATTCTGTGACCAAAAGACTGCCACCCGGTTGCACGCGCTGGGCCAGATGACCGAGGGCCTGCTGCGGGTCGCTGAAGTGGTGCAGGACCATGTTCAGCACCACGCAGTCGGCGCGCAGGCTGGTGGGTGCCAAGGCATCGACCAGCTCCAGGCGCACGTTGCCCAACCGCTCGCGCAGGCAGACCTGACGCGCCAGTTCGAGCATGGCCGGGCTGTTGTCCTGCGCCGTGACCTGAGCAAAGCGCCGCGCCAGCTCGGGCAAGAAGCCGCCGTCGCCAGGGCCCACTTCCAAGGCGCTGGCCTGGCTGGCGAAGCTAAGTTTGTCGAGCAGGGCCAGCAGGCTTTCGCGGTACTGCGGCAAGCCGGCGATGAGGTCCTGCTGGGCGCGGAATTTTTCTTCCATGCGCGAGAAGAAATCTTCGCTGGCCGCCGCGCGCTGGCGCTGCACCACGGCCATGCGCACCTGGGCCTCGGCCGGCAGGCTCAACGCGTCGACCTCTTCGAGCAAGGCGCTGTGCAGGCGCCCGCCCAGCGCGCGAGCGTTGGGCAGGGCGCGGCGGTAGAAAATCGCGTTGCCCTCGCGGCGGGTAGCCACCAGGTCGGCCTGGGCGAGCACCTTGAGGTGATGGCTCATGCCCGACTGGCCCACTGCGAAGATCTGCGCCAGCTCCAGCACGCCGAACGAATCGCTGGCCAGCGCGCGCAGCACGTTGAGGCGCAGTGGATCGCCGCCGGCCTTGCACAGGGCCGCCAGATCGTCACTTGCCTGATGGTCGAAAGCAGGGGCGCGCAGGTTCATAGGTTCGGCAGTCTAGTGAGCGATGCGCAGCCTCGCAAGACCAATATCAAAAAGTTTTGATATTGGTTCGCAGCTGGTGCGGCCGTGCATTTGCCCGCTGGGGCAAATGTCCGATTGCCCAACCCCCTGCCGGT
The DNA here is from genome assembly GCF_014841725.1 of Pseudomonas sp. CFBP 8758. Lineage (NCBI taxonomy): Bacteria > Pseudomonadati > Pseudomonadota > Gammaproteobacteria > Pseudomonadales > Pseudomonadaceae > Pseudomonas > Pseudomonas sp. CFBP 8758. Next base: position 112,377 of record NZ_JACYUK010000005.1, on the reverse strand, counting down.
GGGGGAAAATGTCGTTCTTTGTTGTATCCCTGCCTACACAGACCCCAGGAGACATGCGATGCCCAGCCGTCGTGAGCGCGCCAATGCCATTCGTGCACTGAGCATGGATGCCGTGCAAAAAGCCAACAGCGGCCACCCAGGTGCCCCCATGGGCATGGCGGATATCGCCGAAGTGCTGTGGCGTGACTTCCTCAAGCACAACCCGGCCAACCCGGCGTTCGCCAACCGCGACCGTTTCGTCATGTCCAACGGCCACGGCTCGATGCTGGTCTATTCGCTGCTGCACCTCACCGGCTACGACCTGGGCATCGAGGACCTGAAGAATTTCCGCCAGCTGCACAGCCGCACCCCGGGCCACCCCGAGTACGGCTACACCCCAGGCGTGGAAACCACCACCGGCCCACTGGGTCAGGGCCTGGCCAACGCCGTCGGTTTCGCCATTGCAGAAAAAGTGCTGGCGGCGCAGTTCAACCGCGACAGCCACAAGATCGTCGATCACAACACCTATGTGTTCCTCGGCGACGGCTGCATGATGGAAGGCATCTCCCACGAAGTGAGCGCGCTGGCCGGCACCCTGGGCCTGGGCAAGCTGATCGCTTTCTACGATGACAACGGCATCTCCATCGACGGCGAAGTCGAGGGCTGGTTCACCGACGACACGCCGAAACGCTTCGAAGCCTACGGCTGGCAAGTGATTCGCAACGTCGACGGCCACGATGCGGACGAAATCAAGACCGCCATCGAGACCGCACGCAAGAGCGAGCAGCCCACCCTGATCTGCTGCAAGACCACCATCGGCTTTGGCTCGCCGAACAAGCAGGGCAAGGAAGACTGCCACGGCGCGCCACTGGGTGCCGAAGAGATCGCTTTGACCCGCGCCGCGCTGAAGTGGAACCACGGCCCGTTCGAAATCCCGGCCGACATCTACAAGGAATGGGACGCCAAGGAAGCCGGCGTTGCCGTGGAAGCCGAGTGGAACCAGCGCTTCGCTGCCTATTCCGCCGCCTACCCCGAACTGGCCAATGAATTCGTGCGGCGCATGAGCGGTGAGCTGCCAGCCGATTTCTCCGAAAAGGCCAGCGCCTACATCGCCGAAGTGGCCGCCAAGGGCGAGACCATCGCCAGCCGCAAGGCCAGCCAGAACGCCTTGAACGCCTTTGGCCCATTGCTGCCGGAAATTCTCGGTGGCTCGGCCGACCTGGCCGGTTCCAACCTGACCCTGTGGAAAGGCTGCAAGGGTGTCGAAGCAGATGACGCCGCCGGCAACTACATCTATTATGGCGTACGCGAATTCGGCATGAGCGCGATCATGAACGGCATCGCCCTGCATGGCGGCTTCGTGCCGTACGGCGCGACCTTCCTGATCTTCATGGAATACGCACGCAACGCGGTACGCATGTCGGCGCTGATGAAGAAGCGCGTGATCTACGTATTCACCCACGACTCCATCGGTCTGGGCGAAGATGGCCCGACCCACCAGCCGATCGAACAGCTGGCCAGCCTGCGCTGCACCCCGAACCTCGACACCTGGCGTCCTGCCGATGCGGTCGAGTCGGCGGTAGCATGGAAATTCGCCCTGGAGCGCAACGACGGTCCATCGGCGCTGATCTTCTCGCGTCAGAACCTCGATCACCAGACCCGCGACCAGGCCCAACTGGCCGATATCACCCGTGGCGGCTATGTGCTCAAGGATTGTGCTGGCGAGCCTGAGTTGATCCTGATTGCCACCGGTTCCGAGGTTGGTCTGGCGGTGAAGGCATTCGACAAACTCACCGAGCAGGGCCGCAACGTGCGCGTCGTGTCGATGCCGTGCACCAGCGTGTTCGACGCGCAGGACGCAGGCTACAAGCAGTCGGTGTTGCCGCTGCAGGTCAGCGCGCGCATCGCCATCGAGGCGGCGCATGCCGACTACTGGTACAAGTACGTGGGCCTGGAAGGCCGCGTGATCGGCATGACCAGCTTTGGCGAGTCGGCACCGGCGCCCGCCTTGTTCGAAGAGTTCGGTTTCACCCTGGAGAATATCCTGGCCACCGCCGAAGAATTGCTCGAAGACTGATCCACACCCGCGTAGGAGCGGTCATGGGCCGCGAAGGGCGTGCTGCGGTGTGTCAGGTGTACCGCGGCGAGGCTTTCGCGGCCACGGACCGCTCCTACGGGTGGTCCTCGGATGCTCATAATAATTCCAGGCGTACTTGCTCATGTCTTCTCCACGCCCCTACAGAGTCGCTCTCAACGGTTACGGCCGCATCGGTCGCTGCGTGCTGCGTGCGTTGTGCGAGCGCGGTGCGCAGGCCGAGTTCGAGGTGGTGGCGATCAACGACCTGGCCGACATGGCCAGCATCGAGTACCTCACGCGCTTCGATTCGACCCACGGCCGCTTTCCCGGTGAAGTCACGGTGGATGCCGACCACCTGTTGATCAACGGTCAACTCATACGCGTCACCCGCAGTGCCACGCCCGAAGCGATCGACTGGGCCGCGCTCGACATCGACCTGGTGCTCGAATGCTCCGGGGCCTACAACACCCGCGGCGACGGCCAGCGTTTCCTGGCCGCCGGCGCACCGGCCGTGCTGTTTTCCCAGCCCATGGCCAGCGAAGCCGACGTCGATGCCACCATCGTGTTCGGTATCAATCAGGATTGCCTCAGCGGACGCGAACGGCTGGTTTCCAACGCGTCCTGCACCACCAATTGCGGCGTGCCACTGTTGCGCCTGCTGGATCAGGCCATCGGCCTGGAATACGTGTCCATCACCACCATTCACTCGGCCATGAACGACCAGCCGGTGATCGACGCCTACCACCACGAAGACCTGCGTCGAACGCGCTCGGCATTCCAGTCGGTCATTCCGGTTTCCACCGGCCTGGCCCGTGGCATCGAACGGCTGCTGCCGGAACTTGCCGGTCGAATCCAGGCCAAAGCAGTGCGCGTGCCGACCGTCAACGTGTCATGCCTGGACATTACCCTGCAGATGGCGCGCGACACCTGTGCCGTGGAGGTCAACCGGATTCTCTACGAAGCAGCGTGCAGTGGTCCGTTGCAGGGGCTGCTGGCCTACACTGAGTTGCCGCACGCCAGTTGTGATTTCAACCACGACCCTCATTCGGCCATCGTCGATGCCAGCCAGACCCGCGTTTCCGGCCCGCGCCTGGTGAACCTGCTGGCCTGGTTCGACAACGAATGGGGTTTTGCCAATCGAATGCTCGACGTTGCGGGGCATTACCTGCGCGTCATGAACAATTCCAAACGAGCTTGAAAGGACTGAACGCAATGACCGTGTTGAAGATGACCGACCTCGACCTGCAAGGTAAGCGCGTACTGATTCGCGAAGACCTCAACGTACCCGTCAAGGATGGCAAGGTAACCAGCGACGCGCGCATCCTCGCCTCGTTGCCCACCATCAAGCTGGCCCTGGGGAAGGGCGCGGCGGTAATGGTCTGCTCGCACCTGGGCCGGCCCACCGAAGGCGAATTCTCTGCCGAGAACAGCCTCAAGCCGGTGGCCGAGTACCTGAGCAAGGCCTTGGGCCGCGACGTGCCGCTGGTCGCCGACTACCTGGACGGCGTCCAGGTCGAGGCGGGTGATGTGGTGCTGTTCGAGAACGTGCGCTTCAACAAGGGCGAGAAAAAGAACGCCGACGAGCTGGCTCAACGCTACGCGGCGCTGTGCGACGTGTTCGTGATGGACGCATTCGGCACTGCGCACCGCGCCGAAGGCTCTACCCACGGCGTGGCCAAGTTCGCCAAGGTGGCCGCAGCCGGCCCGCTGCTGTCCGCAGAGCTTGAAGCGCTGGGCAAGGCACTGGGCGCCCCGGCCAAGCCGATGGCCGCCATCGTTGCCGGCTCCAAGGTCTCGACCAAGCTGGACGTGCTCAATAGCCTCAGCGGCATCTGCGACCAGCTGATCGTGGGCGGTGGCATTGCCAACACCTTCCTGGCCGCAGCCGGGCACAAGGTTGGCAAGTCGCTGTACGAGCCTGACCTGCTCGACACGGCGCGCGCCATCGCGGCCAAAGTCAGCGTGCCGCTGCCGGTCGATGTGGTGGTGGCCAAGGAGTTCGCCGAAAGCGCCGAAGCCACGGTCAAGCTCATTGCCGACGTAGCCGATGACGACATGATCCTCGACATCGGTCCACAGACCGCCGAGCACTTTGCCGAGCTGCTCAAGTCGTCCAAGACCATTCTGTGGAACGGCCCGGTAGGGGTGTTCGAGTTCGATCAGTTCAGCAACGGCACCCAGGTATTGGCCAAGGCGATCGCGCAGAGCCCGGCCTTTTCCATTGCCGGTGGCGGCGATACCCTGGCGGCCATCGACAAGTACGGCGTCGCTGGCGACATCTCCTACATCTCGACTGGCGGCGGTGCGTTCCTCGAGTTCGTCGAGGGCAAGGTGCTGCCGGCCGTGGAAATGCTGGAACAGCGGGCCAAGGCCTGACGTCCTTTGAGGCTCGAGGAGAAGCGGATGCTCAAGGCACCCACCCTGGCGTTGCTGATCGGCCTGCTGGCCGGCTGTTCCGGTGCGCCGGCAACATCGGTCGACGACGGTCCGGCGGCGATCCGTGGCGGCTGTTCGCAGTCGCAGTGGCAGGCCGAAAGCATCCCAGTGGTCGGCAAGCGCATGGGGCCTGAGGCTCTGGAGCGCTACGAGCCGGAACAGCAGGCGCAGGCACCGGGTTGTCCGTGAGGGCAACCAATGGCGCTTGCCAGGGGTCTTCTGTGGTGAGTTTCACGATTATCACTGCCTTTGGCACCAAGATTATCTGTGCCTGCGGCACAAGGAGTTCACCATGAAGATCGGTTCCGCGACATTCGGTTTGGCCACCCTGCTGGCAGCGGCGCTGTCCAGCGGTTGCATGAGTTCAGGCGCCGGCAGCGCCTGTGAAGTGTTCAGCCCGGTGTCTGTGGTGACGCCCACGACTCAGGACGATCAACGGGTGCAGACCAACGCCACTGGTGCGCCGGCCGGTGCCCGGAACACGGCACAGGATTGCGGCGCGTGAGCCAGTGCCCAGAGGTATATGAATGAAAGGCGGTTTGGCAATAATGGCAATGGCGCTGCTTTCTGGCTGCGCCTACCTGGATAAGCCGATGCCGGTGTCCCCCGACTGGACACGCTGGCAGTGCGACAGCCAGGTCGAGGTGCAATGGCGGTACAGTGTCGCCGACAAGAGCGCGATGCAGGTGCGCCTCGCCGGCAGCGACAAGCAGTACGCCTTGACGCCCCAGGCCGGCGCCGAGGGCGAGCTGTTCAGCGATGGTGTGCTGGCGTTCCACAAGAAAGGTGACGAAGGCCTGGTGTACTGGGTCGCCACCGACGATTTGATTGGCCGGGGCTGCAAGGCTCCGTGACGGCTGGGCCCACTGCGCCAGACCGATGATAGGCATTACTTCAAGAGCGGCCGCCGATGCGGCGAGCTGCAACGATCAACGACCCTGAACCGGGAGACACAAGACAATGGCACTTATCAGCATGCGTCAGATGCTGGATCACGCCGCCGAATTCGGCTACGGCGTACCAGCTTTCAACGTCAACAACCTCGAGCAGATGCGCGCCATCATGGAAGCGGCCGACAAGACCGATTCCCCGGTCATCGTCCAGGCTTCGGCCGGCGCCCGCAAATACGCCGGTGCGCCGTTCCTGCGCCACTTGATCCTGGCGGCGATCGAAGAATTCCCGCACATCCCGGTGTGCATGCACCAGGACCACGGCACCAGCCCCGACATCTGCCAGCGTTCGATCCAGCTGGGCTTCAGCTCGGTGATGATGGACGGCTCGCTGGGCGTCGACGGCAAGACCCCTACCGACTACGACTACAACGTGCGCGTGACTTCGCAGACCGTTTCCTTCGCCCACGCCTGCGGTGTGTCGGTAGAGGGCGAGCTGGGCTGCCTGGGTTCGCTGGAAACCGGTCAGGCCGGTGAAGAAGACGGCGTGGGCGCCGAAGGCATCCTGGATCACAGCCAGATGCTCACCGACCCGGAAGAGGCGGCCGATTTCGTCGCCAAGACCCAGGTCGACGCCCTGGCCATCGCCATCGGCACCAGCCACGGCGCCTACAAGTTCACCAAGCCGCCTACCGGCGACATCCTGGCGATCGACCGCATCAAGGCGATCCATGCGCGCATTCCCAACACTCACCTGGTGATGCACGGCTCCTCGTCGGTGCCGCAGGAATGGCTGGCGATCATCAACGAGTACGGCGGCGCCATCAAGGAAACCTACGGCGTGCCGGTCGAGGAAATCGTCGAAGGTATCAAGTACGGCGTGCGCAAGGTCAACATCGACACTGACCTGCGCCTGGCCTCCACCGGTGCGATCCGCCGTTTCATGGCGCAGAACCCGGCCGAGTTCGACCCGCGCAAATATTTCGCCGAAACCGTGAAAGCCATGCGTGACGTCTGCATCGCCCGCTACGAAGCATTCGGCACCGCCGGCAACGCCTCGAAGATCAAGCCGATCTCCCTGGAAGGCATGTTCCAGCGCTATGCCAGCGGCGAGTTGAACGCCAAGGTCAACTAAGCCTTACCGCTGTCGAAAAACCCGCCTGTTGGCGGGTTTTTTCGTTCTGGCGCGGTGTTCTGGGCAGGGTACTGCCTTTTGAGCAGGGCGCGCCGTCCATCGGCGAGTGCTCATTCGTGACGCAAACCGTGGGAAATTGTCCTACAGCTTTGTGCCGAGCCCGTCTAAAGTAACGCAAGAAGTTTCCGGGCGAATCCGGATTCAGCACGTCTGAACGAGTATTAGCATGGAATGCGCCCCTGATCCGTCCGTTGACGGTGGTTCCACGTTGTTGGTGGTCGACGATTATCCGGAAAACCTGCTGAGCATGAGAGCCCTGCTCGAGCGCCAGGACTGGCAGGTGGTGACCGCAGCTTCCGGTGTCGAAGCGCTGGGCAAACTGCTAGAGCATGAGGTCGATCTGGTGCTGCTCGACGTGCAGATGCCGGGTATGGACGGTTTCGAAGTGGCTCGTCTGATGCGCGGCAGCCAGCGCACGCGCCTGACCCCGATCATCTTCCTGACTGCCAACGAGCAGTCGCAGGCTTCCGTGCTCAAGGGCTACGCCACAGGGGCGGTGGACTATCTGTTCAAACCGTTCGACCCGCAGATCCTGCGGCCCAAGGTCCAGGCGTTGCTCGAACAGCAGCGCAACCGGCGTGACCTGCAGCGTTTGAGCCGTGACCTGGAAGCGGCCCGCGCCTTCAATGCCTCGGTGCTGGAAAATGCCGGTGAGGGCATTCTGGTGGTCAACGAGCACGGTCTGATCACCTTCGCCAATCCGGCCATCTCGCGCCTGCTGGGCGCCACGGTCGAGCAACTGCAGCGCGGCGTGCTGGCGGATTACCTGCACAAGCCGCAGATTCCCGAATGGTCCGAGTCCGACTTCTACCGCGCCTACAGCACGCGCAATACCTACCGGGTGCATGATGCGCTGCTGCGCACGGCCAACGGCCAGCAGTTGCCGGTGGCTCTGTCGTGCGCGCCGTTGCCCGGCGAGCAGCGCGCCATGGTGGTGACGATCCTCGACATGTCGGTGGTGCGCAGCCTGCACCAGCAGTTGGAATACCAGGCGGTGACCGACCCGCTGACCGGGCTGCTCAACCGCCGCGGTTTCTATCAGGCCGTGGAGAGCGCGCTGGTGCGCAACGAGCGTGCGGAAAAGGCTCAGGCGCTGCTGTATCTGGATCTGGACGGCTTCAAGCGTATCAACGACAGCCATGGTCACGACGCTGGGGACAGGGCCCTGCGCTGGGTGGCCGAACAGCTCAAAGCGGTGCTGCGGCCCTTCGACGTGGTGGCGCGCATGGGTGGCGACGAATTCACTGCGCTGCTGGACAACCTCGACTACCCCGAGCAGGCCGCCAAGGTGGCCGAAAAGCTCATGGAACGCATCGCCATCGAGCAGACCGTGGATGGCGTGGACATCAGCCTGGGCGTCAGCATCGGCATTGCCACCTACCCCGAATGTGGCACCAATCTGGACAGCCTGCTGCGCGCTGCCGATATCGCCATGTATGCCGCCAAGCAGGCCGGTCGCCAGCAATACCGCTATTACGATCAGGATTTGAACGGTCGCGCGCGCTCGCGTCTGCTGCTGGAAACCAGTGTCGGTGAAGCCATCGAGAACCGTGATTTCAGTTTGGTCTACCAGCCCCAGGTGTCCCTGCTCGATGGGCGTCTGCGCGGTTTCGAGGCGCTGTTGCGCTGGTGTCATCCCAGCGTCGGCGACGTACAGCCGGGGCTGTTCATTCCCTTGCTCGAACAGGCGCGACTGATCAGTCGCCTGGCGAGCTGGATCTACACCGAAGGCGCCGCCCAGCGCCGCGCCTGGTCCAGCCGTTTTCCCGCCGAACTGGTGCTCAGCATCAGCCTGAGCAATGCCCAGTTCGCCATGCCCAACCTGGTGGCCGAACTGCAACGCGCGATTGCCTTGCATGGGTTGCGCCCGCGTCAGCTCGAGGTGGAGGTAGTGGAGTGCTCGCTGATGCACAACCTGCCCCAGGCAACAGCGCAGTTGCAGCAGCTGCGCAACCTCGGTGTGCGTATCGCCCTGGATGATTTCGGTACCGGCCCGTGCTCGCTGAAACTGCTGCGCGACTTGCCCATCGACACGCTCAAGCTGGACCGTCACCTGATCGCTCGACTGCCCGACTCCAAGCCCGATGGCGTGTTCGCGCGCAGTGTTATCCAGGCCTGCAACGCGTTCGACATCACGGTGATCGCCGAGGGGGTGGAAACCGCCGAGCAATGTCAGTGGCTGCGCGCCGCCGGTTGCGAGTGGATCCAGGGCTTCGTGATCGCCCGGCCATTGACGGCGCAGGCCGCCAGCGACTTTCCGCTGGTCAGCGCGGGCGTGCAGCCGGCAGCGGTGTGACGCCAGCGCCGCGCAGGCGTTACACTGGACACCTTTCTCAAGTCGAAACAGGCACCATGACCGCGCTGAAGTACCTGCAAGCCTACCCACCCGCACTGCAGGAGCAGGTCCGGCAACTGATCGCGCGCGGACAGCTGGCGGGCTACCTGAGCCAGCGCTATCCGGATCGCCACGCCGTGCAGAGCGACAAGGCGCTGTACAACTATGCCATGGCCCTGAAGCAGGAGTACCTGCGCAACGCGCCGGCCATCGACAAGGTGCTGTTCGACAACCGCCTGGACCTGACGCATCGCGCACTGGGCCTGCACACCGCGGTTTCGCGGGTTCAGGGCGGCAAGCTCAAGGCCAAGAAGGAAATCCGCATCGCTTCGCTGTTCAAGGACGCGGCGCCGCAGTTTCTGCAGATGATCGTGGTGCATGAGCTGGCGCATTTCCGCGAGAGCGACCACAACAAGGCGTTCTACCAGCTGTGCGAACACATGCTGCCCGGTTATCAACAGTTGGAATTCGACCTGCGTGTCTACCTGACCTACCGTGATCTGCCCCCGCCGCCGTGAAGGATATTCCCATGCAAGTCAGCAAGACCCGCAGCAGTTTCTATCGCCGGCTCTACGTGGCCTGGCTGATCGACAGTGGCCAGGCGGCCACTGTGCCGGCCCTCATCGAGGCTACCGGGATGCCCCGGCGCACGGCCCAGGACACCATTGCGGCGCTGGCCGACCTGGACATCGCCTGCGAATTCGAGCAGCAGGATGGCGAGCGCAACCACATCGGTCGCTACGTGATCAGGCAGTGGGGGGCGATCGACCGTGAATGGATCGGCCAGAACCTGGGGCAGATCCGTCAGGTACTCGGTTACCCCTGAGCCTCGACGCGCCGGTACATGGCGATGTGCGCAATGTTGTCCTCCAGGTATTCCTGGCCGTGGGCAATGAAGCCGTAGCGGCCGTAATAGCCTTGCAGATGAGCCTGGGCCGATAGCTTTATCGGCATTTGCGGCCAGCGCCGCGCGGCGTGCTCCAGAGCGTTGGCCAGCAGCGCGTGGCCCAGGCCGGTACCGCGCGCAGATGGGGCAGTGATCACTCGGCCGATCACCACGTCACCGCTCTGTGTGGAAGGGTCGAGCAGGCGCAGGTAGGCCACCAGGCGGCCCTCGCTCCAAGCCAGCAGGTGACAGGTGTCGGCGTACAGGTCCTGCCCATCGACATCCTGATAGGGGCATTGCTGCTCGACCACGAAGACTTCGCTGCGCAGGCGCAGGATTTCGTACAGCTGGTGCACATCCAGCTCGCTGTGGTGCATGCACATCCATTCGATGGCCATGGTTACCTCGTTCAAGGTTTCGGTTGCGCCGCTAGCTGGCGGCAGCTGCGGTCGGGCCTTTGATCAAGTGCGCGGCCAGGGTGCGCAGTGGCCCCAGCTGCCGACAGATCAGCGCCAGTTGGGTCTGCATCAGACGCTGGCCTTCGTCGATCTCCTCGGGCATCTGTTCCAGTTCGTCGGCCAGCGCTTCCTCGCTGTCGCTCTGCACCTGCACCGGCACACGCGTGGCGAGGCCCGTGGCAATTTCGTCGATGCTGCGCGCCAGGCTTTCGCCGGCCCCCCCGATCAATTGTTCGCGCGCTTCGGCCGGCAACTCGGTGCCACGGTGGGCACCCAGCCCGGACAGGTAGCTGAGCAGGGTGTGCGACAGCACCAGGAAGCGGAAGCCGACGTCGGCTTCCTTGCGGAAGTGGCCGGGCTCCATGAGCATGTTGGCCAAGGTGGTGGAAAGCGCAGCGTCGGCATTGTGGGCGTTGCGCCGTGCCAGGCGATAGGCGAGGTCGTCGCTCTTGCCGTTGGCGTATTGCTGCATGATCTGGCGCAGGTAGATGCTGTTGCAGGTCAAGGTGTTGGCCAGCACCTTGTTCAGCTTGCGACCCTGCCAGTCGGGCAGGAACAGGAACACCGCCAGGCCGGCGATCAGGCTGCCGAGCAGGGTGTCGAACAGCCGTGGCAGGAACAGCCCGTAGCCGTCGCCCGTCTGGTTGAAGCAGAACAGCACCATCAAGGTGATGGCGGCGGTTGCCAGGGTGTAGCGCGTGGTGCGGTTGACGAAGAACACCAGGCCGGCGCCGATGGCGAACAGCGACTGCACGATGGGGCTGGGGAACAGGTCGAACAGCGCCCAGCCCACGGTCAGGCCGATGGCGGTGCCGATGATCCGCTGGCCCAGCTTGCGCCGGGTGGCGCCGTAGCTGGGCTGGCACACGAACAAGGTCGTCAGCATGATCCAGTAGCCCTGGCTGGGGTGGATCAGGTGGACCATGGCGTAGCAGATCACCAGTGCCAGGGGCAGGCGCAGGGCATGGCGGAAAAGCAGCGAGGTGGGCGTGAGGTTCTGCCGGATGCGGCCCCAGAAGTCTTTCAGAGTGTGCGGCGAGCGGTCCAGCAGGCTGCTGTCGCGGGCATCGGCCAGGCGGTCGGGATTGCCGGCGTCGCTGAGCAGGCGGTCGAGGGTGCCGAGGTTGGCCGCCAGCGCGCGCAGCGACCGCAACAGGCCGCGCCAGGCCGGGTTGCTCTGGATCCGCAGGTGTTCGAGCGAAGCGTGCAGGTCGCTCAAGGCCTCGGCGAAGCTGTCGTCGTAGATGAACGGCTGGCGCAACTGGATCGACTCGCCCAGCCGCTGGCAGGCCACGCCCTGCTGGCGCAGCAGGCGCTGACAGCGAAACAGCACATCACTGTGGAAGAAGGCGTCGGCCAATGCGTTGTAGGGGTAGTGCGAGGAACTGGCGCGCTCGTGGATGTCCTGGGCCAGGAAGTACAGCTTCAGGTAGCGGCTGACCTTGGAGCCGGGACGGCCGTTGCCGACTCGGTGCAGGATGATTTCCTTGGCCGCGTTGAGCGCGGCCACGACCCGACCGTTCTGCTTGGCGAGCTCCAGGCGGCGGGCTTCCACGTCCAGCTGGCGGATCGGTTCGAACAGGCTCGACTTGAGCTTGAGGTACTGCCCCAGCTCGCTGAACAGCCGCGCCAGGGCCTGTTGCACCGGCTGGTTGGAAAACAGCACCTGCCACAGCACCGACAGCAGGCCATACCAGGCGGCGCCGGCCACCAGCAGCACCGGCTCGCGCCACAGGTTGCTGACTTCGCCGCCACGCTGGTCGACGCCGATCATGGTGTAGACCGAGAGGATCAGGGTGGCGTAGGCGATGGCACCGTAGCGCTCGCCGAGCGCGCCGAGCATGGTCAGGGCGAAGCTGGCCACGGCCAGGGCCGTGACGAAGATGTAGGGGTAGGGGAACAACAGTTCAACGGCGAAAGCGGCGACGGTGAAGCACGACAGGGTGGCTGCCAGGGCGCGGATGCGGCCTTGCCAGTTGTCGTCGGTTTCAGCCAGGGCGCAGGCGATGATGCCCAGGAACAGTGGCACCAGCAGGCGCATCTCGTTTTCGTACCAGCACAGCGCCATGCTGCCGGACAGCGCGATGAACACCCGTACGCTGTAGCTGAATTTGTCCAGCGCCCACAAGCGGCGCATCGATTGACGGAACGACCTGGATGCCATGAAGAAGGAGTCGACCTGTAGGCGAGGGAACTGATGAACGGCGTCAATCTACCATTGTCGGCGCACGCCCGATACTGCGCGGCGGCCCCTGACGCGGCTTGCGCCGCTGCTACAGGGGCGGTGGCGGATCGAGAGAGTGTGGGGACTCTGTAGCAGCGGCGCGAGCCGCGTCCGGCAGCGTCGCAGATCCCCGGCGTGCTACACGTACTGCGCGGCTGCGTATCCGGAGGCCCACGCCCACTGGAAATTGAAGCCGCCCAGATGCCCGCTGACATCGAGCACCTCGCCGATGAAATACAACCCTGGGCTCTTCAGCGATTCCAGGGTCTTGGACGACACCTCGCGGGTATCGACGCCGCCCAGGGTCACCTCGGCGGTGCGATAGCCTTCGGTGCCGGCCGGCACCAACTGCCAGGCGCCCAGTGCGTTCGCTACCGTCTGCAGCTCGGCCGGGGTGTACTGCTTCATCGGCTTGGACACGAACCAGTGCTCGGCCAACAGGTTGGCCATTTTCTTGGTGAAGACTTCACCCAGCAGGGTCTTGAGCTCCGAATTGGGCCGCTCGGCCTGCTGTTGCTGCAGCCACGCCAACGCATCGTGATCGGGCAGCAGGTTGATCTCGACGGTGTCGCCGGGCTGCCAGAACGAGGAAATCTGCAGGATCGCCGGCCCGCTCAGGCCGCGATGGGTGAACAGCAGGTTCTCGCGAAACGCCTGGTCGTTGCAGCTGGCCACACAATCCACCGAGGTGCCGGACAACTCGGTGCAGATGTCCTTGAGCTGGTCGGTGATGGTGAACGGCACCAGCCCTGCGCGGGTGGGCAGCACACTGTGACCGAACTGGCGGGCGATCTGGTAGCCGAAGCCGGTCGCGCCCAGGGTCGGAATCGACAGCCCGCCAGTGGCCACCACCAACGACTGGCACGCCAGCAGGCCCAATGAAGTCTGCAAACGATAGCCTTCGGCGGTTTTCTCGATGGACTGCACCGAGGTGTCCATACGCAACTCGACGCCGGCGCTTTCGCACTCGGCCAGCAGCAGGCCGAGGATGTCACTGGACTTGTTGTCGCAGAACAGTTGGCCGAGTTTCTTCTCGTGGTAGAGCACGCCGTGCTTGGCCACCATGGCGATGAAATCCCACTGGGTATAGCGCGCCAGGGCAGACTTGCAGAAGTGCGGGTTCTGCGAGAGGAAGTTGGCCGGTTCGGTGTACATGTTGGTGAAGTTGCAGCGACCGCCGCCGGACATGAGGATCTTCTTGCCCGGCTTGTTGGCGTGGTCGATCAGCAGTACCTCGCGGCCTCGCTGTGCAGCGCTTAAGGCGCACATGAGGCCGGCGGCACCGGCGCCGATGATGATGACGGGGGTAGAGCGCACTGCTGGGTCCTCTCGAATCGGGGGTGTCAGGGGAGGCCTCTTCGCGGGCAGAGCCTCGCTCCCACAAGGTTAAGCGTTCGGACATCACCCTGTGGGAGCGGGGCGGGCGGCGAGCCCTCTGCCCGCGAAGAGGCCTGGCCTGCGGTCAGAGAATCCGCACGCGCAGCGAACGGCCCTTGATCTTGCCGCTGTTCAGACGCTGCAGCGCCTGCTTGGCGATCCCGCGTTCCACGGCCACGTAGGCCTGGAAATCGAAAATGGCGATCTTGCCGACCTGGGTACCGGGAATGCCCGCATCGCCAGTCAGCGCGCCGAGGATGTCGCCCGGCCGTACCTTGTCCTTGCGCCCGGCGCCGATGCACAGGGTGCTCATTGGCGGCAGCAGCGGCTCGCCGCCCTTGGAAGTCAGGCTGTCGAGTTCGGCCCAGGCCAGCGGCGACTTCTGCAGTTGCTCGATGGCCTGGGCGCGGTGCGCCTCGGCGGGAGCGACGAAGCTGATGGCCAGGCCTTTCTCGCCGGCGCGACCGGTACGGCCCACGCGGTGGATATGAATTTCCGAGTCACGCGCCAGCTCGACGTTGATCACCATGTCCAGGGCATCGATGTCCAGGCCACGGGCGGCCACGTCGGTGGCCACCAGCACGGACGTACTGCGGTTGGCGAACATTGCCAGAACCTGGTCGCGGTCGCGCTGTTCCAGGTCGCCATGCAGCGCCACGGCGCTGATCCCCTTGCTGGTCAGGTGATCGACCACTTCCTGGCATTGCTGCTTGGTGTAGCAGAAGGCAACGCACGACTGTGGGCGGAAGTGGCCCAGGGCGCGCACCACGGCGGCCATGCGGTCATCCGGCGAGATTTCGTAGAAACGCTGCTCGATCTGGCTGTCGGCATGCAGTGCCTCGGCCTTGACCTGCTGGGGGTCGCGCATGAACTTGGACGACAGCTGCTTGATGCCGACCGGGTAGGTGGCCGAGAACAGCAAGGTCTGCCGGCGTTCCGGGGTCTGCTCGATGATGTCGGCGATAGAGTCGTAGAAGCCCATGTCGAGCATGCGGTCGGCTTCGTCGAGCACCAGCGTGTTGAGCCCGTCGAGCACCAGCGAACCTTTGCGCAGGTGTTGCTGGATGCGTCCCGGCGTGCCGACGATGATGTGCGCGCCGTGTTCCAGCGAGGCGATCTGCGGGCCGAACGACACGCCGCCGCACAGGGTCAGCACCTTGATGTTGTCTTCGGCGCGGGCCAGGCGACGGATTTCCTTGGCCACCTGGTCGGCCAGCTCGCGCGTGGGGCACATGATCAGCGCCTGGCAGCCGAAATAGCGCGGGTTGATCGGGTTCAGCAGGCCGATGCCGAACGCGGCCGTCTTGCCGCTGCCGGTCTTGGCCTGGGCGATCAGGTCCATGCCCTTGAGAATCACCGGCAGGCTCTGCGCCTGGATCGGCGTCATCTGGGCATACCCGAGGGATTCCAGGTTGGCCAGCATGGCGGCGGACAGGGGCAGCGTGTTGAAAGCAGTGGCAATGGTGGTCACGGGACGGGCCTGCAAAACAAAATGTCGCGCAGTGTATCAGCCCCGTGGCCTTTCGCCCTAAGCCTGCTTAGTGCTCCACCGGAGGTTCCTGACGAGGTGCGCGCCGTCCATCGCTGTCGGACAGTTGCACGAAGATCCCGGCAGCCAGCATCGCCATCAACCCGATGGTCAGGAACGTGGCCTGGAACGCACCCAGCACCGTGTCCACACCCTCGTTGCCCAGGGACGCGGTGAATCCGCCCAGCAGTGCACCGGCGCAGGCCACGCCCAGGCCGAGGGAGAGCTGCGCCACCACCGAGAGCAGACCGTTGCCACTGCTGGCGCTTTCGTCGTCCAGATCGATCAGGGTCACGGTGTTCATCGCCGCGAACTGCAGCGAGTTGACTGCGCCGAGCAAGCCCAGCTGGGTCAACAGCAACCAGTAGGGGGTGGTTTCCGAGACCAGGCCGAGGCTGGCCAGCAACACGCCCAGCAGCAAGGTGTTGCCGGTGAGCACGATGCGATAGCCGAAGCGTTCGATGATCGGCCGGGAAAACGACTTGGAAACCATGGCGGCTGCCGCCAGTGGAATCATGCTCATGCCGGCTTCCGAAGGCGAATGCCCCAGGGCCACTTGCAGCAGCAACGGCACCATGAACGGCAGGGCGCCGCTGCCCAGGCGGGCGAACAGATTGCCGAGAATGCCGATGGCAAAGGTGCGCGTGCGAAACAGGTTCGGCGAGAACAGCGGGTTGTCGATCTGCCCCGCCCGCAGCCAGTAGGCGGCCAGGCAGGCCATGCCGACGAACAGCAGCAGCATCACTCGCAGGTGCGGCAAGTGCAGCTCGCCCAGGCCCTCCATGGCGATGGTGATGAGTACCATCGCCGCCCCGAACAGCACGAAGCCGATGCCATCGAAGCGCGTGCGTGCGGCGCCGCGCAGGTCGGGCACGAAGTGCCACACCGCCCAGCAGCCCAGTGCGCCCACCGGCAGGTTGATGAGAAAGATCCAGTGCCAGCTCAGCCATTCGACCATCCAGCCACCCAGGGTCGGCCCCAGCAGCGGGCCGAGCAAGGCAGGCACGGTGATGAAGCTGAGGATGCGCACCAGTTCCGAGCGCGGGTAGGCGCGCAGCACCACCAGCCGGCCCACCGGCAGCATCAGGGCACCGCCCAGGCCTTGAATGACCCGAGCCGCGACCAGCATCGCCAGGCTCTGGGACAGTGCACACAGCAGCGAGCCGATGCTGAACAGCATGATGGCGCTGAAGAACACCTTGCGCGTGCCGAAGCGGTCGGAAATCCAGCCTGAGGCGGGGATCAGCAGCGCGACCGTCAGCATGTAGGCGATGATTACCGATTGCATGCGCAACGGGTTTTCCGCCAGGTCGCTGGCCATGGCCGGCAGCGCGGTGTTGAGGATGGTGCCGTCCAGGGCCTGCATGAAGAAGGCAATGGCGATGACCCAGGGCAGCCAGCGAGCGGTAGCGGGATCCAGTGTTGGGCGCGTGGACATGGGGCCTCTTGTTGTTTGAGGTGGATGACGAATGTTCATGGCAAACCCCGTAGCAGCGGTCACCGGCCGCGACAAGTGCGCCGCGGTGTACCTGACACTCTACGGTGTACCTTTCGCGGCCACGGACCGCTCCTACGGTTACCGCGTCGCCGCGACCTGTCGTAGGAGCGGTCACCGGCCGCGAAGGGTTGCCGCGGTGTACCTGACGCTCTGCGGCGCCCTTTTCGCGGCCACGGGCCGCTCCTACAGTGACCGCAATGCCGCAACCTACTGTAGGAGCGGTCATCGGCCGCGAAGGGGTCGCCGAGGTGTGTCAGGCCGATGGCGGTGCCCTTTTCGCGGCCACGGACCGCTCCTACAGCGTCAACAGCAACCGTTTGACCAGCGCGCCCGGCAACAGGCTGGAGCTGGTCTGACGCTCGCCGTGGGTGCTGGTCGACAGAATCAGCTCGCGCTCCACTGTCAACGTTTCCAACTGGTCACCCAGGACACTGTAGACGCTGTCGTCGAAACGCATGGTCTGGACCGGTGCAACGATCTGACCATCTTCCACCCAGAAAGTGGCGAACCGAGTCAGCCCGGTCATGCGCGCCGCTGGCATGTCGGAGTAGTTCAGGTACCACAGGTTACTGATGTACAGCCCGGTGCCGAGGCGTTGCAGCACCTGGGCCAAAGGCAGGTCGCCGGCGGCCATCTGCAGCGCGCCGGGCATTTCCGAGTTGTCCGCGCCGTTGCCTTGCAGGCCGTATTCGGCCGCGCTGCGCGAGTCCACCAGGCGTTCGACGGCCAAACCGTGGCTGACCAGCGAGAGGTCCTTGCGCGGATAGCCTTCCTGGGAAAACGCCGGGGTCAACGAACCGCTGATGCGCTCCTCGAAGCTCACCTGCGCACTCAAGCGTGCCTCGCCGGCGTACAGCCGTTGCAGGGGGCTGTTCTTGCTGGCGATGGCTTGTGCAGAGAAACCGCCCCAGCCGAGCATGCCGATGATTTCATCCAGGGCCGCCGGCGCCAGGTAGGCGCGATACGCGCCCGGCAACAGCACCTTGGGCGGTCGGCTCAGGTGCTCCAGCTGCTCGCGGGCCTGGGCCAGGCGATCGGCGAAGGCGCGTGCCTGCCACTGCTGGCCGGCATAGTTCGCCTTGACTGCCTCGCCGTTGGCATGGAAGAGGCTGAAATCGAAATTGAAACTGTTGGCCTGATGCCAACCGCAGGCCCCGTCGCTGTTGGCGAAACCGCGGCAGATCGTGCCCGCGGCATAGATGCCGACCAGGTCCAGGCCGCTGGCCGCCGAACCTATCTGTTCGACCACCTGACCCGCATCGGGCAAGGGCGTGTCGTCGACATGACGGGTCTGCCACGGCGAGGTGTCGAGTTGCAGGTAGGGGTCCGGTTGCAGCAGCGGCAGCGTCTGGCTCAACTGGTGCAGGGCCTGGGTCAGACGCTGCCGGTCCACCTCCAGGTCCTCGGCCAAGGTCAGTTGCAGCTCGGCCTGACGACCGTCTTCGATCAGCTTCAGCGACACCGTGGCCTGGGCAACCTGCCCCGCCTGGCGTACCCGGGCGTGGTTGAAACGGATGAAATCCGAGGCCTCGGCGTTGTAGCTCAGGGTGAAGCGCTGGGTTGGGGCCGCAGCCTGGCGCAGCCACTGCACCAGTGCCTGGAAATGCTCGGCGTGATGGCTCATGCGTCACCTCCAAAAACGTCGATCTGGCTGAACACGCAACTGGGCGAAGCGTGCCCCACACGGATGACCTGGTTGGGCTCGCCCTTGCCGCAGTTGGGCGTGCCCAGCACCTGCAGCGTGCTGGCGTCGCCCACGGCGCTGAGTTTTTTCCAGAAGCTCGCGGAAATACCGCGATAGTTGGGGTTCTTGACCACGCCCTTGAGTTCGCCGTTCTCGATCAACCGACCCCATTCGCAGCCGAACTGGAATTTGTTGCGCGCATCGTCGATCGACCAGGAACGGTTGGTGGACATCAGGATGCCGTGCTCGATGCCGGCGATCAATTGCGCCTGGCTGTGCTCGCCCGGTTCGATGTTGAGGTTGGCCATGCGGTCGATCGGCGCCCGGTTCCAGCTGCTGGCGCGGCTGTTGGCCACGCCCGCCATGCCGCTGCGGTATTGCGACAGCGCGCCGCCCAGTGGCCGGACCAGTACGCCATCGCGAATCAGCCACTGCTTGCTCGCTGCAGTGCCGTCGTCGTCATGGGCATAACTGGCCAGCTCGTGGGGAATGTCCGGGTCGAAGGTCACATTGAGCAGCGGCGAGCCATACTGCAGGTGACCGAAGTCTTCGACCTTGACGAAGCTGGTGCCCGCGTAGTTGCGCTCATCACCCAGGATGCGGTCCAGCTCCAAGGGGTGGCCGATGGATTCGTGAATCTGCAGCATCATCTGGTCGGGCGTCAGCAGCAGGTCGCGCGGGCCCTGTGGGGCGTTGGGCGCCAGCAGCAACTGCAGGGCCTGGTCGGCGACCTGGCGAGCCGCGCCAACGATGCCGCAGCGCTCTATCACGTCGACACCGCCTTGCTGGCCGAAATTGTCGCGGCCCAGGCTGCGGGTCTGGCTGTCGTTGCCATCGAAAGCGGTGACGCTCAAGCCAGGAAAGACGAAGCGCTGCGCCTGGCGGATCTGCGCGCCGGCACTGTTCAGGTAGATCTGTTCGACATCGGTGACGCCCAGGCCGGCATACCAGCTGACCAGGCGGGAGTCGTCGGGCACGCTGGCCGATTCTTCATTGAGCAGTTGGTAGCACTGCGCGAGCGTTGGAAAGGCAGCCTGTACGTCAGGCGAGAGGTAGTCGTTGCGCGCACTGCTGACGGGTTGCTCATTCAGGTCGAGCAGGGCATGGGCGGCGATCGCGCCTGCCTGCTGTTCGGCACGCGTCAATGCCTGCTGCAACCCCCGCAGGGAAAGGTCGCCGGTGGCGGCATAGGCTTCCACGCCATTCACTCGAACGGTGATCATCACCCCTTCGTCGAGATTCAGGCTCGGCGGTTCGGCAATGTTCTTGCGCACGGCCAGGTGCTGGCTGGATTGGCGCACGTGGCGCAGGGAGAAGAATTCGGCGCGGGTGCGCAAGGCGGCGAAACGTTGTTGCAGGGGGGCGGTGAAATCGAACATGGACGGGCCTCTGGAGGGCGTCGGCGCTTGGCCTTTTCGCGGCCGCAGGCCGCTCCTACAGGGGATTACAGTGTCCTGTAGGAACAGCACGCGGCCGCCAAAGGGCCCGCAGACCGACCCGGAATCTGGCAGGCCCACAGCTTAGGCCTGCCACCGGCACGGAGCAAATCCGGATCAGCCGCGGGTGGTCGCGCCCACTTCGCGCATCGGCTTGCCGCGTACTGGCGCATCGCCGGCGACATAGTAGGCCGCGGTCGAACGCGCTTCGGGCTTGCGGCCACGAATGCGGTCGGCGATCTTCTCGGCGATCATGATGGTCGGCGCGTTCAGGTTGCCGGTGGTGATGATCGGCATGATCGAAGCGTCGACCACACGCAAGCCTTGCAGGCCATGCACGCGACCCTGACCATCGACCACGGCCATGTCGTCGGTGCCCATCTTGCACGAGCACGACGGGTGATAAGCCGTTTCGGCATGCTCGCGGATGAACTGGTCCAGTTGCTCGTCCGTCTGCACTTCGATGCCTGGGCTGATTTCACGCCCGCGGTACTGGTCCAGCGCCGGCTGCTGCATGATCTCGCGGGTCAGGCGAATGCCGTCGCGGAACTCCTGCCAGTCCTGCTCGCTGGCCATGTAGTTGAACAGGATGCTCGGGTAGTCGCGCGGGTTCTTCGACTTGACGTTGACGCGGCCGCGACTCGGCGAGCGCATCGAGCCCACGTGAGCCTGGAAGCCGTGTTCCTGAACGCCCTTGGTGCCGTTGTAATTGATCGCCACCGGGAGGAAGTGGTACTGGATGTTCGGCCATTCGAACTCAGGGCGCGAGCGGATGAAACCACCGG
Source organism: Pseudomonas sp. CFBP 8758 (assembly GCF_014841725.1). Lineage (NCBI taxonomy): Bacteria > Pseudomonadati > Pseudomonadota > Gammaproteobacteria > Pseudomonadales > Pseudomonadaceae > Pseudomonas > Pseudomonas sp. CFBP 8758. The sequence continues at coordinate 91,589 of NZ_JACYUK010000005.1, read as the reverse complement.
CCTCGAACTGGTTGCTGGCGCCGATGCCGGTGCCCAGAAACATCCATTCGGCGCCGATCTGCGGCTGGTTCCACCACTTCAGCGACGGGTACAGCGAGACCGGCTGGGTGCAGCTGTATTGCAGGTACATTTCCAGGTGGTCCTGCAGGTTCTGACCCACGCCTGGCAAGTCATGCACGACGTCGATGCCCAGGGGGTGGAGCACCTCGGCCGGGCCGACGCCGGAGCGCTGCAGAATCTGTGGCGAGGCGATGGCGCCGCCGCACAGCAGCACTTCCTTGCGGGCGCGGGCCTGAATACGCTCGTCGCTGTCACCGACCAGGTAGCTGACGCCAACCGCGCGCTTGCCGTCGAAGACGATCTTGTCGGTCAGGGCGTGAGTGACGATGGTCAGGGTGTCGCGTTGCTTGGCCTGGTCCAGATAGCCGCGCGCGGTGCTGGCGCGTCGGCCCTTGGGCGTCACGGTGCGGTCCATGGGACCGAAGCCTTCCTGCTGGTAGCCGTTGAGGTCGTCGGTGCGCGGAAAGCCTGCTTGCACACCGGCTTCGACCATGGCGGCGAACAATGGGTTGTTGCCGGGCTTGGGCGTGGTGACGCTGACCGGACCTTCGCCACCGTGGTAATCGTTGGGGCCGATGTCACGGGTTTCGGCCTTGCGGAAATACGGCAGGCAGTCCAGGTAGCTCCAGTCTTCCAGGCCTGGCAGCTTGGCCCAGCCGTCGTAGTCCATGGCGTTGCCGCGGATGTAGCACATGCCATTGATCAGCGAAGAGCCACCCAGGCCCTTGCCGCGGCCACATTCCATGCGACGGTTGTCCATGTGCGGCTCGGGCTCGGTCTCGTAGGCCCAGTTGTAGCGGCGGCCCTGCAGTGGAAAGGCGAGGGCGGCGGGCATCTGGGTACGGAAGTCCAGACGATAGTCCGGTCCGCCGGCTTCAAGCAGCAGGACCGTCACGCCCGGATCTTCGGTCAGGCGCGTGGCCAAGGTGTTGCCGGCCGAACCGGCGCCGATGATGATGTAGTCGAATTCCTGGGACATGGAGGTTCCCTCTTTGAAAAAATGGGTCGGTGGGGCTGATGACCCTGTAGGAGCGGTCATCGGCCGCGAACGGCGCGCTGCGGTCCCGGGTCAGAACACCGAAACGTAATCGCCCAGTTCTACCTGTACCGATTTGATCCGGGTGTACTGCGCCAGCGAACTGATACCGTTCTCGCGGCCCACACCGGATTGCTTGTAGCCACCCACCGGCATCTTCGCGTCGGACTCGCCCCAGGCGTTGATCCAGCAAATGCCTGCTTCGAGCTGATGGATCACACGGTGCGCACGGTTCAGATCGCGGGTGACCACACCGGCAGCCAGGCCCATCTCGGTGGCGTTGGCGCGGCGGATCACTTCTTCTTCGCTGTCGTAGCCGAGGATGCTCATCACCGGGCCGAAGATTTCTTCACGCACGATGGTCATCTCGTCGCTGCAGTCGGTGAACACGGTCGGGGCGACGAACGCACCCTTGCCCAGTTCACCTTCGCTCAGCCGCTCGCCGCCGCACAGCAGGCGCGCGCCTTCGGCCTTGCCCTTGGCGATGTGGCCCAGCACGTTTTCCATGTGGGCAAAGCTCACCAGCGGACCGAAATTGGTGTTCTCGTCTTCAGGGTTACCGATGCGGATACGCTGCACACGTTCCAGGATCTTCGCTTCCAGCTGGGCCTTCAGCGCGTTGGGCACGAACACTCGGGTGCCGTTGGTGCACACCTGGCCGGAGCTGTAGAAGTTGGCCATCATGGCGATGTCGGCGGCCTTGTCGAGGTCGGCATCGTCGAAAATGATCAGCGGCGACTTGCCGCCCAGTTCCATGGTCACTTCCTTGAGCGAAGAGCTCGAGGCGCTGGCCATGACCTTCTTGCCGGTGCTGACGCCGCCGGTAAACGAGATCTTCTCGATACGCGGATGCTCGGTGAGCCACGCACCGACTTCGCTGCCGCTGCCGGTGAGCACGTTGAACACGCCATCGGGCAGACCGGCTTCGGTGTAGATCTCGGCCAGCTTGAGCGTGGTCAGCGAGGTGACTTCGCTGGGCTTGAAGATCATCGCGTTACCGGCGGCCAGCGCCGGTGCGGACTTCCACAAGGCGATCTGGATCGGGTAGTTCCAGGCGCCGATACCGGCGGTCACGCCCAAGGGCTCGCGGCGGGTGTAGACGAAGGAAGTGTCGCGCAGCGGGATCTGTTCGCCTTCGATGGCGGGCACCAGGCCGGCGTAGTACTCCAGCACGTCGGCACCGGTCACGATGTCGACGTAGCGGGTTTCCGAATAGGACTTGCCGGTGTCCAGGGTTTCCAGCAGGGCCAGTTCGTCGTTGCGTTCGCGCAGCAGGTCGACGGCTTTGCGCAGCACTCGCGAGCGCTCCATGGCGGTCATCGCGGCCCAGACTTTCTGGCCTTTCTCGGCGCTGGCGACGGCTTTCTCGACGTCCTGGGCAGTGGCGCGCTGGACCTGCGCCAGCACCTCACCGGTGGCCGGGTTGACGGCATCGAAGGTGCCGCTGCCGCTGGCGTCCACGTAGCCGCCATCGATGTAGAGTTTTTGCGTTGGGAAACGGGCCATAAGATCCTCGCGGTGCAGTTAAGGTGGCAGCAGGCGAGGCGCGAAGCTTCAGCGCTGCTGTTTTGCCAGTTGCATGTCCATGTATTCGCAGGCGATACGGTGAGCCTGGGCGGTGTCGAAGGCATCGCCCGACAGCGCGCCGCGCAACCACAGACCGTCGATCAGGGCGGCCAGGCCGCGTGCGGCGTTGCGTGCCTGTTCCACCGGCAATTCACGGCGAAACTGGCAGCACAGGTTGGAATACAGGCGGTGATCGTTGATCCGCTGCAACCTGTGCAGAGACGGCTGATGCATGCTGGTGGCCCAGAAGGCCAGCCAAGTCTTCATGGCCGGAGCGTTGACCTGGCTGGCGTCGAAGTTGCCTTCGATGATCACCTGCAGGTGCGCCCTGGCGCTGTCGTCGTTCAAGGCTTGTCGCCGTGTGGCGACGTTGTCGATCAGAACGTTCATCAAGTGGCGCATGGTCGCCGCGATCAGGCCGTTCTTGTCCTGAAAGTAGTGACTGATGATGCCGTTCGACACACCGGCCAGACGGGCAATCAAAGCGATGCTGGCGTCACTCATGCCGACCTGATCGACCGCCTGGAGCGTGGCTTCGATCAACTGTTGGCGGCGGATGGGTTGCATACCGACCTTGGGCATTGGGCAAATCTCCTTGGGCCTGCAGTACGGGCAGTGAGTGACAGCCGACTGAAGCCAGTCTAGTTTATTTTTATTGAACGATCAATCAATAAAAAAGGACAGGTGAATGTGCGCGTGGTTTTAGAGGATTGGGAAGGGGAAGGCAATGGGCTTCGAGAGGGGGGTGTCAGGTAGGTTGCGGTGATGCATTCGCGGCCGCTGACCGCTCCTACAGGGAATCGCACAGTCGTGTAGGAGCGGTCGGTGGCCGCGAAAAGGACGGCGCGGTGGATCAGGGGGAATGCGGCAAGGCCTTCGCGGCCGCTGACCGCTCCTACAGGGAATCGTACAGTCGTGTAGGAGCGGTCCGTGGCCGCGAAAAGGGCGGCGCGGTGGATCAGGGGGGATGCGGCGAGGCCTTCGCGGCCGCTGACCGCTCCTACAGGGAATCGAACAGTCGTGTAGGAGCGGTCGGTGGCCGCGAAAAGGACGGCGCGGTGGATCAGGGGGAATGCGGCGAGGCCTTCGCGGCCGCTGACCGCTCCTACAGGGGATGGCGCCCACAGGGTGTGGCCAGCGGAGGGAAGCTCAGCCCAGGTTCTTGCCCAGCAGGGCGTGGTACAGCTCGGTGTCTCCGAGAATGCCTACCACCTGCTTGTCGCTGTCCTGCAGCACCAGTTTGTGCCCGGTCTGGTAGCGGATCTGCAAGGCGTCGCGCATGCCGATGTCGGCATGGACCAACGTCGGGCGCCGCCCCAGGCCTTCCATGGCTTGCCCCGGTGCCCAGCCTTGCAGGTCGAGCACGGCATCGCCCTGACGTGCGCTGGTCAGCGAGTTGCCGGCGCCCAGGTTCAGCCATGAATCCACGCCTGGGTCCAGGCACACCGAACCATTGACGCGCGTGCACTTGTCCAGCGTGCGCATCAGGCTGCGCCCGCACAGCACATTGAGTGGATTGGTGTGAGCCACGAAGGTCCGCACGTAGTCGTCGGCCGGGTTGAGCACGATGTCCTCGGGCACGCTGTACTGAATGATCCGCCCGTCTTTCATGATGGCGATACGGCTGCCCAGTTTGAGCGCCTCGTCCAGGTCATGGCTGACGAACACGATGGTCTTGTTCAACTTGCGTTGCAGCTCCAGCAGCTCGTCCTGCAGGCCTTGGCGGATCAATGGATCGAGCGCCGAAAAGGGTTCGTCCATCAGCAGGATGTCGGCATCCATGGCCAGCGCCCGAGCCAGGCCCACACGCTGCTGCATGCCACCGGACAGCTCATCGGGTTTCTTGTTGCGCCACTGGGTCAGCCCCACCAGCTCCAGCTTCTCGTCGACCAGCTTGCGCCGTTCCTTTTCCGGACGGCCCTGCATCTCCAGGCCAAAGCTGATGTTCTCGCGCACCGTCAGCCAGGGCATCAGGGCGAACTTCTGGAACACCATGGCGATGCGCTGGGTGCGCATCATCTTCAGTTCCGCAGGTGTGCAGGCGGCGATGTCGATCTGGCGATCTTCATGCTCGACGAACAGCTTGCCGCGGCTCACGGTGTTCAACCCGTTGATGCAGCGCAGCAGGCTTGACTTGCCCGACCCGGACAGCCCCATCAACACGCAGATCTCGCCCTTGTTGACGTCCAGGCTGGCTTTTTCCACGCCCACGATCTGCCCGGTCTTTTTCAGGATCTCGTTGCGGGTCAGGCCCTGGTCGAGCAGCTTCAGCGCTTCGCGTGGATCCTTGGCGAAGATCACATCGACGTTGTCGAATCGAATAATGCTCATGCATCACCCCCTATCTTCACGTCAGGTTGTTTGCAGATTCGGTCCAGCATGATCGCCAGCAATACGATGGCCAGACCGGCTTCGAAGCCCAGGGCGATGTCGGCGGTGTTCAGCGCGTTGACCACCGGCTTGCCCAGGCCATCGGCGCCTACCAGGGCGGCGATCACCACCATCGACAGCGACAGCATGATGCATTGAGTGATACCGGCGGCGATGCTCGGCATGGCGTGCGGCAGTTCGATGCGCGACAGCAGTTGGCGTCGCGAGCAGCCGAAGGCCTTGCCGGCGTCCATCAGCTCTTGCGGCACGTCGCGGATGCCCAGGTAGGTGAGGCGAATCGGCGCGGCGATGGCGAACACCACCGTGGAAATCAGGCCTGGCACGACGCCCAGCCCGAACAGGGTGAGCGTGGGAATCAGGTAGACGAAGGTCGGTACCGTCTGCATCAGGTCGAGGACCGGGCGCATCATCGTGTAGAACATGGGTTTGTGCGCGGCCACGATGCCCAGCGGCACGCCGATGATCACGCAGACCAGGGTGGCGAACAGCACCTGCGCCAGGGTCTCCATGGTTTCCTGCCAGTACCCCAGATTGAGGATCAGCAGGAACGACAGCGCCACGAACAGCGTGAGTCCCCATTTGCGTTGGATGAAGTGCGCCAGCGCGGCGATCAGTGCGGTGAGTACGTAGGGGTTGAACCAGGTGAGGCCGGCGGTGAAACCATGAATGATCGCTTCGAGCGTGGATGCGATGGCATCGAACGTCGAGGCCCCGTGTTGAGTGAGCCAATCGACGAACGCCGCGATGTACTCGCCCAGGGGGATCTTGTGGTCTGTCAGCATGGTAGTGAGTGTCCGCATGCGAGGGAACAAAGTGCCGGCCGGTGAGGCCGGCAACCGCCGGCCCGCTTGCCTGCGTTATTGCGCGAGCTTGGCCTTGACGGCTTCAAGACCCGGCTTGCCATCAATGGTGGTGACGCCAGCCAGCCAGGTATCGAGCACCTGTGGGTTGTTTTTCAGCCAGGCCCGTGCGGCCGCGTCGGGTTTCTGCTTGTCGTCCAGGACATTGCCCATCAGCGTGCTCTCCATGGCCAGGCTGAACTGCAGGTTTTTCAGCAACTGGCCAACGTTGCTGCATTCTTGGGTGTAGCCCTTGCGGGTGTTGGTGTAGATGGTGGCCTGGCCGAAGTTGGGGCCGAAGAAGTCATCGCCGCCGGTCAGGTACTGCACCTTGAAGCGGGTGTTCATCGGGTGCGGTTCCCAGCCCAGGAACACCACGTCGGTGTTGCGCCGCTGAGCACGGTCGACCTGCGACAGCATGCCGGCCTCGCTGGATTCGACCACCTTGAAGCCGGCGTCCTTGAGGCCGAACGCGTTCTTGTCGATCATGCTCTGGATCAGGCGATTGCCGTCGTTGCCCGGCTCGATGCCGTAGATCTTGCCGTCCAGTTCCTTCTTGAACTTGACGATGTCGGCGAAATCCTTGAGGCCCTTGTCGTACAGTCCCTGAGGCACGGCCAGGGTGTACTTGGCGTTTTCCAGGTTGGCCCGTACCGTTTCCACGGTGCCGGCGTCGCGGTAGGGCTTGATGTCGTTTTCCATGGTCGGCATCCAGTTGCCGAGGAAGACGTCCATGTTCTTGCCATCGGCCAGGGACTTGTAGGTCACCGGCACGGAAATCATGGTGGTCTTGGTCTTGTAGCCCAGTGACTGCAGCACCGCACTGGTAACCGCGGTGGTAACGGTGATGTCGGTCCAGCCGACATCGGAGAAATTCACAGTGGCGCATCGCGCCGGTTCCGCTGCTTGAGCCAGTGCAGGCAGGCCCAGCAGAGTAGCCAGCAGAATCGATGATGGACCTTTCATGGTGTGCTCCCGGTTTTTCTCGGCGTGGGCCTGACGGCGCGCCACGCTTGTCTGGATGCTCGATCGCCGCGCATGCGGCGGGTGCGCCGACACGGTGCCAGCGATGAGCCGTGAGTGATCATGTACCAGCGCAAATCAACCGCCTACAGGGTGCGTCGTATCCAGTGCGGACAGAGTCGTATCCAGTGTCGGTGACGTCGCTTACAGCTCATGGGGCTTGCAGCAGCGACCTTACCCGCGACATCGACGTACATCCACCTCTATGAGGTTGCCACACGAGCGTGCAGGCGTGACCGCCACGCCTCATTTTCGCGCGCGGTGCCTGGAATCCATCGACACACGCGTGCAGGGCTCGGCGATAGCGGGCAACGTGCTTGCGGTGACACTTGGCGGCGCAATGCCCCAACGGCTGCTACCGAATTGCTCAGACCCCACGGCGGCTATGCTTTTGGCAAGAATCCAACGCCGCCGACGAAGACCCTGCGCACGGCTCTGCATAGCCCTGCGCGACGTCGTTTTCAGGCGCCATGGAGTTCCCGACCAATTGTCGGCATGGCGTTTGCGTAGCAAAGCAAAGCCCCTGTCAAACAGAGGGTAATAACAAGAGCCTGCCTGAGGCCACCATCCGCTTCGCGTAAGGAGATACCGCAATGACGTCCTTCACCCCCGGCGCTCAACCGCAGACTCGCAGCCCTCAGTCCATCGGCTTCCTGTTGCTCGACAACTTCACGCTCATCTCCCTGGCCTCGGCGGTCGAACCGCTGCGCATGGCCAACCAGTTGTCTGGGCGCGAGCTGTATCGGTGGACCACCCTCAGCGCCGACGGTGGCCAGGTATGGGCCAGTGACGGACTGCAGATCACCCCGGATGCGGCCATGCACAAGGCTGCGCCGCTGGACGCGGTCATCGTCTGTGGCGGTGTCGGTATCCAGCGTGCCGTGGGCCGTGACCACGTCAGCTGGTTGCAGAGCCAGGCGCGGCAGTCCAAGCGCCTGGGTGCGGTCTGTACCGGTAGCTGGGCACTGGCCTGCGCCGGTCTGCTGGATGGCTTCGAATGCAGCGTGCACTGGGAATGCCTGGCCTCGATGCAGGAGGCCTTTCCTCGGGTGGCCATGAGCACACGGCTGTTCACCCTCGACCGCAATCGCTTTACCAGTTCGGGCGGTACCGCGCCGCTGGACATGATGCTGCACCTGATCAGCCGCGATCATGGCCGCGAGCTGTCGGCGGCGATCTCCGAGATGTTCGTCTACGAGCGCATTCGCAACGAGCAGGATCATCAGCGCGTGCCCCTCAAGCACATGCTGGGCACCAACCAGCCGAAGCTGCAGGAAATCGTCGCGCTGATGGAAGCCAACCTGGAAGAGCCGATCGATCTGGACGAACTGGCGGTGTACGTGGCGGTGTCACGGCGCCAGCTGGAAAGGTTGTTCCAGAAGTACCTGCATTGTTCGCCGTCGCGCTATTACCTCAAGTTGCGCCTGATTCGGGCGCGGCAGCTGCTCAAGCAGACGCCCATGTCGATCATCGAAGTGGCGTCGGTGTGCGGCTTCGTTTCCACGCCGCATTTCTCCAAGTGCTACCGCGAGTATTTCGGCATTCCGCCGCGCGACGAGCGGGTTGGTTCCAATACCACCCAGCAGGTGGCGATGTTGCCGATTCCGCAGGCCATGGTGCTGGCAGGTCCGTTGTCGGCATTGAGCCAGGCGCGCAACGAATCGACCTTTGCCAGTGTAAGGATCTGATACTGCGGCGCACCCTTCGCGGCCACTGACCGCTCCTACGGTAGTTCAGGCATCGCGACCTTCCGTAGGAGCGGTCAGCGGCCGCGAAAGGGCCGCCGCTGAAATTCAGGCCCGTTTCGAATGCTGGGCCAACGCTGGGAGCAAGGTCCGGTCGATCGCCTGGCGCACTGCCGGCAGGATGGTCGCGCTGCCCATCAGCATCTGTTCCACCATCTTGCGCAGGGCCTGGGCCCGTCCGCTGTCCAGGCCGCGCACTGCGCATTCACAGGCCTGCTCGGCCGTGGCGCCGGCTGGCATGTCGAAACCCAGCGCGCGTAGCTGGCCCAGCAGGTCATCCTGATCAATCAAGTCTGCATGCATCATGATGCTGATCCTTCTTCAAATGGCGTGACGGTGTGCCGATTCTGGTAGCCCTGCACGCGCTCGGCAAGCGTCGACGGTCGCCATGGCCGGATTGCACACAGGCAGGTCGTTTTTCGCATGCCTGCGTTCGGCCCTTGTAGCACCGGGGTATGGCACCGTGCGACGCAACCCTGAATACCCTTGCCGTTCACTTCCTATGGACGGCAATGGACATGCTCGACTTTCTCTCCTTCAAGGGCGTCGGCCCTTCTCCCGCGCTGGGGCCCATCGGGCTGGCGCCACGGCTGAACTTCATCACCGGTGACAACGGCCTGGGCAAGAGCTTCGTGCTCGATGCCGCCTGGTGGGTGCTGACCCGTACCTGGGCTGCGGGCAAACCCATCAAGGCGCGCGACCAGACGGCATTGCCGGTGATCGACTATCGGTTCACGGGTGCGCACCGCAGCGCCGGGCAGTGGGCCTGGCAGCAAGGCCGCTGGGCGGCGCTGGGCGACAGCACGCCGAGCCGTTCGCTGGTGGTGTATGCCCACGCCAACGGCACCTTCAGCGTCTGGGATCCGCTGCGCAACGCGGGCGAGCTGGCAGCCTATCACTTCGATGAAACCCAGTTGTGGCAGGGCGCCTCGATGGCTGGCCAGGGTCGCTTGTGCAACGGTTTGATCAGCGACTGGGTGCGTTGGCAGCGCAATCATGGCTGCAAGGCGTTCGCCGCCTTGAAGCAAGTACTGCATGCCCTGTCGCCCTCGCGCGAGGAGCTGTTGCTGCCCGGTCGCCCGTGTCACATCGGCCTGCTGGATGAAACCCAGTACCCGACCTTGCAGCGGCCCCAGGGGCAGGTGCCCCTGCCCGAAACCTCCAGTGCCATCCGCCGCGTGGTGGCCCTGGCCTACATGCTGGTCTGGACCTGGGAAGGCCACCGCCGCGCCTGCCGCCTGGCCGGTGTGCGGCCGAGCGATGAACTGGTGTTCCTGGTGGATGAGGTCGAATGCCATCTGCACGCTCAGTGGCAGCGCCGTATCGTCCCGGCGCTGATGGCCGTGGTCGGGGCGCTGACCCGTCAACGCCTGGCGGTGCAGATGATCGTAGCCACGCACTCGCCGCTGGTGCTGGCCTCCATGGAGACGCAGTTCGTCGAAGCGCGCGATGCTCTCTTCACCTTGGGCGTGCTGGCCGGTGAAGTACAGCTGCACCGACACGTCTGGGCGCCCCAGGGCGATGTCGTGAACTGGCTGGTGTCCGAGAGCTTTGGCCTGCGCCAGGCGCGCTCGGTGGAAGCGGAAGCGGCGATCGGCGCCGCTGAGGCCTGGATGCGTGGCGAGCGGTCAGGGCTGCCAAAGGGGCTGGACAGTGAGGCAGCGATCGAGTCGCAGCTGCTGCGCACACTGCCCACCGGTGATCATTTCTGGCCCGCCTGGGTCGTGACCAAGTCTGGAGCAGGGGCATGATCGAGCTCGTCAATCCGCTGCCCGAACCTCACGGCTTCGACGAGCGCTGCCGCCAACGCGGCAATGCCTGGTTGCAGGACAATCCCGACGCTGCCAGGCCACGCGACTACTGGTCGCCATTTCGCCCGGAACTGGGCGAGGGCTTCACCAACCGCTGCGCGTTCGGCGCCATGTACATTCCCAGCGGCACCGTGGAACATTTCATCAGCTGTGACCAGGACCGTGGCATGGCCTATGAGTGGAGCAACTACCGTTATGTCGACGCCTGGATGAACAGCGCCAAGGGCAGCAAGAAAGCCGAGGATTTTCTCGATCCGTTCGAGGTGCGCGAGGGCTGGTTCGAGGTGTTGCTGCCGTCGCTGCAACTGGTGTTGACCGACCAGGTGCCCGAAGCGGTGCGGGCGCGGGCCGAGTACACCCTCAAGCACCTGCCGCTGCGCGATGACGAGCGGGTGATGCGCGTGCGGCGGCAATGGTTGCGCTTGTTCGAAGAGGGCAAAGTCGGGCTGGAAGGGCNATGCGATGTATCAGGCAGACCGCAGTGCGGCTTTCGCGGCCGATGACCGCTCCTACGAGGCGCCAGAAACCCCGTAGGAGCGGTCTGTGGCCGCGAAGGGGCGCGATGCGATGTATCAGGCAGAGCGCAGTGCGGCTTTCGCGGCCGATGACCGCTCCTACGAGGCACCTCAAACCCCGTAGGAGCGGTCTGTGGCCGCGAAGGGCGCGATGCGATGTATCAGGCAGACCGCAGTGCGGCTTTCACGGCCGATGACCGCTCCTACGAGGCACCAGAAACCCCGTAGGAGCGGTCCGTGGCCGCGAAGGGCGCGATGTGGTATTCAGCCAGGCAACGCAATCCGTCGCCCTGCGTACTCCGCCTCGGGCTGTTGTCGCTGCGCCTCGAAAGCCTCGGCCAGCACGGCCAATGAAGGCACCCCGAACAGCGCCGACTTCGGCCCCTTCAGATCCACATGCAAGAGCATCTGCTCGCTGGCGGCCAGCACCTCGTCCGCGCCTTGCAGGTGCAGCGTGTGGTACACCTGCACCCGTTTGTGGTCATGGGCCAGCACCCGCGTACGCACCTGAACCTGCGCCCCTTGTTTCACTTCATGCAGATAGTTGAGGTGACATTCCAGCGTGAACAGCGAGCGCCCGTCACGCTGCGGATCCACTCCGATCCGCAGCATGAACGCATCGGTGGCGTAGCTGAAGATCAGCAGATAGAACGCATCGCGCAGATGCCCGTTGTAGTCCACCCACTCCGCGAGCACCGGCGTCTGGTAGGTGATCATTCGGCGAAGCTCATGCCGTGCCGGGCCTTGGTCACCCGTACTGCGTCCAGCACCGCCAGCAGGCAATCATCGCGATAGCGCTCCAGGGCGCCGATGCTGTGTTCGCCCAGCTGCGCCGAGGTACCCGCAACCACCTCGTCGATCAGCGAGTCGGTCAGCTCCGGCGCCGGCAGGTAGGTCCAGGGCAGCTTCAGCGCCGGGCCGAACTGGTTCATGAAGTGCCGCATGCCGGCGTCGCCGCCCGCCAGGGTGTAGGTCAGAAACGTGCCCATGAACGACCAGCGCAAACCGGCGCCAAAGCGAATGGCGTCGTCGATCTCGCCCGTGGTAGCCACACCGTCGTTGACCAGGTGCAAGGCTTCGCGCCACAGCGCCTCGAGCAGGCGGTCGGCGATGAAACCAGGCACCTCCTTGCGCACATGCAACGGGCGCATGCCCAAGCTTTCGTACACGGCGATGGCCGCCTGGATCGCCTCGGGTGCGGTGTGTCGGCCGCCGACCACTTCCACCAGCGGCAGCAGGTAAACCGGGTTGAACGGATGGCCGACCACGCAGCGCTCCGGGTGTGTGGCGCCTTCATAGAATTCGCTGGGCAGCAGCCCTGACGTGCTGGAACCAATCAAGGCGTCGGGCTTGGCGGCGGCGCTGATTCGGGCGTGCAGGTCCAGTTTCAGTTCCAGCCGTTCTGGCGCGCTTTCCTGGATGAAGTCGGCGTCGCGCACGCAGTCCTCGACGGTGGCCACAAAGCGCAGCCGCGACTGCGCTGCACCCGCCGCCAGGCCCTGTTTGACCAGGGCCGGCCAGGCGTTGGCGACGCGTTGGCGCAAGGCGGCTTCGGCGCCGGGCGCAGGGTCCCAGGCCACTACGTCTAGGCCATGGGCCAGGGCGCGGGCGACCCAGCCGCTGCCGATGACACCGCTGCCCAGGGCGGCGAAGGTTTTTATGTGGGTGATGAAAGTCATGGGTCATTCCTGGAGAGGTGTGTGGGGGATGCGGGCCTCTTCGCGGGCAGAGCCCGCTCCCACATGGGATCTTTGTGGGAGCGGGGCGGGCGGCGAAGCTGCTACCCGCGAAGAGGCCTGGAGAGCACCAAAAAAATCAGCGGCTGACGAGGTTCATCTTTTTCCGCCCTTCGGCCGGTGTCAGCACCCGGGCGCCCAGTCGGGTAAGGATCTCGCCGGCGCGTTCGACCAATTGACCGTTGGTGGCCAGCACGCCTTTCTCCAGCCAGATGTTGTCTTCCAGCCCGACCCGTACGTTGCCGCCCAGCAGCACCGCCTGCGCGGCCATGGGCATCTGCATGCGACCGATGCCGAAGCCGGCCCACACCGCGTCTGCCGGCAAGTTGTCGACCATGGCCTTCATGGTGGTGGTATCGGCCGGCGCACCCCATGGAATGCCCAGGCACAACTGGAACAGCGGATCGTGCAGCAAGCCTTCCTTGATCATCTGCTTGGCGAACCACAGGTGGCCGGTGTCGAAGATTTCCAGCTCGGCCTTCACGCCCAGCTCGGTGATGCGTTTGGCACCGGCACGCAATTGTGCGGGGGTGGAGACGTAGATGCTGTTGCCGTCGCCGAAATTGAGGGTGCCGCAATCCAGGGTGCAGATCTCCGGCAGCAACGCTTCGACGTGAGCCAGGCGCGCCAGCGGGCCGATCAGGTCGGTGCCGGGGCCGAACGCCATCGGCGTTTCCCCAGGGCCGATCTCGAGGTCGCCACCCATGCCGGCGGTGAGGTTGACGATGATGTCGATGTCGGCCTCGCGAATGCGCTCCATGACTTCCCGGTACAGCGCCACGTCGCGGCTGAAGCGGCCGGTCTGTGGGTCGCGGACATGGCAGTGCACGACCGTGGCGCCCGCCTTGGCTGCCTCTACGGCGGCGGCGGCGATCTGTTTCGGCGTGACCGGAACATGCGGGCTTTTCGCGGTGGTGTCGCCAGCACCGGTCAAAGCGCAGGTGATGATGACGTCGTGGTTCATTGCAGGGTTCCTTGAGGAGTGTGTCTGATGTAACGCGGTTGTCGCCGGACGCGGCTTGCGCCGCTGCTACAGGGGATCGCGGTGTGTCCGGCAGAGCGCGGTTGTTCCCGCACGTACAAGCCAGGCGCAGTGTTCTGTAGCAGCGGCGCGAGCCGCGTCGGCGGTATTGCGGTGTAACTGATGCAGCGCGGTTGTTCCCGGACGTACAAGGCAGGCGCGCTGTTCTGTAGCAGCGGCGCGAGCCGCGTTGGCGGTATCTGCGGTGTGGCTGATGCAGCGCGGTCTTGTTCATCTACCGTGGTGAACCATTCGCGGGTAGAACCCGCTCCCACAGAACCGGCTCCCACAGAACCTGCTGCCACAGGCGGCGCTGCTACAGGGGTGCGTTCAAGCGGCGGGTTTGCCGTCGAAGGTGGTGACGCCTTGCAGCCAGCGCTGGCGATCCTGAGGGTGGTCCTTGAGCCATTGCCGTGCCGAGTCGAAGGCGTCCTTGTGCTCCAGCAGCGGCTGCATCATTCGGCTCTCGTCGGCGGCCGTGAAAGTCAGGTTGCCTAGCAGCTTGTCCACGTTCGGGCAGCGGCTGGCGTAGTCCGGTGCGGTCACTGTCCACACAGTGGCCATGCCCTCGTTCGGGCCCAGGGCATCTTCACTGCCGCTCAGGTAGGTCATGTCCTGATTGACGTTCATCGGGTGCGGTGCCCACCCGAAGAACACGATGGCCTCGTTGCGCTTCACCGCGCGCGTCACCGCCGAGAGCATGCCGGCTTCACTGGACTCCACCAGTTGAAAGTCGCCCAGGCCGAAGCGGTTCTTGGCGATCATGTCCTTGATCTGGGTGTTGGCGCCCGACCCCGGTTCGATACCGTAGATCTTGCCGCCCAGTTCCTTCTTGAATTTGGCAATGTCGGCGAAGCTTTTCAGGCCTTTGTCGGCCAGGTAGGTCGGCACGGCCAACGTGGCGCGGGCGTCCTTCAAGCTGGGCTCGGCCAGCACGCGGACCTGCTTCTGTTCCACGAAGGGAGTGATGGTCTGGGTCATCAACGGGTTCCAGTAACCCAGAAACATGTCCAGGCGCTGGTCGCGGATACCGGCGAAGATGATCTGCTGGGACGCGCTGGTCTGTTTGACGCTGTAGCCCAGGTCGTCGAGCAGCACCTGGGTCATGGCGCTGGTGGCGATCACGTCGGTCCAGTTGACTACGCCCAGGCGCACGTTCTTGCAACTGGCCGGTTCCGCGGCGCTGGCCGTGCCGGTCAACAGCGCGGTACCGGTAAGCATCAGCAGGCAGCAGCTGATCAATCTGTTCATGATGGCTCCCTCAGGCGGCAGTTCGAATTGTTATGGGGGCGGCGTCTGCGCGCCGTTTGCATAAGGTACGCAGGCCATTGCCGGAAAAAACGCACTGCGGCGACCGGCTCTTGCACAGTGGCGACGTGGTGGGTATTAGTGGTGTTTCACAGAGGCCCTCTTCGTGGGCAGAGGGCTCGCCGCCCGCCCCGCTTCCACAGGATCGCGCTGTGGGATCGCTGCCCGCAGAACTCACAGAGCACACCATGGCCCAAGACTTCAATTTCCTGTTGCTGCCCGGATTTTCCGCAATCGGTTTCATCTCGGCGATCGAGCCTCTGCGCGTGGCCAACCGCTTTCGCGGCGAGCTGTACCGGTGGCAGGTGCTGAGCCTGGACGGCGGCGCGGTACTGGCCAGCAACGGCATGTCGGTGAATGCCGATGGGGGACTCGGGCCGCTGACCAAGGGCGTGACGTTGTTGGTGGTGGCGGGCTTCGAGCCGCTGGCAGCCTTTGATGCAACGCTGCGCGATTGGCTGCGGCGGCTGGATCGCGAGGGCGTGACCCTGGGCGGTATCGACACCGGCAGTTTCGTCCTGGCCGAGGCGGGCCTGCTCGAGCGCCATCGCGTGGCGCTGCACTGGGAGGCCTTGGATGCTTTTCGCGAATCCTACCCCGCGCTCAGCGCCAGCCAGGAGCTGTTCGAGACCGACAGCCTGCGCATCACCTGCGCCGGCGGTACTGCCTGCATCGATCTGATGCTCGATCTGATCGGCCAGGCCCATGGCAGCTCGCTGGCCATCCAGGTGTCCGAGCAGTTCGTGGTGGGGCGCATTCGCCCGCGCAAGGACCACCAGCGCATGGAAATCGCTTCACGCTACGGCCTCAGCAACAAAAAGCTGGTGCAGGTGATCGGCGAGATGGAACAGCACACCGAACCGCCGCTGAGCACCTTGCAGCTGGCCGACCTGGCCAAGGTCACTCGCCGCCAGCTGGAGCGCTTGTTCCGTCTGCATCTGAACGACACCCCGAGCAACTTCTACTTGCGCCTGCGCCTGGAAAAAGCCCGGCAGCTGCTGCGCCAGACCCAGATGAGCGTGCTGGAGGTGAGCATTGCCTGCGGTTTCGACTCGCCGTCTTATTTCACCCGCAGCTACCGGGCGCGCTTTGCCCGCTGCCCGCGGGAAGATCGGCGCGGGCGCGAGTCGGGGTAGGTCGTTCACCATGCAGCGGCCGTGCCGACGCCTTCGCGGCCACTGGCCGCTCCTACGGAAGACTGTTATCCCTCTGCCTTCGCGGCCACTGGCCGCTCCTACGGAAGACTGTTATCCCTCTGCCTTCGCGGCCACTGGCCGCTCCTGCGGAAGGACTGTGATCCCTCTACCGCCTGGGGCACTGGCCGCTCCTACGGATGGAATGTGTGCGTGTCGTAGGAGCGGCCTGTGGCCGCGAAGGGGCCGGTAAAGCCAATGCATATGTACCGTTCGTGCACGCCACGTGGCCGCTAACCTGCGCGCTCATTCAGCGATAAAGGAATCATCGAAATGAGCAAGCAAGTCATGGGTGCGCCAATTCTGGCAGTGGCTCTTCTGGCATTGGCCGGGCCGGCAGCGGCGGCGTGGTACGACTGCCGGGTCATCGACAACCAGGCCGACGACGCCTGGAACAACACCCTGGTTGATCTGCCCGTGGAGGCCGACAGCCTGGCGGATGCCGAGCACAAGACGCGTGCGTTCGTGGCGCAGGACCCCAGCAATCCGACCGACATCGGCTTGGACTGCCGGGTAAACGAGGAGGAATGAAAGACGACTGTTGACCGTTTCAGCGCGCCTTGAGCAATACCGCGCAGGCAGCCTTGTAGGCTTCGTGCTGGTATTTGTTCAAGCTGCCTGGCAGCTCAACCAGCTTCTTGGCCTGGGCGCTGATGGTCTGCGGCGACACCAGCACTGCCTCGCAGCCTTCGAGCAGCTGCAGCACGCCTTCGATCTTGAAGGTGGTCGGCCCGCCGGCGAACTCGCCTTTCTTGCCGCGCTTCTTGATGGCGAGCATCTTCAACCCGTTGTCGCCGACGAAAGCGGCCACCTGTTCGCGAAACTGCCGCACGTTCGCCGCGATGTCATCGTCTTCCAGCGCGATCTTCTTGAGGGAAGTGGAAAGATGCGCCAACGCTGAACCGTCGTATTCCACCACGGCAAAGATCGCTTCGCTGCCCTTGATCTCGACCCCGACTATTTTAACGCTCACTCCAGGCCCACCGATTGCAGGAATTCGGAACGCTCGTCGCTTTTCTGCGCGCGACAATCGTTCTGGGCAATGTCATAGGCCTTGGTGCCTTTGCCGGCATTGACGGTGTACACGTCGCAATCGGCATCGCGCGACTTGGCCCACAGGTCCTGGGCAGTCTTGAGCCTGTCGGTGAACGCTTTGAGTTCGGGCGAGCCTTTGGGGAACTGGGAGTTGATGCGGTCGAGCAGGTCGGTGTACGACTCGCTCATCTCGGTTTCCGATGTCTTGCGGTTGTAGGCCGAGCAATCGTAGCTCTGCTGATCGGTTTCGACGTTATCGCACGGGGTGGGGCCGTCGGACTCTTCTGCCTGGGCGGCGAAGGACAGCAGGGCAAGCATCAGCAGCGTGAATCTCATGAGGATCTACCTAACCCGTTGAGCAGGACAATTGCCGCTGATTCTGTCTCAGGGGCGCTGGAAAGCATAGGGGCGCAGCGATGCCAGGCGGTTTATTTCATGCAGTGGCACGACCAAGCATGTCTCCCCTGCAAGGGGGGTGGTCATCTTTTGCATCGTGCGTTGACGCTTTCGGCAATTCCCCTGTCGTTTTTGCATCCGGTCGCCCTGTCGCGCAGGCATATGCTGGCCCCATGAAGCGCCGACATACGATTCGGCGCCTGACTTGCCTGATGGGGACTGCCCGATGAGCCCAGCCGAACTGCACGCCGACAGCATCGTCATCGACGGGCTGATCATTGCCAAATGGAACCGCGAACTGTTCGAGGACATGCGCAAGGGCGGTCTGACCATGGCCAACTGCACGGTGTCGGTGTGGGAAGGTTTCCAGGCCACCATCGACAGCATCTGCAAGAGCCAGAAGCTGATGCGCGAGAACAGCGACCTGGTCATGCCCGTGCGCAGCACCGCCGACATCCGCAAGGCCAAGGAAACCGGCAAGACCGGCATCCTCTTCGGCTTCCAGAACGCCCACGCCTACGAAGACCAGATCGGCTACGTGGAAGTGTTCAAGCAGCTGGGCGTGGGTATCGTGCAGATGTGCTACAACACCCAGAACCTGGTCGGTACCGGCTGCTACGAGCGCGACGGCGGCCTGTCCGGGTTCGGCCGTGAAATCGTCGCCGAGATGAACCGTGTGGGCGTGATGTGCGACCTGTCCCACGTCGGCTCCAAGACCAGCGAAGAAGTCATCCTCGAATCGAAGAAACCGGTGTGCTACTCCCATTGCCTGCCGTCGGGCTTGAAAGAACACCCGCGCAACAAGTCCGATGAAGAGCTGAAATTCATCGCCGACCATGGCGGCTTCGTCGGCGTGACCATGTTCGCGCCGTTCCTGGCCAAGGGTATCGATTCGACCATCGACGACTACGCCGAAGCCATCGAATACACCATGAACATCGTCGGTGAAGACGCCATCGGCATCGGCACCGACTTCACCCAGGGCCACGGCCAGGACTTCTTCGAATACCTGACCCACGACAAGGGCTACGCCCGCCGCCTGACCAGCTTCGGCAAGATCATCAATCCGCTGGGCATCCGCACCGTGGGCGAGTTCCCCAACCTGACCGAAACCCTGCTCAAGCGCGGCC
The DNA here is from genome assembly GCF_014841725.1 of Pseudomonas sp. CFBP 8758. NCBI lineage: Bacteria > Pseudomonadati > Pseudomonadota > Gammaproteobacteria > Pseudomonadales > Pseudomonadaceae > Pseudomonas > Pseudomonas sp. CFBP 8758. The sequence continues at coordinate 72,784 of NZ_JACYUK010000005.1, read as the reverse complement.
ACAGCGAACGCGTGGTGCGCAAGATCATGGGCGAGAACTGGGTCAATGTCCTCAAGGACGTCTGGGGCGAGTGAATACCTCTGGAGCCTACTGCGCTCGCCGATAGCTGCGTCAGGTCCTCGCGAAAAGCTCGCCGTACCTCGGTACTGTCTCGCCTTTCGCTCCGGTCCTTCCTTGCTCTCGACGTGCTCGCTACGGCTCCAAAGGCATTCACACAACTGTCTATCTACGAGCAAAGCGATTGTGCGTTGCTTGCTCGAATCATGTTTATCGGAGATCACTCACCATGGCCAAGATCGCCCCGCAACTGCCCATCGAAGTCGACAGCGAAACCGGTATCTGGACCTCCGACGCCCTGCCCATGCTGTACGTGCCGCGTCACTTCTTCGTCAACAACCACATGGGCATCGAAGAGGTGCTGGGCGCCGACGCCTACGCCGAGATTCTCTACAAGGCGGGCTACAAATCCGCCTGGCATTGGTGCGAGAAAGAAGCCGAGTGCCATGGCCTGGAAGGCGTCGCGGTGTTCGAGCACTACATGAAGCGTCTGTCGCAGCGCGGCTGGGGCCTGTTCAAGATCCAGGACATCGACCTGGACCAGGGCACCTGTAGCGTCAAGCTGGAGCATTCCGCCTTCGTCTACGTGTACGGCAAGGTCGGACGCAAGGTCGACTACATGTTCACCGGCTGGTTCGCCGGCGCCATGGACCAGATTCTCGCCGCTCGCGGCAGCAGCATTCGTACCGTCGCCGAGCAAGTGTACGGCGGCTCCGAAGAAGGCCACGAAGATGGCCTCTTCACCGTGAAACCGTTGTAAGTCGAGGAATCAACCGTCATGGCTTTCGAAGCGATGTTCCAGCCGATCCAGATCGGCAAGCTGACGATCCGCAACCGCGTGCTCAGTACCGCGCACGCCGAGGTCTACGCCACCGACGGCGGCATGACCACCGATCGTTACGTGAAATACTACGAAGAGAAAGCCAAGGGTGGAATAGGCCTGGCCATCTGCGGCGGTTCCTCCAGCGTGGCCATCGACAGCCCCCAGGGCTGGTGGAAATCGGTCAACCTGGCCACCGACAAGATCATTCCGCATTTCCAGAACCTGGCCGACGCCATGCACAAGCATGGGGCCAAGATCATGATCCAGATCACCCACATGGGCCGGCGCTCGCGCTGGGACGGCGAGCACTGGCCGACCCTGATGTCGCCCTCGGGTATCCGCGAGCCGGTGCACCGCGCCACCTGCAAGACCATCGAGCCTGAAGAGATCTGGCGCGTGATCGGCAACTACGCCAGCGCTGCGGCCCGCGCCAAGGCCGGCGGCCTGGACGGCGTCGAGCTGTCGGCGGTGCACCAGCACATGATCGACCAGTTCTGGAGCCCGCGGGTCAACAAGCGCACCGATGAGTGGGGCGGCAGCTTCGAAAACCGCATGCGCTTCGGCATGGAGGTGATCAAGGCCGTGCGCAAGGAAGTCGGCGACGACTTCTGCGTGGGGCTGCGCATCTGCGGCGACGAATTCCATCCCGATGGCCTCAGCCACGAGGACATGAAGGAAATCGCCAAGTACTACTGCGACACCGGCATGCTCGATTTCCTCGGCGTGGTGGGCTCGGGTTGCGACACCCACAACACCCTGGCCAACGTCATTCCCAACATGAGCTACCCGCCCGAGCCGTTCCTACACCTGGCGGCAGGGATCAAGGAGGTGGTGAACATCCCGGTGCTGCACGCGCAGAACATCAAGGATCCGAACCAGGCGACGCGCATCCTTGAAGGCGGCTACGTCGACATGGTCGGCATGACCCGGGCGCACATCGCCGACCCGCACCTGATCGCCAAGATCAAGATGGGCCAGATCGACCAGATCAAGCAATGCGTGGGCGCCAACTACTGCATCGACCGGCAGTACCAGGGGCTGGACGTGCTGTGCATCCAGAACGCGGCCACGTCGCGTGAATACATGGGCGTGCCGCACATCATCGAAAAGTCCACCGGCGTGAAGCGCAAGGTGGTGGTGGTCGGCGCAGGGCCTGCCGGCATGGAGGCCGCGCGCGTGGCGGCCGAGCGTGGCCACGACGTGACGTTGTTCGAGAAGAAGGACTTCATCGGTGGGCAGATCACCACTGCGTCCAAGGCGCCGCAGCGTGACCAGATCGCTGGCATTACCCGCTGGTTCCAGCTGGAACTGGCGCGCCTGAAGGTCGACCTGCGCCTGGGCACGGCTGCCGATGCCGATACCATCATGGACCTGCGCCCGGACATCGTCGTGCTGGCGGTGGGTGGCCACCCGTTTCTGGAACAGAACGAGCACTGGGGCGCCGAAGAGGGCCTGGTGGTCAGCAGCTGGGACGTGCTCGACGGCAAGGTCGCACCGGGCAAGAACGTGCTGGTGTACGACACCATCTGCGAGTTCACCGGCATGTCGGTGGCCGACTTCCTCGCCGACAAGGGCAGCCAGGTGGAGATCGTCACCGACGACATCAAGCCGGGCGTGGCCATCGGCGGTACGTCGTTCCCCACCTACTACCGCAGCATGTACCCCAAGGAAGTGATCATGACCGGCGACATGATGCTGGACAAGGTCTACCGCGAAGGCGACAAGCTGGTGGCCGTGCTGGAGAACGAATACACCGGCGCCAAGGAAGAACGCGTGGTCGACCAAGTGGTGGTGGAGAACGGCGTGCGTCCCGACGAACAGCTCTACTACGCGCTCAAGCAGGGGTCGCGCAACAAGGGCCAGATGGACATCGACGCCTTGTTCGCGATCCAGCCGCAGCCGTCGTTGAGTACTTCGGGCGACGACTATCTGCTGTTTCGTATCGGCGACTGCGTGGCCCAGCGCAACACCCACGCGGCGATCTACGACGCGCTGCGCCTGTGCAAGGATTTTTGACCCTGCTCCCGTAGGAGCGGTCATCGGCCGCGAAGGGATCACTGCGGTGTACCTGATACAGCGCAGTGACCGTTTCGCGGCCGATGACCGCTCCTACGAGGGTCCACAGAGGCTTCACCATGCTCAATACACTGCTTCCCATCCTGTTGTTCGCCGCCCTGGCCCTGGCTGTTCTGGGCGCCGTGCGGCGAATCAATATGTGGCGCCGCGGTCGGCCATCCCAGGTCGACCTGCTGGGCGGCCTGCTGGCCATGCCCAGGCGCTACATGGTCGACCTGCACCATGTGGTCGCGCGCGACAAGTACATCGCCAACACCCACGTCGCCACGGCCGGTGGCGCTGTGCTGGCGGCGGTGCTGGCGGTGCTGGTCCATGGCTTCGGCCTGCACAATCGCATGCTTGGCTATGCGCTGCTGTTCGCCACCGCGCTGATGTTCGTCGGTGCCTGCTTCGTCTATGCCCGCCGCCGCAACCCGCCCGCGCGCCTGTCCAAGGGCCCGTGGATGCGCCTGCCGAAAAGCCTGCTGATGTTCTCGGCCACCTTCTTCATCGCCACCTTGCCGGTGGCCGGTATCTTGCCGATGAATTTCGGCGGTTGGGTACTGGCTGCGGTGCTGGGCATCGGCGTGCTGTGGGGCGTGTCGGAACTGTTTCTCGGACTGACCTGGGGCGGGCCGATGAAGCACGCTTTCGCTGGCGCCTTGCACCTGGCCTGGCACCGCCGCGCCGAACGCTTTGGCGGTGGTCGCTCCACCGGCCTGAAGCCGTTGGACCTGAACGACCCCACTGCGCCGCTGGGCGTGGAAAAACCCAAGGACTTCACCTGGAACCAGCTGCTGGGCTTCGATGCCTGCGTGCAGTGCGGCAAATGTGAAGCCGCGTGCCCGGCGTTCGCCGCCGGTCAACCGTTGAACCCGAAGAAGCTCATTCAGGACATGGTCGTAGGCCTGGCCGGTGGCACCGATGCGAACTTCGCCGGCAGCCCCTATCCTGGCAAGGCCATTGGCGAACACGCCGGCAACCCGCACCAGCCTATCGTCAATGGCCTGGTCGATGCCGACACCCTGTGGTCGTGCACCACCTGCCGCGCCTGCGTGGAAGAGTGTCCGATGATGATCGAGCACGTCGATGCCATCGTCGACATGCGCCGCCACCTGACCCTGGAAAAAGGCGCCACGCCCAACAAGGGCGCCGAAGTGCTGGACAACCTGATCGCCACCGACAACCCCGGCGGTTTCAATCCCGGTGGCCGGATGAACTGGGCCGCCGACCTGAACCTGCCATTGTTGAGCGAGCGCAAAACCATCGACGTGCTGTTCTGGGTTGGGGACGGCGCCTTCGACATGCGCAACCAACGCACCTTGCGCGCCTTCGTCAAAGTGCTGAAAGCGGCCAAGGTCGATTTCGCCGTGCTCGGCCTGGAAGAGCGCGACAGCGGAGACGTGGCGCGGCGACTGGGCGACGAGGCCACCTTCCAGCTGCTGGCCAAGCGCAATATCGGCACCCTCGCCAAGTACGGCTTCAAACGCATCGTCACCTGCGACCCCCACAGCTTCCATGTGTTGAAGAACGAGTACGGTGCGCTGGGCGGCAACTATCAGGTGCTGCACCACAGCACCTTCATGGCCGAACTGGTCACCGCCGGCCAGCTCCATCTGGGGCAGCACAAGGGCGGCAGCGTGACCTACCACGACCCGTGTTACCTGGGTCGCTACAACGGCGAGTACCAGGCCCCGCGCGATGTGCTCAAGGCGCTGGGTATCGAGGTCAAGGAAATGCAGCGCTCGGGTTTCCGTTCCCGCTGTTGCGGTGGCGGTGGCGGCGCGCCGATCACCGACATACCCGGCAAGCAGCGCATTCCCGACATGCGCATGGAAGACATCCGCGAAACCCAGGCCGACGTCGTGGCCGTGGGCTGCCCGCAGTGCACCGCCATGCTCGAAGGCGTGGTGGAACCGCGGCCGTTGGTCAAGGACATCGCCGAACTGGTCGCCGAGGCGCTGGTCGAGGACAGTGTTGCCCCCGCCAGGCCCGCACCGGCCAAACGTGAAGTTGTCGAGGAGGTGCATTGATGAGTGACCTCATCCGTCGTGATCCGCGGGCCGAATGGATCGCCCGCAACCGCCTGCATCCCTTGCACAGTGCCCTGCAGCCTCAGGCCAGTGCGTGGATGGGGCCCAATGGCGTCATGCGCAAGAACCCTCACGGCATCGGTTTCATCGGCGCCAACGGGATCAAGCGCATCGACCGCAGCGGCGCCCAGCAGGGCGGCGCGAGCAAGCGTTCGGCAGCCGTGGAAGTCAAGCTGCCCTTGCACCAGGTGGCGGTGCCCCAATTCTACATCGCCGTGGTGCCGGACATGGTCGGCGGCCGCCTGAGCAGCCACGACCGCGACGTGCTGGGCCTGGCTCATCGCCTGGCAGCGGGGGGCGGCGCGGTATTGGCCATCGTCTTCGGCGAACACAAGGAACACGCTTTCGATAGCGCAGGCGTCGACCGGCTGTTGATTCTGCAAGGCGGCGAATTCGAAGGTTATGCGCCGGAACAGCGAATCCACGGCCTGCGCGCGGTGGATAATCAGTTCAGCCCACGCCATTGGCTGCTGCCCGACAGCCGTACCGGCGGTGGCGAGCTGGGTCGGCGTTTTGCCGCTTGCCAGGGTGAACGTCCCGCCACACGTGTGTGGCAGGTCAAGGACGGCCAGTGCATCAGCCGTGCCGGTGCCGGCCAGCAGGACATTGCCCGACCGCTGCCGCGCTTGATCCTGGCGGCCGCCGAGTGCGCCGAACCGGTTGACGAGACTCGTCACGAAGCGCTGCCGGTGGCGTTGTCCACAGCCACGGCGCGCAGCCTGCCGCGCATCGAAGACCTCGGTGCGGTAGCAGTCGACCCGGCGGCCGTGCCCATGGCCGAATCGGAATTCATATTCTCGGGGGGCAATGGGGTCAAGGACTGGGAACTGTTCCACCGGACGGCCCAGGCCTTGGGTGCGACCGAAGGTGCCTCGCGGGTGGCGGTGGACGATGGTTTCATGCTGCGCGACCGACAGGTCGGCGCCAGTGGTACCTGGGTGACCGCGCGGGTCTACGTGGCAGTGGGCATTTCCGGTGCCATCCAGCACTTGCAAGGCATTGGTGGTTGCGACAAGGTCATTGCCATCAACCTCGACGCCAACTGCGACATGGTCAAGCGTGCCGACCTGTCGGTGATCGGCGACGGGCAGGCGATCATGCATGCCTTGATCGACGCCATCCAGGCCTATCGCAACCAAGCCAAGCGCGATGCCGCCTGATGGGCGCCACGATGAGAGAGACACAGCCATGAACACCAAGGTCATCACCCTCGTTTCCATCGGCGCCCACCCGACGTCCGGCCGCCCCCGGCGCGCAGACCAGGATTCACGCGCCGTGGAGCTGGGCCTGCAACTGGCCGGAGATGACCTGCAGGTACTGCACGCCGGCGATGTCGCCGAGCCTGCGTTGCGCGCGTACCTGGGCATGGGCCTGCAACAGCTGCACGTGCTCGAACAGCCACAAGGCGCCGATGCCTTGCCGGCCCTGTGCGACTACCTGCAAGCGGCCGGTGCGCACGTGGTGCTCACCGGTACCCAGGCCGAAACCGGCGAAGGCTCGGGCATGTTGCCCTTTCTGCTGGCGGAAAAACTCGGCTGGCCGTTGATCGTTGGCCTGGCCGAGGTCGAGTCCATCGACAACGGCGTGGCCCAGGTGCTGCAGGCCTTGCCCCGAGGCCAACGGCGGCGCCTCAAGGTGCGGCTGCCGTTGCTGGCCACCGTCGACAATGCCGCACCCAAGCCTCGGCAGAGCGCCTACGGCCCGGCGCAGCGCGGACGGCTGCCGGTGGATGAGGTGGAGGTAATCAACGACGAACTGTTCGACAGCGCCGAGTTGCAGCCGGCCAAGCCCCGGCCCAAACGTTTGAAGGTGATCAAGGCCAAGAGCGGCGCGGATCGCATGAAGGCCGCCACGGCCAAGGCCAGTGGCGGAGGAGGGCAGGTGCTCAAGGGCCTGAGCGCCGAAGAGGGCGCTCAGGCGGTGCTCAAGGCGTTGATCGAGGAGGGGGTGGTGCGGCTGTAGCCGCGCTTGCGCTACGTCAATATTTCTGTGTTGATTGAGCTGCTATGCCGCTACCTGCTGACTGAACCCTGTTTTCGACTCGCGTAACAGTGTTACCCGGTCAATAACCGAAGCTATCCGCGCTTGAGTATCGCGAACCCGAGCTTGCAGTCCGCTCATGGTCGTATCGCTCGATATCCGCGCAAGCTTGGAGAATGCTGCGGGAATGAGCACGTCGCTATCGGATGTGCGCATGGCATCTATTTGCTGGAGGTCAACATCGAGCGAAGCGATCAACCCTCTGCCGTTTTCGATGATAGTGCCAAGTTTATCGGGAGCTTTGCCCTGTTCAGCCTTGTAGATCTCGTGGAGCACCTTGACAGTGTCAGGCAGGTAAGCGGCCGCCGGGTGTACAAGACCTAGCACTTTTTTCGTGCCTTCTATGGCCAAGTGCTCGCGCCCGTGAGCATCGGCAGGGTTGTAGCTCTTGATTTTGTCGATCAGTTTTCCAGGAATGCGATCTCCCCCAGCCCCTGCAGATCTATGGATCTTTGCCGCGTTCAAATCGCTGCTATGGAGGTTGACCGAACCGCCAAGCCCAAGTTTCTCGGCGGCTTTATCGCCTAGTACGCCGCCGAGTTTTCCTCCCATAATGCCGCCGGCTATTCCTCCAGGGATCGCCCCGGCACCCCCGGTAACGGCTCCGCCAAAGCCGGCGCCCAGCGCAGTACCGGCTGTCCCCCCGAGCCACGAGCCGAAGTTGGATATGACGACCGCTGCAACACGTTTGCCGCCCGCAGCCACCAATGCACCACTGCCTTCTTCCGCGTTCACCTGTTGCTCAAGGGTGTTCACCTTGCGGTCGACTATATCCAGCACATCTTTCAGCACCCCTACCGCTGCGCTGCGCCGATACCCCATGTTGCGTTTGCTTTCGTACTCGACACTGGCTTCCTTGCTGCGGCGTGCGATTCGGCTGGATTTTGACTGCATCGCGTCAAGAACTGTTGTCCATCCAGCGCCAACAAGGCCGTCGATGTCGCGCAACCCGATAGGGTTATTACTCACCATCCGGTACAGGTTCAACCCATCGATATCGCCGCCGGGGTCCGGGTTGATCCAGCGCAGCAGCCACGGCGCGTAGTAGCGTAAGCCGTAGTAATGCAGACCCGTCGCGTCCCGCTCCTTGCCCGAATAGCGAATCACTTTGTATTGGGCTTCTACAGCGCTACGTGCTGCGCGGCAGGCAGTGCCTCCGAATGGATAATACTCTTCACGGCTCAGTAGCTGCGCGGTGCCGTCGAGCTCCAGCGTGCACGAACCAAGGTGGTTGTCCAGACTGTAGCGTACTTGATCATTCGCTATCTGTTGCGGCTTGCCTGCCACCCAGTGCAACACGCGCACGTTGTTGCATCCGGCCTGTGCAGTGATCACATGCAGGCGCTCACCATTGCTCTGGGTGCGGATCTCCAAGCCTGGCAGGTAGCGTACTTCCTGCAATGCTGTAGTGGCTCGTCGCTGCTGGCTGAGGATTTTGCGCACCCGTCGTCCAGAGGCGTCATAGATATAGCGTTCGTCGTCATTAACGGCGTCATCGCGCTGCACCGTGGTCACTGCCTGCAACTCGTTGCGCACGTTCCAGGTCAGCGGTTGCCCGGATTGCAGCTCCAGCAGGTTACCGTTGGGATCGAAGCCGTTGCGCAAGGCAGCCTCTGTGGGAAGTTCGCCGTTACGCTCAGGCAGCGATCTATTGTTCCGCGTCGCGACGCTCATACGCAGGGTGCGGTTACGAACACCGTTCACATGCCGTAACTCCTGCAGGTTACCGGCAGTGTCATAGCGGAAGCTTTGACAGTAATTGATCATTGCGCTTGGGTCGCTGGAGATCGGTAGCAAGTCTGGAAGTCCAGGGGCGAAAGCGTCGTTATCGAGGGTCTCGCGGCCTGTGGCTTTAATCAGTTGATAGAAAGAGTCATAGGCGTACCGGTTGATCGGGTCGGTACGCTGGTTGGCAAAGTGTTTGACCGGTTGCGCTGCATCCGCGATAGCCAGAATGTTGCCAAGGGGGTCGTAGGTGTAGGTCAGGTCTTGCAGCGTTGTACCATCCTCTCTCCAGGTACGCAGGCGCAAAAGTTGCTGGTCCTCGATTGAGTAATTACGACGCGTGATAACGCCGTTGCCTGCGATCTGTGACACCGCTCGACCGGCAGCGTCGAACTCGATCTCAGCAAGCAGAGTGGTCTGCATGCCAGCGGGGTTGCGCAGGCTGCAGGATCGTTGAGCACCGCTCAGGTCATAGGTCAGGTGCTGAGTGTGAGCCGCGGCGTCCGTAGTTCGCAGCACGCTCCCCAAGGCGTCATGGCTCAGGCAACTGATAGCTCCCGGACCAGGTTCCATCAAGGCGTCCCTCGCCGTGACACTTTCTGGCCAGTTGGGCAGAAGAGTCTCAGCAAGAAACTTTCGTGTAGTGACCAATGGCTGCCCGATAATGCTGAACGCGTCAGCGAACAGGCTGCCCGCGTCATCATCCTGCCGGTAGGCCAAGCCACACCGGTTGAGCGCTGCTTGTTCTGAATCCACGGGGCTATAAGTTTGCCGCGCTGCGATTCGCTCATGGCCTTGGGCGTCGATTTCGCTCACGGCACTCAAGCGCATGAGCTGATCGTAGATCGACCGTACGCAAGTACCTCGGCTGTCCCAGCTTTCTCTCGAAAGCCCGTCAGCATCGTTGATCATCACTTTCCAGCCCGAATCCACGTTGTTCTGCTGCAAGGGCGTGCCCGACAGACTGAACACCGTTGCTTGATTCGGCGTCTCGCTCACACCGCTCTGGAAATGCTCGAACTGACGCGGATCCCACTGGCTGACAGGACGGCCTGCGTGGTCATGCCATTGGGCACTGACCCGGGGCTCGGCAGGGACGTCGGCTTCGCGTCGGTAATAACCGACGGTACGTACGGCCAGGCCACGGGGGTCGGACACCACCAGTGCCGGGGTGCGGGCATGGATGGCGAGTTGATCGGAGATGCTTCGAAGGGGCGACATGCTGTCCTGCCTTGCTCGGATAGATTTCCCTCTTTATCTCTGATCGCCCGGCAGCCAGCCATGAACACCCACGGTATCAACGCTGCGCACAACTGTAGCGGCGATGCAGGCCGCGTTCAGCTTGCCGTGCCGGGTGCGTCATCGCGTTCGCAGGGGTGCGTAGAGGTGTATCAAAAGCGCTGTGAAAGAGGGTTCGAGCACACGGTTGCCGTGGCCGCTCAGGTGGTCGGGATCGGCGAAGAGTGGTGTTTCGTTCGAGTCGTAGGCCGAGCAGGTGTTGCCCGGGCAAAGGATCGGCAACGGATCCCAGACGTTCAGCGCCGGGTATTCGCGGGTCAGTATCGTCAGCAGATGCATCTGCGGCGCACGTAGCTGCACTATCCGGTCGTGTTCCACGCTCAGTCCGGGCGTGCAGATCGGATTCATTCGGTTGAATGGATCCGAGCAACGGTTCGCCGGGGCCTTGAAGACCGGCGACGGTGCGTCGATCAGTACGGTCAAGCCCGCCGCCTGCAGCGGTTCGAGCACGGCGTCGGCGGCCTGGCGGGCCGCTTGGGCGTGTTGCACAGTGCGCTCGCCGCGTGCTTGTTCGAAGATTGCGTCCTCGCCCTGCTGCCAATCGCGGCCCGCCAGCTCCGGCATGCGCAGGGACGCCAGGAACACCACATCGCCTGGCTTGGCGCGTGCCTGAATATCGGCCAACGCGCTGCTCTGCCAAGTCGCGCAGGCGGGCGGATCGGCATTCAGCAGGCTGACCACCGCGCAGCCGCCGCGTTCGTATTCCACCACGTCGATGCCCAATCGCAGCGAGACGATGTTGAGCATCGTGCGGTAGGCGGCGGTGTGTGAGTCGCCCAGCACGAAAAGCTGGCGCCCGTGCAGGCCCGGCTGGTCGATCTTTTCGATCGGCTCCCGAGGGTAGTGTCTGTAGGCATGCCAGGTGTAGCTATCGGCCACGGTACTCAGCGATAAACGCTCGGTGGAGTGGATTGTCCACGCCGCAATCCCGGCGCACAGCCCCATGGCACTCAGCCCACCGCACACCGACAGGCCCGCACGGCGATGCCACCACGTGCCGCTACGGCGCACTGGCATTTCGACCCAGTGGTAGGACGCCGCTGCCAGGCCGAACACCAGCAACGGGTAGGCCAGCTGGATCCACAGTGCTTCCAGGCCAATGGTCCAGCGCAGGAATACCGCTACGGGCCAGTGCCACAGGTACAGCGAATATGACAGGCGCCCCACGTACGTCAGGGCTGGCCATTGCAAGACCGTCAGCAACGGGCCTGCGGGTCGATCGCTGCCGAGCACCACGGCGGCGATCAGCAACACCGTGCCCAGCACCGGGACCAGCGCCCATGGATACGGGAAGCGTGCGGCCGGCGTCAGGATGAAGCCTGCCGCCAGCAACGCCAGCCCGGCCACCAGCATCGCCTGTCGATGCCACGGTTGCAGGCGAGTCAGGCGGCCTTGGCCAATGGCCTGGAACAGCAATGCACCAGCGGCCAGTTCCCAGAAACGGCTGGGCAGCAGATAGAACGCCGACAAGGGTGCGGCGTGGGTCTGCACCGCGCACCAGGCCAGCGAGGCAAGGGTCAAGGCAGGCAGCAGGCAGCGCGCGATCACGCTGTTTTCGCGGTAGCGCAGCCAGAGCAGGATGACCGTGGGCAATAGCAGATAGAACTGTTCTTCCACGCCCAGCGACCAGGTGTGCAGGTACGGGTTGAACTCAGCTTTCGGTGAGAAATAGGTGTCGGTCTGCCAGGCCAGAACCAGGTTGCTCAGCCCCACGAATGCGGCCAGGCCGGTGTCTTCGTTCTGGCTGCTGAGCCATACCGGGGGAATGATCAACGCCGACATCAGGACACTGGCGGTGAGCACAAGCAATAACGCCGGAAGAATGCGCAGCAGGCGTCGTTGGTAGAACTCCAGCAGGAAGGCGCGCAGCGGCAGGCCGCTCGTTTGCGCCAGGGAGCGGCTGATCACGTAGCCGGAAATGACGAAGAACATGTCTACGCCGGTGAAGCCTCCTGGCAGAAAGCGCAGGAAATCGACATGGAAAACGATGACTGCAAGTACCGCGATCGCGCGCAGGCCATCGATGCCCGCAACGTATGGCAAGCCGGGAGTAGAGGACATGGTGCCGCCCTTTTATTGTTGGGCAGCGACCATAGGATGCCTGGGCAGGCAAACGCCAGATTGCATCTTTTCAGGATGTATCCCGAGCTGGGCGACTGGTGCTCACAGCTCCGCAGGAGCGGTCCGCGGCCGCGAAACGCGCGCCGCGCACTGTCAGGTTTACCGCACCAAGCCTTCGCGGCCGAAGGGCGCGCCTATTACTCGTGCACTGCCACGCCCTTGAGATACGCCGCAGGCTCCGCCCCCAGGTTGCTCAGCAGCCGCTCGCTGTACCAGTCGATGAAGTTCACCACGCCGAATTCGTAGGTCTTCGAGTACGGCCCCGGCTGGTAGGCGGTGGAGTTGATGCCGCGCTGGTTTTCCTCGGCCAGGCGGCGGTCCTGGTCGTTGGTCGCGTCCCACACCTGGCGCATCCGCGCGACGTCGTAGTCCACGCCTTCCACGGCGTCCTTGTGCACCAGCCACTTGGTGGTGACCACCGTTTCCTGCGCGCTGATCGGCCACACCGTGAACACGATGATGTGGTCACCCATGCAGTGGTTCCAGGAATGCGGCAGGTGCAGGATGCGCATCGAACCCAGGTCCGGATTCTTGATGCGCCCCATCAGTTTCTTGCAGCCGACCTGGCCGTCCAGCGTCATCGACAGCGTGCCCTTGAGCAGCGGCATGCGCACGATGCGGTTGCGCAGGCCGTGGCTGGCGTGGGCGTAGGGGATCTTTTCGGCATCCCAGGCGGCAGCCGAGGCGGCCACATGGTCCTTGAAGGCCTGGTCGGCGCGGGGGTCGGTGACGTCGTCCCATTCCAGCAGGGTCTTGAGCAATTCGGGGTGGGCGCCGCCGCAGTGGTAGCACTCGCGGTTGTTCTCCAGCACCAGTTTCCAGTTGGCCTTTTCCAGCAGATCGGTCTGCACCGCGACCTTGGTGTTTTCCATGTCGTACGGTTCCATGTAATGGTTCAGCGTACTGAGGAAATTGTCGATCGCAGGCGGGTTCTCCGCCAGGCTGATGAAAATGTAGCCGCCTGAGGTTTTCACATGCACGGGCTTGAGGCCGTACTGCTTCATGTCGAAGTCGGCGCCCATCTCGGTGCCGGCGAACAGCAGGCGGCCATCCAGCTCGTAGGTCCACTGGTGGTAATGGCAGACCAGCTTGGCCACCTTGCCTTTTTCCTTGGTGCACAGTCGCGAACCGCGATGGCGGCAGACGTTGTGAAAGGCATGCACCACCCCTTCGGCCCCGCGCACCACGAGGATCGGATTGCTGCCGATCTGCAGGGTGAGGTAGTTGCCCTTGGCCGGGATCTCGCATGTCATGCCGGCGATCAGCCATTCCTTGTTGAAGATCTCCTGCATGTCGATCTGGAACAGGCGTTCGTCGTTGTAGAACGGCTGCGGCAGCGAGAAGGTACGCTCGCGTTCCTGCAGCATCTGGGCGGTTGCCTTGCGTGCGGGTTCCAGCGGATCGCCCAGACTCAGGGTAGTGGTGGCATCCATCGTGTTCATCCTCTTGGCCAGGCAGTGTGGCCGCGAAAAAAGTGGCTGTTACGGTTGTCGACGCAAGGCGGCTGAAACTGCGTTCAGATGCGGTGGAGTGTGCGACTCGGCGCGCCATGAACCTTATCCATGGGCGACATGGCCAAATCCATTCCCGACGCTGCAGGCTAGGCGGCATGGGGCTGGTCGCCATGAGCATGTGGATGTCGCGGATGGGAATGTGGCGGTGGCGGTGCACCCGCAGAATCGCTGCACGCACAGTCGGCAGTCGACCTTGGAGACCAGCATGTCCAACCCCTTCCTGATGCCCGTCAATACCCAGACCTGGGCCAATGGGCGCCACATCGTTCGTTGCGTCAAGGTGATCCAGGAAACCTGGGACGTGCGCACCTTCTGCTTCATGGCCGACCAGCCCATCCTGTTCTTTTTCAAGCCAGGCCAGTTCGTGACCCTGGAGCTGGAAATCGAAGGCCAGCCGGTGATGCGCTCGTACACCATCTCCAGCGCGCCGTCGGTGCCGTACAGCTTTTCCATCACCATCAAGCGGGTGCCGGGCGGGCGGGTTTCGAACTGGTTGCACGATACCCTGCACGAGGGCCAGGAGCTGGCGGTACATGGCCCGGTCGGGCTATTCAATGCCATCGACTTTCCGGCACCGAAGATTCTCTATCTCAGCGGCGGGGTCGGTATCACGCCGGTGATGTCGATGGCGCGCTGGTTCTACGACACCAACGCCAACGTCGACATGGTTTTCGTGCACAGTGCGCGTTCGCCCAAGGACATCATCTACCACCGCGAACTGGAGCACATGGCCTCGCGGGTCGACAACTTCAGCCTGCACATCATCTGCGAGAAGCATGGGCTGGGTGAGCCGTGGTCGGGCTATCGTGGCTACCTGAACCACAAGCTGCTGGAATTGATCGCGCCCGACTTCATGGAGCGCGAGGTGTATTGCTGCGGGCCGACCCCGTACATGACTGCGGTCAAGCGCCTGCTGGAAGCCGCCGGCTTCGACATGACCCGTTACCACGAGGAATCGTTCGGCGCCACGCCGCCCGAGGCGCGCGCCGACGCCGTGGAACAGGCCGAGCAGGCGGCCGATGCGCCGGAAGTGGACGTCTCGGAACTGCACCTGGTGGAGTTCACCGCCAGCGGCAAGAGCATCCGCGTGGCGCCGGGCGAAACCGTGCACGCAGCGGCTTCCAAGCTCGGAATGATGATTCCCAAGGCCTGCGGCATGGGCATCTGTGGCACCTGCAAGGTGCTCAAGCTGGGAGGCGAGGTGGAGATGGAGCACAACGGCGGCATCACCGAGGATGACGAAGCCGAGGGCTACATCCTGTCCTGCTGCAGCGTGCCGAAGGGAGATGTGCGCATCGAGTTCTGATGTGCGATTGCGGTGTCAGTCGTGGTTTCGGACGACCGCATCGAAGCCGGACGCGGCTTGCGCCGCTGCTACAGGGGGTCGCGGTGTTTCTGAACGCCTGCGTCGAAGCCGGACGCGGCTTGCGCCGCTGCTACGAGGTATTGCGGTGCATTTGAACGACTGCGTCGAGGCGGGACGACGAGGCATTGCGGTATTTCTGTAGCAGCGGCGCGAGCCGCGTCGGCGGTGCACGCGGTGTCTATGAATGAACGCGTCCAGGCGCTCGGTGCTTACACCTTGAAGCGCGCCACCAGCCCGTTCAGATCCACTGCAAGGCGCGCCAGTTCGCCGCTGGCTGCCGTGGTCTGCGCCGAACCTGCAGCGGTCTGCACCGACAGGTCGCGAATGTTCACCAGGTTGCGGTCCACTTCGCGTGCCACCTGGGCCTGCTCTTCGGCGGCGCTGGCGATCACCAGGTTGCGTTCGTTGATCTGCACGATCGCGCCATTGATCGTCTCCAGCGCCATACCGGCGCCCTTGGCGATGTTGAGGGTCGACTCGGCGCGCTCGGTGCTGTTGCGCATCGAGTCCACGGCCTGCTCGGTGCCGCCCTGGATGCTGCCGATCATGCGTTCGATCTCGCTGGTCGACTGCTGGGTGCGGTGCGCCAGCGCGCGGACCTCGTCGGCCACCACGGCAAACCCGCGGCCTGCCTCGCCGGCACGTGCTGCCTCGATGGCAGCGTTGAGCGCCAGCAGGTTGGTCTGGTCGGCCAGGCCACGAATCACGTCCAGCACCTTGCCGATGTCGCGCGACTCGGTTGCCAGGTTGCCAATCAGCTCGGCGGTGCTCTGCACGTCGTTGCTCATGCGTTCGATGGCGCTGACGGTTTCCATGACCAGGTCACGGCCATCGCTGGCCGACGTGGTCGCGTCCTTGGACGCCTCGGAGGTGCTCACGGCGTTGCGTGCCACTTCTTCGACCGCACTGGTCATCTCGTTGACTGCAGTGGCGGCCTGTTCGATCTCGTTGTTCTGTTGAGTCAAGCCGCGAGCACCTTCGTCGGTGACGCTGTTGAGTTCCTCGGCAGCCGACGCCAATTGGGTCGCCGAACCGGAAATACGCTGCAGGGTATCGCGCAGCTTGCCCTGCATCTTCTGCATGGCCAGCAGCAACCGCGCGGCTTCGTCGCGTCCCTCGGCATGGATCGGCCGGGTCAGGTTGCCTTCGGCGATTTCTTCGGCTGCGGCCAATGCCTGGTCGATCGGCTTGACGATGCTGCGGGTCAACAGCCAGGCAAACAGGAACGTCAGCAGGGTCGCCACGATCAGCATGCCCACCACCCAGGTGAACGCCGAGCGGTATTCATCCTCGGCTTGCTGATTGATCTCGCGGGTTTGCACATTGTTGATCTTGACCAGTTTCTCGAGCACGGCATTGACCTGCTCGGAATTGCTCAGCATGTCGCTGTTGAGCATGGTCCGCAGCTCTTCCACCTGGCCGTTGGCCGAGAAACTCTTCATGCGAGCTTCGAGCTGGCGATACTGGCCCAGCAAACGCTTGTAGTCATCGTAGGCCGCCTGCTCTTCGTCATTGGAGATCATTTTCTCGTAACGGGCCTGGGCCTGGTTGATCTGCTCGTTGCGCTGGTCGAACAGCTGCACGGTTTTCTGCTGGATCTCGGCTTCGCGATTGAGCAACAAGCGGTACGACAGCACACGCAGGCGCAGCGTCAGCTGGGTCAGCTCGTCCAGGCTGGTGATGCTGGGTACGGTGTTGTTCTCGATGTTCTGGCCGGCGGCGCGGATGTGGCTCATCTGGACCAGGGAAAACACCCCGAGCACGATCATCAGCACGCCGATGAGGGAGAAACCGAGCAGCGCGCGCGGGGCGATGTTCATGTTGCGTAAAGACATGTGAGGTTACCGAAAGGTAGGGCGCGTCCGTGCGACACAAGAAAGGGCTGCACGGCTTATCGGTCGAATGTAAAAAGTCTGAAGGGGACAAATTGCCGCAGGTGATGCGCGTCATCGCGAACGCTCAAGCGATGAAGACCGATGAACGGGACGAACCGAACAGCGATTTGGGGGTCCATCGGGGTCCTATCAAAGCTGGCCCGGGCGAGGTTTTTTCTTTATCGTTCGCGCCCCTGACAAAGTGTTGGAAATAGCAAATGTTGGAAGCATCCCTGAATCAATTGGAAAGCCTGGTAAACGACCTGGTCAAGCACAACCGGGAACTGGCCGAACGCAATGCCCAGCTGGCCGGCGAGCTGGCCCAGGCCAAGGATGACAACGACACGCTGCAGCTCAGTCTGCTTGAACAGGAAGAGCAGCAGGGCGCAACCACCGCGCGTATTCAAGCACTGGTCGAGCGTGCTACCGCGGCGGCGGTATGAACCTTGACGACGGGGTTGAGGTCTTCTCGATCCTGGGCAACGAATATTCAGTGAAAGCACCGCCCGGCGAACAGCAGGCGCTGCGTCAGGCGTTCGGCATGCTCGAGCGCACGCTGGCGCAGACCAAGCGCAGCCATCCGACATTGATCGGCGACCGCCTGCTGGTGCTGGCCGCGCTCAATCTATGCCAGCGCCAGGTCGAGCTGAGCCAGGGCCACGCCCATGCCATGGACCAGTGCAAAAGCAGGATCGACGCCCTGGTGAGTCGCTGCAGCGATACGCAGGACTGATTCAGCCAAGCGGCCGGGTGGTGCTGCTGCGCAGACCACCGCCCAGCCCTCGCCGGTGGCTTGTTGTACTTTGCTCTGCGAAAATCCTCATACTTTTCTGCCGGATGTTGACATGACTCCCCTCAAGAACGACCGCTTTCTGCGTGCCCTGCTCAAGCAGCCCGTTGACGTCACCCCGGTGTGGATGATGCGCCAGGCCGGACGCTACCTGCCCGAGTACCGCGCCAGCCGCGCCAAGGCCGGTGACTTCATGAGCCTGTGCAAGAACCCGTCGTTCGCCTGCGAAGTCACCATGCAGCCGTTGGAACGCTACCCGCTGGATGCGGCCATCCTGTTCTCCGACATCCTCACCATCCCCGATGCCATGGGCCAGGGCCTGTACTTCGAAACCGGCGAAGGCCCGCGCTTCAAAAAGGTCGTCAGTACCTTGGCCGACATCGAAGCGCTGCCGATCCCCGATGCGCATCAGGATCTGGGCTACGTCATGGACGCGGTCAGCACCATCCGCCGCGAACTCAACGGCCGGGTGCCGCTGATCGGCTTTTCCGGCAGCCCCTGGACGCTGGCCACCTATATGGTCGAAGGCGGTTCGTCGAAGGATTTTCGCAAGACCAAAGCCATGCTCTACGACCAGCCCCAGGCCATGCACCTGCTGCTGGACAAGCTCGCTCAGTCGGTCACCAGCTACCTCAATGGCCAGATCATGGCCGGGGCCCAGGCGGTGCAGATCTTCGATACCTGGGGCGGCAACCTGTCGGCCGCGGCGTATCAGGAATTCTCCCTGGCCTACATGCGCAAGATCGTCAGCGGCCTGATCCGCGAACACGAAGGGCGCAAGGTGCCGGTGATCCTGTTCACCAAGAACGGCGGCCTGTGGCTGGAAAGCATCGCCGACGCCGGCGCCGACGCGCTGGGCCTGGACTGGACCTGCGACATCGGCGAAGCCCGTCGCCGCGTTGGCCACAAGGTCGCCCTGCAGGGCAACATGGACCCTACCGTGCTGTACGCCAAGCCCGAAGCGATTCGCACCGAAGTGGCGCGGATCCTCGCCAGCTACGGGCAGGGCACAGGCCATGTGTTCAACCTCGGCCACGGCATCACCCCGGAAGTCGATCCCGAGCATGCCGGCGCGTTCATCAACGCCGTGCATGAGTTTTCAGGGCAATATCACGGCTGACAGTCAACCCAGTATCGCTATGGGCGCCCGCCTCGAAGAAAACGGCCAGTACTGTAGCTCGAGGCGTCGGCGCCAGCATTCAATATCGCACCGACGTAATTGAAAGTCATCCCTACAGCCCCGTCGACACCTCCACGTTCGAACCATAACCTGGATGAGTTCAAGTGCCCTGTCACATTACTGATTTCCCCGCTCGCGACTTGCCGAGCAATGTCCGCGTAGTTTTCAGCATGTTGAGTCGACAGTGCCTGGTTACCCCAACTTCCGAGGCGTGAGTTGACCCCCCTGAGTGCTTGGTTGAAGGGTTGTGTATTATTTGGTATCTCTGTCAACGCTGCGTCCAACACTGCTCTTGCAGGCGAAAGCGGGACAGGGGTGGGCGAGTAAGTCAAGGCTTGCCGAGTTGTAGTTGCGAACTCTTGTGCAGAGCGTGTGACTTCTGCCCAGATTCTGCTGGCGGGGGATTGCCCCCCGGCGTGTTGCAGTCGATACTGCCAGTTACCGACGAATGCCCCTATTCTGTTCGCCTTGCTGGCTACTTTTGTGGCCACGTTGGAGAGGCCCACCCCGCTGGACACTGCGGACCCTATGCTAAGCCCGAGGGTGACCCATCCCAGGATGCCGGCAGCTTTCTCGTTCCCTTGTGCTTCCAGAATCGGCTCCGCAATTCCAGTGCCTATCGTGGCCACTTCCAGGACTGCTCCGGTCAGTGCCGCAATACCCACTGCCGACAACGCCACGGCACCTACGGCGCCGGCGATGGTTGCGGCACTGATGGTCAGGGCGCCCGTAGTCGCAGCGGTGCTGGCCCCTACAGCACTTATGGCGACACCCATTGCACCCGCGAGCGCTCCGGCGGTTATCACCGTTGCAGCCACCGCGAAAACGACCGCAACGCCAACAACGAACCATTTCCAGAAACTTTGGCCCGAAGGGTCAATGTTATTGACCGGGTCGCCGCCGCAGTAGGCGTAGCGATTCAGCCCGCCTGCGCCGAAGGGGCTGGAATCGTCGGGGGCTAGGAACAGCATCAGCTCCGGGCAGTAAGGCCGGTAGCTGCCTAGATGATAGAGGCCGGTGAAGCGGTCGCGTTGTTCACCCGCATATCCTAGCAAGCCTTCGGCGCCGGAGGCGTCGGCACCATGAGGCGTGTAGCTGATCGATCGTGCCACGTGATCCAGCTCCATTCGCACAGATCCTTGAGCGTCGGCGCCCAAAAGCATCACCTTGCGAACCTCACTGGCCAGATGGCTCTGTGCGTAAGGAGCCCTTTGACTGCCGACGAGAGTAACCTGTTGGCCGTTCGCCAAGATCTGGCCAATCAGCGCAGAGCCATTATAGATTGATAGTTGCCGGCTCGCGCCGACGGTCTGCGACGCAAGCCGGCCCATGGGGTCGTAACCGTACGAGATGCTGCCTGCGGCAGTGGTGACCTTTTCCAGCTTGCTCTCATCGTTCCACTGCAAGGCCCGCATGACCTCGCCGTTGCGCCGCTGCTCGCGAAGGCGCCCTGCGGCGTCCCATTCCAGTGCGATGTCACAGTCATCCACGCCACGGTGGATAATCATTACAGGTCGGTCATGTGCGCAGCTGTCGTAGGTAAAGCTCATGACGTTCACCTCGCCGCCAGTGAAGGTCGTGGTGACTGTAGAGTAGCTATCCAGGGGAGTAAGCACGAATTCGCAACGTGCGATTTGTCTACCTGTGCGCAAGTCGCTCGGTGCCTCCGGTCCTTCGGCTTCCATCAGGACAAGTCGGCCCATGGTGTCGTATTCATACCGTTCCTGGCTCAGCAGCCGGTTGTTCTCGACAAAGCTGCGACTGGCCAATTGGCCTCGTCCCGTCCAAGTCAGCGTTTGCACTTTCTCAGTCGTAATGCCGGCGGACGACGAATGCCAGGTGCGAGTCAGTTCGCGGTCAAAGTCATCGTAAGTGTTCAGCTGATCAAGGCTCAGGGTGCCGCTGGCGAACGTCTGGGTACGGGCGACTCGGCCATGGCTATCGTAGGTGAGGTGCACCTCGACGTGTGCCGCACCTGTACCGCTGATGAGACTTTGCAGCTTTCCCTCACTGTTGTAGCTAAGATTCTGCAAGGTGCCATCGGGTAGCGTCACGGTCGAGCGACGTCCGCCAAGAGACTGGGTTCCCTGTACACGGAGGGTCTGACCGTCGACCTTCCAATCCGAATACTGGGGGCGGCCGTCGGGGGTGTAGCCTTGGTGCATTTCCCCTATGCCTCCGAAAACATCACTCAGTCGCCCATTGGGGGTTGCGTAGGTAAAGCGGTTCACAGCAGCGCCATTTCTACTGACGCTCAGCAACTGGTTGCCCAGTTCAGCCTCATAGGTGTACGTCGTTGTCTGCCCCAGTGCGTCAGTGCTACTTGTCGGCTCCCACTGTCCTGCAATGAAAGCTTGATGACGGCTGAGCCCCATGCAGTTGACTTGGGTCGCCCGGCCAAGCGCATCGAAGGTTCGCGTTCCCAGTACCGTCTGACTGCCATCAATGGCCGTAAGGGTCACTTTTGAAGGTTTTTCTTCACTGAACCCGTCGTAGGCCCACGTGACCCGGTTGCCGTCGGCGCGTTGGAATTCGGTAACTCGGTCAAGTGCGTCGTACTGGGTGGTCGATGTGGTCCGCACCCCGTCAGCATCAGTGCTGTGCGACACCGCACGACCAAAGCCGTCGATCTGCCAGCTTTCCGTACGCAGCAGATTACCGTCTGTTGCGAAGAATTGGGCCAGCTCTACAGCGCCCGACCGGTGTTGAGTCGTTATTACGCTGCCCGCAGGCGCGCCATCAGCGGTTTCGCGCCACTTCTTGACCCTGCGGTTGATAGGATCATGCTCGGTGCGGGTGATGGTGGTGTCAGGATTGTACTCGCTAGCCACTTCTCCCCAGTCACCAAGAAAGCGGTTTACCTGCTGGCGGATAGGGAAGGCCATGTCCCGCAACCAGTCTTGGGTCAGCTCTGATTGCAGTGATCCTTCGACGTTGTAAGCGCCCGTCCAGACGACCTTGAACTCGCTGGCTGTAGTATCGGTATTCTTGCGCAGGACTTTGATGGTTCTCCCGTCCCCGTCGAACAGGGTGCGGGTGGCCACGCCGTCCATCGTGATTTCCTCTTTGTAGACGTCTGTTTCGCCCTCTTGGTGAACGCAGTAGCGGTAAGAGGTGGTGACAGCATAGGGGCTATTGGCCGCATCAGTTCTGACACTCAGTCGCCCCAGTACATCGTAGGCAAAGTGAGTTTGCATACCGGTCGAGGCAGTTTCGATCAAGGTCGATCCCGTCAGGCCGTGCTGCAATGTGGTGCTGTCGATCGAAACAGCACCATCGCCATGAATGGTTTCCGTGACCTTGATGTTTCCCTGCTCAATGCTTCTCAGCCAGGCTGTGGTGCGGGCTACGCCGTTGCGCACGACTGTCTCCGAGGTCGGCCTGCCGAAGAATGGATGGTTGACATCCGTTTCCCAAACCCGAGTCAGCTCGGTGAAGACGGCTTCATTGCCATCTATAAGGTGTGCCGTACGCTCACCGATGAGCATAGGATGAGGAATGTCATCCGGGTCTCGATGCCGAGGGGGCAGGGACTCGTACACGGTGGTTTTCCTGGTGGGCAGCGCGCCGAGCGCTGGACTGGCAGGTGTGAGTGTCGACGTGTGAGGGCGCCGTACGAACCCACTTTCATCAGCGGCGTAGTACGTGTTCGTTTCGATACTGCCATCGGGTGCTTGACGCGTCAGCAGGTTTCCGCACTCGTCGTAAGTTGTCAGGGTGGTTTCCGTACGTTCACCGCCGGGCCCCTTGAAAGTCGTTTCTTCTTTCCATGGTAGTTGGCAGAAAGCTGGCTGCGATTCCCATTCCTGGTCCGTGTGGTGATAAGTGGTAATACGAGTGACGGTATTGTTACCCCGCTGTACGACGTCGTTGGTCAAAAGATGAAATCGGTTCCAGGTAAACGTGCGTACCTCGACAGGCTGGTCGTTGAGATTCCACAACGTTTCCGCGCAGCTGTAGATATAGCCTGCCGGCAACCAGTAGAGGTTGTCGCGATCATTGTTCCAACCGTCTGAGGGGAGCGTATTTCCACCCATGTGATTGTTGTCACTCAGCCACTCCCAAGTACGTAGAACAGAAGGTTGCTCCTGACCTGGCTTGTGCTCAACCGAAGCGACTCTTGGCATGCGTGTGAGCGGAGCGCCGGGTGGAAGATGGTGCCCAGCGTCACCCTCATCGTAAGTGACCAAGTCTTCGCTACCCAAAGGACCAATGACTTTTATGGGGACCAGCTGGCCATCTGACGTCGCATAATCGAACTGCCATTGGCTGGCATCAGGTAAGGTGAACAGGCGCAGTTGTTGCTCCAGAATTTCAATGGAGTAGACGGCAGCCTCTGGCGTACCCGGAAACTGAGTAAAGTGAACTTTATCCGGTTGTCGGTCGATGCTCAGCAGAACCGTGGCCAGCTCGTCGGTGATATGGGTCAGTAGAAGGTGGTCGTCGATCAGCTCCCAATGATAAGTGGCGGTGTAACCCAAATGGCTGCGTTGCTGCGTCCTGATGGCAATACTGGTGCCTGACCGCTGTTGCAGCCACTCACTGTCACCGGTTTTGTATTCCACTCGAAAGCTTTCTTCACCGTCGGTGGTAGACATTCTTCGGACATGGAAAGTCTTAAGCTTCACATCGTGGAATGCCAGCAGGCCGCCTGGCGTTTGATCGGATGCTTGCCAGTCCACTTTGAACGACTCACCTGTGCTTAGTACCAGATCACCAGTAGCCAGGTCCAGTGCACTGGTGACCCAGTGCCAGCCGGCTCCCAGTGTGTGGTCCATGGCCCCTGCGGTTGGAGTGAAATGGAGCTGCGGGCACACCACTGGACCACTGAGCCGATTGGCTTGCATGGAAGGCAAGGCAATATTGAGCGTGTAATACCCTGTGCGTGCGTCCACCCCGGTATTCACTGCACTCGTGAAGTTGCTGGCCTGACTGTAGACTGTGTTGCTCAAAGTGAGTGGCTGCGCAGTAAGCGAGTTTAGGTTTGTCATGGTCATATATCCCTAAGCAAGTGCTTCGAAAAGAGGTGCTTTAAACACGCAGCATAGGAGCTATTTAATAGAGCGCAACGCTGTTCATCGAATTTTCTGAATGTTAAATAATTTTCAGTACAGGCCGTTGTGAATAATCATAGTTATTGACGTGTTGCGAAAGACTGCTAGTTTAAACGTTGCGAGATAACTGAAATAAATGGAGTGATGTCATGACTGATGATTCCAGTAAGGCCGACCCCGGTTTAGGGGCGTGGATGGAAAAGTTCAGTGTTGCGGGGCTTAATGTCAATAAATTGTATCCTAATGGTCGACAGCAGCTCGAACTCACCATCAAACTTAAAGCAGACCCTGGCATCACGTTGTCACCTGCTGAATTGGCCACCGTTCGGCTGTCCGTACTTAACGATGAAGGCGCAGTGGTCGACGTGCCGGAAGTCGTGGGCGAGCCTGGTAACCATATTCAGGGCTGGTGTTTTTCAAGAGTAGAGAATGAGTATGATTGGTACCCGGGCGCTACACGCCTTGCATCATCCGAGGCCCGAGACAACCCCGAGCTTACTCGCCGGTTGTATTTGATGAACAAGGCTGGACGAGCCAGGAGCCACCAAACGTTTTATTTGAGTATGACCCGGATCATGCAGGATGAGGCAGGAAAGGAGGTGCGTTACGATTACAGCACAGCCAAGCATGCCAGCTTCAATACCAAAGTGGAGTGTGCAATTGAGGAGATCCCGGAATTTATTGCACCGCAACATTACCAATTTGAGCTTGAGCAAGTGTCAGGTTCGGAGGAGGTGGGTATCCGCCAATACCACCTGATTGCCTTGTTCAACGGCGCCCTTTGCCATTTCCGCTCAGCGCATATGATGCCCGCCGGTATGATCCAGTGGTCGGATCTCGATCCTACCTCAACAAGGGCATCGTTGGTGGGTTACGCCAAGCCTGTAGCAACTGGGCAGGCCGCGCCATTGATCTACAACACCAATATCAAGTTAGGCAATTTCAAGCCTGCGGTGAACGCCAGTCGTCCACGGGAGGGGTACGTTACGTTCAGCTTGCAAAGTAGCAATAACATACCGTTTGATCGAAACAGTGCCTTGCAGGAAAAGGGGCCGTGCATCATTAAAGCTGTGGATCGGTACGGGAATGACCACCAAATTGCCTTGAGTTTCGGCGACGGCACCCAAGGACGTTTCGAACTGAAGATAGCCAATGGGTAAGTAGGGCGCTAATGCCTTGCTGCATGGTTGATCCGGGAGTTGATGCAAACATGCCCCCGGTCTAAAGCCGGCCATACAGTCTTCGACATGGCGCTTTGTGTGACGTTTACACGATGAGCTGACACATCCGTGTTGGCACTATTGCAGGTAAGGTAGTCATGAATAAGTTAAGGAATAACGTGAGCGCCTCTGCTTGGCGATCCCTGACACTTTTCGAAGTGTATGTAAATTCTGTCGCAGCCGGGGCGGCCTCGCTGTACGCCAATGGGCGGCAGCAAGTGAGGATCGACGTGCGATTGCAAGCCAGGGACTCAAGTAATGTAATTGTGAGTTTGACCGCCGATGATTTAAAAAATCTTAAGCTCATAGATGCAGTGACCATGAGTGATCTTTCTAGTGACACGGATTACAGGTCGGCACATCGAGAAGAATATGAAATTTACCACGGTTCTTACTTCGCTGCCCTGCAACCGTCAGTGGAATCGGTAGATGCTCCATGTCTACTATCTAGTGATATGACGAGCGTAATTCGGTCAACCGGAATGGGTGAGGTAGCAGAGGAAACTTCAACAACTGACGAGCGCGATCAGGGGCTGGGCTATCAAGTGGTCACCTATTGGCTCAGCACGACAAACCTCCAACCACGCGCCTTGGCTGCCTATATCCATAAAGGATCAGATGTGGTTTATACCACGGCCAGTAGCACACATGACCCTGTTAGCGGGCAGTTTAGAAGTATTGTGAATATAAGGCCGGTGCGTCCAATAAGCTATACTACGGCCGACTGGGTTTCTAGACGTGTCGATACAGTCGTCAGTAATCCTGATTTTGACGTGGATTTGTATTACACGAAAATTAAAAACGAAATTCCGAAGCATTACGCAATGAAGTTTGTCGGTTGTATTGTCGGCAATATTGCTCTGGACGGATGGTTTTACTCCATCCGAAAATCGGACCGGAATAAAATTCACTATTTTTATGAGCCCACCCCGCCGCGGCAAATTCTTTACACCTCGATCGGTGAACCCCACAGAGTTGTGCGGTTCAGGGTAAATGACTATACGGCTGTCGGTGAAGTGACTTCTGCACGAATCATTGATGTCTCGGCGCATCAGTATGGGAGAGGCGATGTCCTTAGTGTCTTTCCTATCGATAGCCAAGGAAATAAGCATCATCTGAAGCTGCAGGTCACCAGTGACGGTAATGGGCATTTTCCTGTTGCATGATGGGCACTTGGGTTCACTCGATGTCCTGCCCTGACTGTTCTACAGCAATTAGCAGTTAGGATTGGAGCATCGAGCGAATTCCAGAAGCGCCATGAGCTTGGGCGGGTTGAACCTGAAAAAAAATTGGTAGCCAGAGACGGAATGCCTGCTGGCGCTCCGATCCTTGTAGGTACCGCCCGATTACGCGTTCGGCGCTCTAACAGGCTGCAACTTCGCCAGCCTCGCCGCCACCACCAACGCCACCGTCAACAACCCCGCAATGAACCCGCCCACACCCGTCCAGCCACCGTAGTGCCAGGCCATCCCTCCCGCCGTCCCGGCGACGCTTGACCCCGCGTAATAACTGAACAGGTACAACGAAGACGCCTGCCCCTTGGCCGTCAACGCACGCCGTCCGATCCAGCTGCTGGCCACCGAGTGCGCACCGAAAAAGCCAAAGGTGAACATCAGCATCCCCAGCAGGATCACGGGTACCGGATTGAACAGGGTCACCAGCAGGCCTGCGAACATCAGCACGATGCTCATCCAGAACACCCTGCGTCGGCCATGCTTGTCGGCCAGCGAGCCCACCTGCGCCGAGCTGTAGATGCCGGCCAGGTACACCACCGACAGCAGCCCCACCAGCGCCTGGCTCATGTGGTAGGGCTCGGCCAACAGGCGGTAGCCAATGTAGTTGAACAGCGTCACGAAGCTGCCCATCAGCAGGAACGCTTCGAGAAACAGCCACGGCAGGCCGGCATCCTTGAAGTGCATGGTGAAGCCTTCCAGCAAGCCACGTGGGTTCATCTTGCGGGGGCGGAAGTTACGCGATTCCGGGAGGATCCTGACGAACACCGCCGCTGCGACCAAGGCCAGGCCGCCGACCACCAACAGCGCGGTGTGCCAGCTGACGAAGTCGATCAGCACGCCGGTGATCAGGCGTCCACTCATGCCGCCGATGGCGTTGCCGCCAATGTACAAACCCATTGCCAGACCGATGTGTTGCGGATGAATTTCCTCGCTCAGGTAGGTCATGGCTACCGCGGCCAGGCCGCTCAGGCTCAATCCGGTCAAGGCGCGCAGCAACAGCACGCCGTCCCAGGTGGGCATCAAGGCACTGCCGAGGGTGCACAGCGCTGCGCTGAACAAGGCTGCCACCATCACCGGCTTGCGTCCGACACTGTCGGAAATCGGCCCGGTGATCAGCAATCCGATGGCCAGCATCCCGGTAGCCACCGACAGCACCAGGCTGCTCTGGGCGGCGTTGATGCCGAACTCGTGGGACAGGATCGGCATCATGGGTTGCACGCAATACAGCAGGGCAAAGGTGGCGAAGCCGCCGCTGAACAGGGCAAGTACCGTGCGCAGGAACTGCGGGGTGCCTTTTTCGATGTACTGCTCGTTGAACTGAGCGGCGTTTTGATGGGAGGTATCAACAGCTTGCGCAGCAGGCGCGACAGCAGTTTTCAAGGTGACCTCGGGAGGGGGGCGGCAGGAGTTGAAAAACTATATAGCTGGCTAATGATTTCTGCCAACACTAGCACCCAGACTGCAGGAAATTGTAGGAAAAATCCGAGAATGAACGTCCCGGCGCGCTAGCAACTGTAATATTCTGGCCGCTACACTCGAGGCTTTGCCTGTCATGGAGGGATATAGATGCGGCGCGTGGTGTTCAATCAGAAGGGCGGCGTAGGCAAATCCAGCATTGCCTGCAACCTGGCGGCCGTCAGTGCCAACGAGGGCTTTCGCACGTTATTGATCGACCTCGATGCCCAGGCCAACTCTACCCAGTACCTCACCGGGCTGACGGGTAACGATATTCCGATGGGCATCGCGGACTTCTTCAAGCAGATCCTGTCGTCGGGTCCGGCCAGCAAGAAAGGCAAGGTGGATATCCATCAAACGCCCTATGACAACCTGCATGTAGTCACGGCTTCGGCGGAGTTGGCTGATCTGCAGCCCAAGCTGGAAGCCAAGCACAAGATCAACAAGCTGCGCAAACTGCTCGACGAGCTCAGTGAAGATTATGATCGGATCTATATCGACACGCCGCCGGCGTTGAATTTCTATGCGGTGTCGGCGCTGATCGCTGCGGATCGGGTGTTGATTCCCTTCGATTGCGACAGCTTTTCCCGGCATGCGCTCTATGGTCTGCTGAGTGAAATCGCAGAGTTGAAAGAGGACCACAACGAGGGTCTTGAAGTCGAAGGTATCGTTGTCAACCAGTTCCAGCCTCGGGCCAGCCTGCCTCAGCAGATGCTCGACGAACTGATCGCCGAGGGCTTGCCCGTGCTGCCGGTGTATTTGAACAGCTCGGTCAAGATGCGCGAGTCCCATGAGCTGAATATCCCGCTGATCTACCTGGACCCGCGACACAAGCTGACCCAGCAGTTCGTCGAGCTGCATGACCTGCTCGAACAAGCCTGACCTCCCACCCCTGTGATCGACTGTGGGAGCGTTCTGCGGCCGCGAATCAGGCACCGCGATCTGCCTGATCCACCGAGGCGTTCGCTGACGCGGCTTGCGCCGCTGCTACATCGCGATCTGCCTGATCCACCGAGGCGTTCGCCGACGCGGCTTGCGCCGCTGCTACGGGCACCGCGATCCGCCTGACCTACCGCGCCGTTCGCTGACGCGGCTTGCGCCGCTGCTACACGCGCCGCGATCAACCCAATGGCGGGCCTTGCTCAATCCCCTGTAGCAGCGGCGCAAGCCGCGTCCGGCCTCGATGCGGTGCATCAGGTTGCTACAGGTTGGCGATACCCTGGGCACCGAGCCAGGCCAGCAACTGTGGCAACGGCATCGCGCCGCTCTGCCGCGCCACTTCTCGACCATTCTTGAACAGGATCAAACTCGGTATCGAGCGGATGCCAAGCTGCGTGGACAGCTGCGGGTTGGCCTGGCTGTCCAGCTTGGCCAGTCGGCATTGGCCCTGCAGTTGCTTTGCCGCCTGCTCGAACACCGGTGCGAAGGATTTGCATGGCCCGCACCAGTCGGCCCAGACGTCCACCAGCAGCGGCAGATCGCCCTTGATCTGGCTGGCATAGTCGCCTTGAGTCAGCTCGAAGGGTGTATCGAGCAACACCGCCGCCTTGCACCGCCCGCATTTGGGCTGGTCGGTCAGGCGCAAAGCAGGAATGCGATTGAGCCCGTTGCACTGCGGGCAGGGGATTACCAGTGAGTCGCTCATGTCCGGCTCCGATTTGAAAGATGGCCCGTGCGTATCTGGAGGCAGAAAGATCGGTTATCAACCCAAGCGCCACAGCCTACTCCGTAGGAGCGGTCATCGGCCGCGAAGGGCAGGATGCGGTCTGCCTGATGCACTGCGGTGCAGCGTTCGCGGCCAGTGTTGCTCACGACGAACAACTAATCTCCAGATGCTTGCCCCACTCCGGTGGCCGTTCGGCGTAACCTTCCATGCCCGGCTGCGCTTCGAATGGATTGCAAAGCACCTGGTGCAGGCGGCGCACCTCCGAATAGTCACCGTCTTCGGCCGCATCGATGGCTTTTTGCGCCAGGTAATTGCGCAGGATATACAACGGGTTGACCTGGTTCATGCGTTCCGTGCGGCCTTCCACCACATCGCGCTCCATGCGCGCCTGGTAATCGCCTGCCCAGGCATCGAAGCCCTGGATATCGACGAAATCGTCGCGCAGCACGGCCAGCGAGCCATCCTCACCCAGGCGGCGGAAGAACAGGTTGTAGTCCACACCGCTGTTCTGCATCAGCCCCAGCAGACGTTCGAGCAACACCTTGTCGCCCTCTTCGGCCAGGGTGAAACCCAGCCGCCGCCGCATGATGTCCAGCCAGGCCGCCTCGTACAGTGGCAAGAACAACGCTAACGCTTCCTGCAGCGCCTCCACGCTGATCAGCGGCGTCAACGACTGAGCCAGGGCACTGAGGTTCCAGTGCGCCACGGGCACCTGGTTGCTGAAGCTGTAGCGGCCTTGATGGTCGGAGTGGTTGCAGATGAAATTCGCATCGAAATCGTCGAGGAAGGCGTACGGCCCGAAGTCGAAGGTAATGCCCAGAATCGACATGTTGTCGGTGTTCATCACCCCATGACAGAACCCGTAGGCCTGCCACTGGGCGATCAGTTCGGCGTTGCGCTCGACGACTTCGCGGAACATGTCGAGGTAGGGTTCGGGTTGGGTTGCACAGCCGGGGAAGTGGGCTGCCAGCACATGGTCGACCAGCTGTTTCTGCAGTTCGGGTTGGCGCGTGTAGTAGAAGTACTCGAAATGCCCGAAACGCACATGGCTGGGGGAAAGGCGCAGGAGCATGGCAGCGCGTTCCTGTTTCTCGCGCCACACCGGGGTGTCCGATGCAATCACGCACAGTGCGCGACTGCTGGGAATGCCCAAGGCATGCAAGGCTTCGGAAGCGAGGAACTCGCGGATCGAGGAACGCAGCACCGCCCGGCCATCGCCCATGCGCGAGTAGGGCGTCTGCCCGGCACCCTTGAGATGCAGGTCCCAGTGCTCGCCGGCCTCGTTGTACACCTCGCCCAGCAGCACCCCGCGGCCATCGCCCAGCTGTGGCGTGTAACCGCCGAACTGATGGCCCGAGTAGATCATCGCCCGTGGTTCGGTCTCGCTCCACAGTTTGTGCCCGCTGAACAGCTCGGCGAACAGTGGCGTCCGGGCGCATGCCGGGTCCAGGTCCAGCAGGCTCATCGCCGCATCGCTGGCTACTACCAGCCGTGGGTTGTCGATCGGCTCGGGCAGCACGTGGGTGGAGAAAACGTCGCCCAGGCGGGCGAAGCGGTTGTCGAAGATCAGTTCATCGAGGCCTTTCATGTGCGTTCTCCGTTGGCGCGGTGCGCTCAGTCAAGTTTCGAGGGCGGTGGCTTGGGTGCTTCCACGGCCTGGGGTGCGCTCGGTGGCTCGGCCGGCGCAGGCGTCGCCGCCGGCTGCAGGGTGCCGGCACTTTCTCCAGGCTCGGCGGGCACCAGCTTGTACTCGCGGCCGGTGGTGTTCTTCAGGTAGATCTCCATTTGCCGGAACGAAATGTTGATGTTCTGGCGCTTGAATTCCTTGTTGATGAAGCGGTTGATCTCGTCCAGGACCGGGTTGCGGTCACCCAGGTCACGCACGTGCATGCGCAACTCGTGGTCCAGGGTGCTTTCGCCGAAGTTGAGGAAATACACCAGTGGCTCCGGGTCCTTGAGCACCCGCGGGTTGTCCCGCGCAGCCTTGAGCAGCAGGGTGCGCACCAGGTCCAGGTCCGAGCCGTAGTCCACGCCCAGCTTCAACGTCACCCGGGTGATGGTGTCGGTCAGCGACCAGTTGATCAGTTGCCCGGTGATGAAGGTCTTGTTGGGGACGATGATGTCCTTGCGATCGAAGTCGGTGATGGTGGTGGCGCGAATGCGGATCTTGCTCACCGTTCCCGACAGGTTGCCGATGGTGATGGTGTCGCCGATGCGCACCGGGCGCTCGAACAGAATCATGATGCCGGAAATGAAATTGGCGAAGATCTCCTGCATGCCGAAACCCAGCCCTACCGAGAGCGCCGCGACCAGCCACTGCAGCTTGTCCCAGCTCACCCCCAGGGTCGACAGCGTGGACACGAAACCCACCCCGGCGATCACGTACGACAACAGCGTCGTGGTGGCGTAGGCGCTGCCCTGGGCCAGGTTGAGCTTGGACAGCACCAGCACCTCCAGCAGCCCCGGCAGGTTGCCGGCCAGCACGAAGGTGATACCGATGATCACCGCCGCACCGATGAAGTCGCTGAGGCTGATCGGCACCATGCTCATGGCCGCGCCGGTGCCGCTGGTGTACTCGTACAGGGTGATGTTGTCCAGATAGGCGAATACGCTGATCAAATCGCTCCAGACCCAGTACAGCGCGCCGATGAAGCCGGCCAGCAAAGCCAGGCGCACCAGGCGCAGGGACTGCTGGTTGACCTGCTCGATGTCCAGGGTCGGCTCTTCGGCGACGGCTTCGCCTTCGCCGCTGTCCTTAGCCGTCTGCCGCTTGGCCAGTGCCCGTTGGTAGGCCAGGCGCCGGGCGGCGACGCTCAGGCCACGCACGAATGCGGCTTCGATGACCAGCCAGATCATCAGCAGATACAGGGTGTCGATCAGCCGGTCGGTGAGCTTGAGCGCCGTGTAGTAGTAGCCAAAACACACAGCCACGAACAGCGCGATCGGCAGCGCGGTGAACAACAGGCCGATGGTACGGCGGAACAGCGAAGCGCTCTTGTGCGTCGGGCTGCTGACCAACAAGCGTCCCAGCAGCCAGGCCATCAACGCGTAGCAGGTCAGCACCACGGCAATGCCGAGTACGTCATCCGCCAGCGCCGAGGGTTGCAGTTCGGCCACCGCCACCACCGACACCAGCGCCAGCACGACGAAGCCCAGCCGGCGCACCCAGCCCTGGAGAAAGGCCACCTGCGCACGCTCCCAGCGAAAATGCAGCTCGGCCACGCCGCCGGGGGCGAGGATGCGATAGGCGGTGTAGAACACCAGCCAGGCTTGGGCGATCTGCAACATGGCCGCGCCAAGACCGGCATTCTGCCCGCGAGCATCGATCAGCAGGGCGTAGCCGCACAGGGCCAGGCCCAGGGCCATGGGCATGGCCAGCAGAATGTTGATCAGAATCGCCGCCGGTGTGTGCCATTGCCGGTCGCGCTTGAAGTGGCCGATGTCCTGATGGACCGCATTGAGCTTCTGGTAGAGAAACTTGCGCTTCCACTGCAGCAGGCCGATCACCAGCAGCAGGGGCAGGAACAGCAACGGCCGCTGCACCAGGCCATCGGTCAGTTCGCTTACGCTCGATGCCCAGGGCAGGGTGGTGACCTGGTTTTCCAGGCGTCGCGGCACGGCTTTGAACCACTCGTCATCCAGCGGCTTGTTACTGGGGATCCAGAACATCTGCTCGTCCAGCGTGGCACGCAGGCCCTGCGCGGTGCTGAGCAGTTGCTTCTGGTTGAGCTGCAGGGTGATCGACTCGTTGAGCAGTGCGCTCAGCTCCCGGTTCAGGCGTTCGAGCAGGTCGCTGCGGGTGACCGCCAACTCCAGCAGGCTTTTGCGCAATTGCGGCGCGTTCTGGTCCTGTGGCTGATTGACCATCAGGTTGTCCACGTACGCCGCCGGGTTGCCGATGGCTTCGCGCTGTTGGTTGACTTCGAACTGATAGAGGCGGATGTCGGCGATCTCGTCGGCCAGGTCGCGATCGACCTTCAAGTGCGGCAACGCCTGCTTCTGTTTGTAGAGAATCTTGGACAACAACAGGCTGCCCTTGAGCACGCTGATCTGCTCGTCCAGGGCCTGGTCGCTCTGCGTCACGCTGTCCAGCTGCTGGCGGGTCTTGAGGTTCTGCTGGGTCAGCTCGTTGAGCCGGTCGGTGCTGCGCAGCAGGTAGTCGGACAGCTTGACGTTGGTCGCACTCTCCGTGGCCAGCACGCTGCTGCCGCCGGCTTTCTGTGCTTCCAGCGACTGCTTGGTGACGGTTTCCTGGGACTGCGCCAGGCGCTTCTGGTTGATCAGCGTCTGCAGGTCCTGGATTTCCTGCTCCAAACGGGTGGTCTTCTCCAGCACCAGGTCGTGACGGGCATTGCCCAGGTCCTGCAGGGTACTGTTGCCGGCCAGCTCCTGGCGGCGCAGGTTGATCAAGGCATTGATCGACGCCTGTTCGGCCGCCAACTGGTTGCGCGTGTCGGGGGTCAGCGCCTTGCCGTCGTTCTTGCCCAACTTGAGAATGCCGCTGATCTGCTGGATACGGTTCTGGCTGGCGCTGATTTCGGTCTGCGCGCGTTCCGGGCGGGTCTGCGCGGTGATGATCAGGCTGTTGGCATCGGACAAGGCCTTTTGCAATTCGCCCTGCTCGGTGGTGCGCTCGCTGAAGATCTGCTCCAGCTGCGGCACGCTCAAGGTGGCATAGCGCTGGCTCACAGGGATGATCGGCATGCCCTTGAGACGGCTCAGCTCGCGCTGCGCCTCCAGGGTCTGCTTCGGCGCATCGGCCAGTTGCTGCTTGAGCTCGGCCAGCTTGCGTTCATTGTCGGCCTGGTTGCCAAGCAGCCCCAGGGTCTGCTCGAACACCTGCTGCAGCGCCTTCTGGTCGGCTTCTGGCAGCTTGCGCTCGGCGATCTTGTCGAGGTTCTGTTGCACCGTTTCACGGTTGAGGGGGTCGGCAGCCTGAACGCCGGCGACAGCCATGCACAGCCCCAGCAGGGCTGCGGAAAGAAAATTGCGCATAGGTTAGACGTCGTACAGCTCGAAGAGAGATGGGCAGTTTAGAGGAAGAGTCCAGGCCCTGGACCACTTCCTTCGCGGAATTTGACGCCCACTTTCATGATCCGGTTCCCGTGCATGACCGCATTGCCTGACGCAGGCCAGGCTATGTCATGTGAACAGTCCGGTTCATGCGCCTTCGGTCCGTCGCACAGTCTCGGGCGGGCCCGGACTGCGGCCCCGACCAAATCGCTGGAGCCAGAGCCCTTCGAGCCAGTCTAGGTACCTTTGAGCAGAGACGTGTCGCCGGGCGGCTCGGTGCCACATTCCGGCTCTTTCTCAGGGTCGGAGCTCGCACTCACTCCAGCCCGAGGCTCCCTGAGCGTCAGCAGATCTGCAGGCGGCGCAGGCAGGCGCATCTCGGCAATTTGCTGATCGGCTGCCGTTGAAAGAGGCATCCCCCAGGCGCGCACGAAGGCTCGCAGATCAGCCCAAGCGGCCATGCTCCCAAACAGTGCTAAGTTATCGAACGATTGGGCTCGCGAGGGCGTTGTGCTCCAAGGGCCATGCTCACGGGCAATCCGGTTCAACCGTGGCCAAAAAGCGTCGCCGAACCCGAGGCGTAGTTGCTCCAGGGCCGCCAGACGCTCGAACGCAGATAGCTGGGTTATGTCCAGATCAGCCGCGGCCTGCTTTTCCAGCGCATTGTCCCAGGTGTCCTTGCCGTTCGCGCCGGGGTGAGTCAGATTCGACCGCACACCGAATACCCGCTGGGTCGCCATGGCGAAGAGGTTGTTGGTCACTTCGCTGAAATCATTGGGCAGGTAGGCGCGCATCTGGTTCTGATGACCTATTTCGTGAGGCACTGCCCACTCCGCCTTGAGGCGCTCGGGTTCAAGCAGCCCTCGTGCATACGCCATGTTGTATGCCGTGTACCCGGTGGTGGCATGTGCCGATCCAGCGCCACCGTGGTTACCCAGTACAAGATGATATTTCAGCGGAGCCGGTGCATGAAGTTCTTCTGCCTTGTCCAGACCCAGTAACGTCTCTTGCACGTCAATGATGCGCTCGTAAGTTGCCATCAGCAGCGGTATGCCACTGTTCTTGTAAGCCTGCGCCGATGCCCGATCGACGGTCAGAACGACCCGGGCGCTGTACAACTCCACGTACGGGGTTGGCCGGGCGTCGAGCATGGCGTGATAGACCGCTGTCGAGGTATTGCCATGTTCGAAGTAGGGAAGTTCCTGTGCACCCAGAATAATGACATTGGCGGTGTTTATTTCATTGGCCAGTTGGAAATAGATGACCCCTCCACCAGGATCGGTAATGGTATTGGTGCCAAGTTGAAGGGGATAAATTCGTTGCTGGGAGTATTGCGTGTCCGTGTCGGCGTAAGGGGCGCCAATGAACAGGTTCATCGCGATGGGCGGGGTGTCCGTGTGTACTACGATCACTTTGAAAGCGCTATTCTTGGGGGCGTAGAAACCTGTTGGTTGCCGGTTCATCAGGGGAAAGCGCGTACCCAGTCGATACATGGCCGCGAAACGGTCCACGGTGGCCTCGAACGTCGCCCAGCGGTGCCTGCGGATGCCTATGGAGCCATCGCCCTGAGTGACCAGCCGGAAGCGCTGGTTCAAGTTGCCGGCCACCAGGATCTCCATGGTCGGTGTCTGATGGTTGAAGGTCAGCACGTACCCAGTCAGCACGGACTGGATCGATACGGTGTCATCCGAGTAGCGCCTGATTCGGAAACGTTGTGTGCGAACGTCTTCTTCCGGCTGCGCCCACAATCGAACGCCGTCGGAACTCAAGCGATAACGTGTATAGCGGTTTTGCAAGAATTGATCTTCACCAGCGTTCCCGGTCAACAGGAAACTTTGTGACTGGGAGCCGTTGTACAGTCGCGCATTTACCGCTGCGTCTTGAAAAGAAAGTACGGTATCCGGGAGCATGGGCTTGGCCTGATGGAAGTTGAGACATAATCAGGCTAGCAGGGCCAATGTAATGGTCGCGCCAGCGGAAACGGCAGAAACCAAAGGGGGAGGGGCGTCGCAATGTTGCACACTGTTCGCAACTTGCTGAGTAGAAAAGGTATTTCGCTTCAGTAGTTAAAGTTTGTACAAAGTTGGGGAGCTGAATGTTTTTTTACAGGATGAACGGTCGTATCGGCGTTGTTGAGTACGCAGACCGTTCATTCATCAGCAGGCTTGAATTCATTCGCCAGGAATTCAAAGGAAGAGCCCAGGCCCTGGACGACTTCCTTCGGGGAATCTGACGCCCACTTTCATGATCCGGTTTCCGTCCATGACCGCGACCGTCCAGACGGTGCCGTTCCATTCTACGTGGTCGCCAACGATCGGCGCGCCGCCAACCCGCTGAATGATGAAGCGGCTGAGCGGCATCTGCGGGTCGAGCCCATCGAGCTTGAGGCCGTAGAGCGCCGACACTGCGCCCAATTGCGCGTCGCCTTCGAGGACGAAGTCGCCGAAGAAACGCAGGTCCAGCCCGCGCTGCGGTGCCTGGCTGAACAGTTTGCCCAAGGCCGGCAGGTTGTGCTCGTGACCGATCACGCACAGCAGGTCGTCCACTTCCAGCACCGTACTGCCGGATGGGTGGAGCAATTGCTGGCCGCGGAACAGTGCGGCAATACGTGTGCCTTCGGGCATTTTCAGCTCGCGCAGGGCTGCTCCGATGCACCACTTTTCCGCACCCAGGCGATACACGAACAGCTCCCACTCGCTGGTGATGTGCACCTCGAGGGCCGAACGCGAGATCGGCGCGGGATCAGGCGGCACGGTGACCTTGAGCAGCTTGGCTACCCACGGCAGGCTGGTGCCCTGTACCAGCAGCGATACCAGCACGATGAAGAACGCCAGGTTGAAGAACAGCTGCGCATCCGGCAGCCCGGCCATCAGCGGGAACACCGCAAGAATGATCGGTACCGCGCCGCGCAGGCCGACCCACGAAATGAAGGCTTTTTCGCGGCCATGGAACGCTTTGAACGGCAACAGGCCGACCATCACCGACAGCGGCCGCGCGACCAGGATCATCCACAGGGCCAGGGCGAGCGCGGGCAGGGCGATGGGCAGCAGGTCGTGGGGCGTGACCAGCAGCCCCAGCACCAGAAACATGCCGATCTGCGCCAGCCAGGCCATGCCATCGAGCATGTGCAGAATGCCATGGCGGCTGCGGATCGGCTTGTTGCCCATCACCAGGCCGCACAGGTAGACAGCCAGGAAGCCGCTGCCGTGCAGCGCGTTGGTCAGAGCGAACACCAGCAGGCCACCGGCTACCACCAGGATCGGATACAGGCCGGCGGCCAGGTTGATGCGGTTGACCAGTTGCAGCATGACCCAGCCGCCGCCCAGACCAATCACGCCGCCAATGCCGAACTCGCGCAGCAGGTGCCCCAGCAGGCCCCAATGCAGTCCGGTCTGGCCGCTGGCGATCATGTCGATCAGGGTCACGGTGAGGAACACCGCCATGGGGTCGTTGCTGCCCGATTCGATCTCGAGCGTGGCGGTCACCCGTTCGTTCAGGCCCTTGCCGCCCAGCAGCGAGAACACCGCCGCCGCATCGGTGGAACCGACGATGGCGCCGATCAACAGCCCCTGGATCATGCTCAGGTCGAACAGCCAGGCGGCGACGGCGCCAGTCAGCGCGGTGGTGATCAGCACCCCCACTGTGGCCAGCGACAGGGCGGGCCACAACGCCACGCGAAAGCTCGATACCCGCGTGCGCAGGCCGCCATCGAGCAGGATTACCGCCAGCGCCAGGTTACCGACCAGATAGGCCGTGGGGTAGTTATTGAAGATGATACCGCCGCCGTCCACCCCGGCGGCCATGCCTACGGCCAGGATGATCACCAGAATGGGGATGCCCAGGCGTGACGACAGCGAGCTGACCAGAATGCTCGCACCCACCAGCAACGCGCCGATCAAGAACAGGCTGTTGATGAAGGTGGCATCCAAGGGCGGTACTCCGGTTTCTGAAAACGAGGTGAAAAGGCAGTCGCTCATGCAGGCTGCGTGCCAAGGGATAATAACCTGTGTAAATGCATAACTGTCAAAGCCTTGCGTGGAATCATCACACTTCGGCAGTGTTGCAGACGGGCACCAGCAGCCATGCTGTGGTGTTACGGGCAGGAAAAGTCCTACAGGACTTATGGATGCGCCTTGCATATGTGGAGGAGGGCGTTTGTAAGAATCAGCACCCTTTCTCCTTTCCAAGGGGAGTGCGTAGGTTTTTGTTTCGGCGTAGGAAGTATCGCGTGGATGTTTGGGAACCCTCTGTCGGACCGGTCTGTTTGCGCTGTAGGAGGATTCATCGGCAAGAGAAGGAAGCCTCCTGCTAGGTGGGCCAATCATGCAAGCAGTGCCGGGCTTCGTATCCACCAACCGAGCGTCGTCTGGTGGTAGCGCTTATGTAGCGCGCTGTTGTGAGCCGTGCTGTCCAGAGTGGTCGCCCAATGTGCAAGAGCGAACCCATGAACACCTCACTCGATGAACAACTGAACAGCCTGCTCAATACCCATGTCGGGCAAGACCACCTGCGTACCCCTTTGCTCAATCGCCTGCAGAGCCTGGTCGATGCCGTTGCCCAGACAACGCTCGCGCAGCAGAGCCTGGCGGCAGGGGCACCGCTGCTCCAGTCTCTCGATCACCAAGCCCGGGCGCAGCTGCAAACGGACACCGACCTTTATTGGAGTGACCTGGCCCCTGGCACCGTGTTATCGCGGTTACAGCACGCAGAGGCGCTGCGCGCCGAAGACCTGATGCATCGCGCTCAACTGCTGGCAGCGTTGGGCGAAGTGACCGAGGCCGGGCGCAGGCTGTTGCTGGACGCTCTGCAGCCAGGCGAGGACGCCGTACTGCTGGTGTGCAGCACGGTAACGCTGCTGGCCAGCGACGGCACACACGCCATGCTGCCCGGCGCCGAGTTGATCGAGCGCCGGGGTGGAGGACGCTGTTTGCTGGTGTGCCCTGGGCTGGAACAGCAGTTGTTCGAGTTCGGCTGCGCCACCGAGGCTGGACGTGGTCTGATCGAGTATCTGTTTTCCGCCCAGGGCCACGTGCTGCGGCAGCGCCTGGCCTTGCAGTTCTCGGCAAACGGCCTATCGGGCCTTTCCACAAGCCTGGGCGCCAGGGTGCGTTTCGTTCCACACACAGCCCGCGTACTCGAACATGGTTTGCGGACCAGTATCGCCAGCCAAGTGGTGGCCCAGGCCGAAGCTGGATCACCGCCTGAACACAGTGACTCAGGGCAGCGATCGGCACACTTCTGGCTTCCTCTGCCCAAGGCCATCAGTGCCGTGGTGGCTGCTGCCATCAGGGCGGATGGCGAGCGCCAGCGGGCGCTGCTGACCTTTGGCGGCATCACGCCGGATATCGCCACGGCGTTGCTCAAGCAGAAGCTGGATGCCTGCGAAGGAGGTGTCCAAGGGTATGCAGGTGATGCCCTGGACAGCCCTGAACACAGGCATTACCGTCAGCTCCACGGTGCCTGGCAAGCGGCGCAAGGCAAGACTCGACAGCTGCTCGAGGCACTGACCACAGAGGCGTCCTGGCCTACCCGTGCATTCTGGGCCCACGACAGGGGGCAGGGCCTGTCGCGCCAGCATTCGCTGGCGCTGGAACTGAGCAACGCCCTGCGCCATGACGCCGGGCTGCAAGTCTGCGAGGGCACGCTTGCGCAGGCCGACCTTGAGCGGATACTGGAGGTCGTGAATCAGCCGGACGCTCACCTGCGGGGCGCGGAGGGTACGGTGGTCGCCGAATTGGCGGTGGGCGAGGCGACCTATGCCTGCACGCTGCCTGGAGCCTACATCATCGCTGCGGCCAGCGTGTGGGTGAACACCGAACAGGTCGTGCCTGCGCTGCTGTTCCAGACAGGAGAGAGCGGTGGCGTGCGTCGCTTCGCTTCGCTCGAGCAACTGTTGCAGTGCGTCACGGCCAGTCTGCGTGACCCCACCTTCACCGCGCTCTGGGCGCGCTTCCCTGCTGATACGCAGAAACGCCTGGCACCGCTGCTGGCGCTGGAAAAACTGCCACTGGTGACCACGCCGGTCGAAGGAGACTGGATCGACAGCCACCTTCGCGCGACCATCGATCGGTACGATCAGGCAGCAGCGCGGATGCCCGATGACCAAGGCCGGCAGCGTCTGCGAGAGGAGCTGGCGAGCGCATTGCGGCAACCGGCGCACGGCATACGAGAAACAGCCATCGGCCATATCGCTGAGCAGCGCCGTCTGCAGGCCGTGTTGCAGGCGTTGCCTCGCTGGCTGGCGACAGCGGGGCAGACCCAGCGAAACCACTATGCCGGCCTGCTCGATGACTACAACCGGCTGGCGGCGGGCCAGGAGGCGTATCTGCAAGGTCGGCCGACCACGATCCGGGCCTTCGCGGCCGATCTGCTCGAAACACGGCTCAGGGCCGACCTGAAGCAGAGCATCGACCCCGAGCGACTGCTGCTGAGGCTGCCCGACAGTGTCGAGGTCAAGGCGGTGCCCAATGTGCCCTCGCAGATTCAGGTGCCCAGCGCTGCGCATTCCACGATCAGCATCGTCGAATTGGCCTTGCTCAATATCGACCGGCAGATGACCTTGCGCCTGGGGTATGCGCAATGGGTGCATCGAGACACCGGTGCCGAGGTGAGCATGGCCGGCCTGGACATCCCCTACTTGCGCAGGTTGGTGCTTGAACTCGATGTGGCCCGGCGTTATCGGGAAAGCGTCCAGGCGCTGTTCACCATCGCTGCGGGTGCGTCGGCCAGGCCCGCGCTGCACGGGCAGATCATGGCGCTGCCCTACAGCGCGGCATTCAGGCTGCAGGCGTTTGGCGCCTGGTGTCAGGGTTGGCTGACCGAGCAGGTCTGGCAGATGCTGGAAAGGGCGGCGCAGTGCAGGTCCGCCGCCGCGCAAGCGGCGCTGGGGGTGTCACTCGGCGCGGTCACCCTGAGCCTTGGCCCCGGCCAGGCTGACTTGCCCAGCGGCCTGCTGCTGATCCAGGCACCCGCCCAAGACCTTCACTGCCTGTACCTGCCCGATGTGCCGCACGGCGCTCACTTCATCCAGGCAACCAGTGTTCAAGGCCTGCGCGACAGCCTGTTTTTGCGCCTGCGCAGCGCATCGGTGCGCCGGTGGTTGGCGGGGCAAGCGGGCGTCGGCCAACCCACGGCCGCGCGCGAAAGCTACATCGAGCAGGCTTATCAACGCAGCTATGGCCGCTTCATCAAGTTTTCCCCGTTGGCCGATCCTGTCTGGCCGCTGGCGACCAAACTGCTGCGCGATCACCGATCGAAGCTGCTCCATGATGCCAGCCTCATCTCTCGCAGCCGCGAGGATGTGCGTGCGGCTTTCGCGCGGCAACTGCGCGAGGGTGGTCAACAGTTATTGATGTCCGGGCTTGCCTACCTGCCGGGTATCGGTACGCTGATGCAGCTCAGCGACGGCTGGCATGACGCCAGGCAGGCGGTGCAGGCCTTTGCGGGCAGTGACCCCGCGCTGGGCTTGCGCCGCCTGGCATCGGCCGAACTCAACTTCGGTTTCGCCCTGCTGTCATTTCTGCCGGGGATGGCGGCTGCCAAAGTCGCGCGCGGCAGTTTGAAGCCGCGCCAGGGCCTGCGCCCGGCTGCGCTGCAGGTAAGCTCGCAGCGAACGCGGCTCGACGGTTTCGCAGGCCACGAGACGTCGGTCAGC
Organism: Pseudomonas sp. CFBP 8758; assembly: GCF_014841725.1. Lineage (NCBI taxonomy): Bacteria > Pseudomonadati > Pseudomonadota > Gammaproteobacteria > Pseudomonadales > Pseudomonadaceae > Pseudomonas > Pseudomonas sp. CFBP 8758. The sequence goes on along the minus strand of NZ_JACYUK010000005.1, from coordinate 30,550 downwards.
CTGGTCGGCGCCAGGCTCCAGCGCGGACCCGACGCCGGTACCTGGAAACAGGGCGGCAAGCTCTATCTCTGGCAGGATGGCCAGGCCTACGAAGTGTTTCGTCGCCGCGGCGAACTCACTTTGCGCCTGCGTCGAACCGCAGCCAACAACCACGAACATCCGGTTCGACCAGGCCCCGATGGACGCTTCGTCACTCATCTGGATACCGGTTTACGCGCCGGCGGCCGCTCGCGTGCAGGAAGCAGCACCGGGGCCACTGCCGGCCCCAGCGCCATGGGCGACTACCTAATCGTACCGGATGATCGTCCGGTCATGAGCCAGGTACTGGCCCGAGGGGGGCGCTACAACCTCGATGAAATGGCTGCGTCGCTGCAGGCCATGCCGGGGGATGCAGCCCGCAGTCGGTTCTTCGCCCAGCGCCGGCAGTTGTTGCAGGACGCCGATGCCTACCTCGAGCACACACCGCGCGAACCGCGCGTGCCGCTGCCGGTGCTGGCCAGCGACGTTCAACCTGCTGCCTTGATTGCCGCCGTGTATGAAAACGCCAATGGCCTGGTGGTGGGGGAAGCCCATTCCTCGGCAGCCTCCAAGCGGTTTCTGATCGACAACTTCGCGACGCTTGCAGCCACTGGCGTGAAGACCTTGTACTTCGAGCATCTGCCAATGGATTTCCTGGCCGACGACCTCAAAGCCTTCAATGGCAGCGGCGTCATGACGCCGGCGTTGAAAGCCCGGTTGCAGTCGCTTGACACCGGCCACAGAGTGGACGCGGGGCAGCCTTTCACCTTCGAGCAGGTGGTGGTCAAGGCCCACGACGCCGGTCTGCAGGTGGTCAGCCTCGATTGCGCTGCCAGCTGGTATGCCAAGGGCGTGATGGATGCGCGCAGCACGGCGCGTCAGCGCATGTTCAGCTACCTGGCAACCCGGGTCATTGCCGACCATCAGCACGCCACGGGCGAGCACAAGTGGGTGGCGCTGGTGGGCAACAGCCACGCCAACACCTTCAAGGGCACGCCAGGCCTGGCCGAACTCAACAAGGCCATCGGGGTACGGGTCAGTACGCCGGATGCCGGCGGCAGACCTGGCCTGCGTTCGGATCCGGGCTTCGAGACCCATTTCAATCAGGGCATGGTCAAAGCCGACTTTCTGCTGGAGCTGGAAGTACCCACCCAGCATCTGCGTCCGTCGGCTGGCACTGGCGAGCTCACTGCGTCGCAGCTAGCTTTGGCCACCGAGATGGAAGCCTTGCTGACCCACACGCCCGTCGGTCTGCAACCGGCGCCGCCGAGGTTGATTCATCCCGGCTCCTTCTACCTGCAGAAGGTAGAAGGCAAGCGCCAGGTGGTGCACCTGAGTCGCGACGGCAACATCTACCACACGCCCGTCGAGAAGACGCTGGGCCGCTACTGGTTGTCGCGGCCCAGTTGGGACAAGGTCCATGGACGCAGGTTCTGGACACTGCAGGGCCTGCTGGCGGCCATGGCCGAGCAGAATCTGAGCCTCGTGCAGCCCTGAATACCGACCGATGCGCCTGATGCAGAGGCAAAAAAAACGCCACCGCGGCGCAGGCCGGGGTGGCGTTTTCCTTCGTGACGGCGTTAGCCGATGCTCATCAAGCTCGCGTTACCACCCGCGGCGGCGGTGTTCACGCTCAACGCGCGCTCGATCACCAGGCGCTCGAGGCAGATCCCGGTTTCACCCTGCGACAGGCCATGCACACCAACGATGGCGCCGCTGCGCTTGGCGATCTGCTCGCACACCGCGCGCAGCTGGTCGGAGTCGCCGTGATGCAGTACGGCATCGAAGTGCACCTCGTCCTTGTTCCACTCCGGCACCAACTGGATGCGCGCCTGCACTTCCTTGGGCAAACGCCCGCGCGCGGCCTTGCCCAGCTCGTTGTCGGGCACTACCGCTCTGGAGCCCACGGCCATCACCGCTGCCAGCTGCGCCAGCAGGTCGGCTTCGGTGTCGGCCAGGCACAGCACGTGCTCGCGCGGCAGAATGGTGTAGCTGTTGCGCTCGCCGGTGGGGCCATCGAGCAGCCGGCTCACGCCGCTCTGCGACTGGGCGGCGAAGTCGCTGCACAGTTGCGCCAGCTCGGCCTGCTGGTTGCTCGAAGCCCAGGCTTGCAGGGCCTGCAACGGTTTGCCCAGGGCGTCACGCAGACGCACGTCCGGCGCCGTACCGGCATCGGTGCGGGCGAAGGACTGGGCGATGGCGTCGTTTGGCCGGGTCGACAGCAGGCGGTACAGGTACAGCGGACCACCGGCTTTCGGGCCGGTGCCCGACAGGCCTTCGCCGCCGAACGGCTGCACGCCCACCACAGCGCCAACGATGTTGCGGTTGACGTAGACGTTACCGGCATGAACGTTGTCGATCACCTTGGCGATGGTTTCGTCGATGCGTGTGTGCACGCCCAGGGTCAGGCCATAGCCGGAAGCATTGATCTGGCCGATCAACTGGTCCAGGTCGCGACGCTTGTAGCGCACTACGTGCAGCACCGGCCCGAAGATTTCGCGCTGCAACTCGTCGAAGCTTTCCAGCTCGATCAGGGTCGGCATGACGAAAGTGCCGCGCTTGATTTCGGCACTGTCGGCTATGGCCATCTGGTACACGTCGCGGCCTTTGTCGCGCATGCCCTGGATGTGTTTCTCGATACCGGCCTTGGCCTCGGCGTCGATCACCGGGCCAATGTCCACGTTCAGGCGCTCGGGGTTGCCCAGGCGCGCTTCGGCCATGGCGCCCTTGAGCATTTCGATCACACGGTCGGCCGAGTCTTCCTGCAGGCACAGCACGCGCAGGGCCGAGCAGCGCTGGCCGGCGGAGTCGAAGGCCGAAGACACGACATCGATCACTACCTGTTCGGTCAGCGCCGAGGAATCGACGATCATTGCGTTCTGGCCACCGGTTTCGGCGATCAGCGGAATCGGACGACCTTGCGAGTCCAGGCGCCCGGCGATGTTGCGTTGCAGCAACCGCGCCACTTCGGTGGAACCGGTGAACATCACGCCCTTGACGCGCTCGTCGCCCACCAGCCGTGCGCCCACGGTTTCACCGCGGCCCGGCAGCAGTTGCAGCACGCCTTCGGGGATACCGGCTTCGAGCAGCAGGCGCACGGCCTGAGCGGCCACCAGCGGGGTCTGCTCCGCCGGCTTGGCCAGCACCGGGTTACCAGCGGCAAGGGCCGCAGCGACCTGGCCACTGAAGATCGCCAGCGGGAAGTTCCACGGGCTGATACACACCACCGGACCCAGCGGCCGATGGGCATCGTTGCTGAAGTCGTTGCGCGCCTGCACCGCGTAGTAGCGCAGGAAATCCACGGCCTCGCGAACTTCGGCGATGGCGTTGGCGAAGGTCTTGCCGGCTTCGCGGGCGAGCAGCCCCATCAGCGGCTGGATCTCGGCTTCCATCAGGTCTGCGGCACGCTCCAGCACGGCGGCGCGTTCGGCCGGCGGCGTGGCCTGCCAGATCGGGCCGTTGATCAGTGCGCACTGGATCGCGTTGTCGACGTCGGTGACCGTGGCTTCCTGAACATGGCCGACCACGTCGCGCAGGTCGGACGGGTTCAGCACCGGCTGGGCCGGTTCGTTGCTGGCCTCGCAGCCCAGCATCGGCAGGGCTTTCCAGTCGGTGTGGGCAGTGGCCAGCAGGGCCGACGACAGCGACGCGAGGCGATGCTCGTTGGCCATGTCGATACCGGCCGAGTTGGCCCGGTCGCTGCCGTACAGGTCACGCGGCAGCGGAATGCGCGGATGAGGCAGGCCGAACTGGCCCTCCTGGGTCGCCATCCGCTCGATGGTGGCCACCGGGTCGGCGACCAGTTCCTGGATGGAAATGGACTGGTCGGCGATCCGGTTGACGAACGAAGTGTTGGCGCCGTTTTCCAGCAGGCGGCGGACCAGGTAGGCGAGCAGTGTTTCGTGGGTGCCGACCGGTGCATACACGCGGCACGGACGGTTCAGCTTGCCATCGGCGACCTTGCCTACGACCTGTTCGTACAGCGGTTCGCCCATGCCGTGCAGGCACTGGAATTCGTACTGGCCGGGGTAATAGTTCTGCCCGGCAATGTGGTAGATGGCCGCCAGCGTATGGGCATTGTGGGTCGCGAACTGCGGGTAGATGACTTCCGGCACCGACAGCAGTTTGCGCGCGCACGCCACGTAGGACACGTCGGTGTACACCTTGCGCGTGTACACCGGATAGCCTTCCAGCCCCTCGACCTGGGCACGCTTGATTTCGCTGTCCCAGTAGGCGCCCTTCACCAGGCGGATCATCAGGCGATGACGGCTGCGCCGAGCCAGGTCGATGACGTAGTCGATCACGTACGGGCAGCGCTTCTGGTAGGCCTGGATGACGAAACCGATACCGTTCCAGCCGGTCAGTTGCGGCTCGAAGCACAGGCGCTCGAGCAGGTCCAGCGACAGCTCCAGGCGGTCGGCTTCCTCGGCGTCGATGTTCAGGCCGATGTCGTAGTGCTTGGCCAGCAGAGTCAGCGACAGCAGGCGCGGGTACAGCTCTTCCATGACGCGCTCGTACTGCGCGCGGCTGTAACGCGGGTGCAGCGCCGACAGCTTGATGGAGATGCCCGGACCTTCATAGATGCCGCGACCATGGGAGGCCTTGCCGATCGAATGGATCGCCTGCTCGTAGGAGGCCAGGTATTTCTGCGCGTCGTGCTCGGTCAGCGCCGCCTCGCCGAGCATGTCGTAGGAGTAGCGGAAACCCTTGTTCTCGAACTTGCTGGCATTGGCCAGCGCCTCGCCAATGGTTTCGCCAGTGACGAACTGTTCGCCCATCAAGCGCATGGCCATATCGACGCCCTTGCGGATCATCGGCTCGCCGCTCTTGCCGATGATGCGGCTGAGCGACGACGACAGGCCCGATTCGTTGTGCGTCGACACCAGCTTGCCGGTCAGCAGCAAGCCCCAGGTTGCCGCGTTGACGAACAGCGAGGGGCTGTTGCCCAGATGCGGGTGCCAGTTGCCGGTGCTGATCTTGTCGCGGATCAGGGCGTCACGCGTGCCCTTGTCGGGGATGCGCAGCAGCGCCTCGGCCAGGCACATCAAGGCCACGCCTTCCTGGGAGCTGAGCGAGAACTCCTGCAGCAGACCCTGAACGATGCCGGCACGGCCACCGGCGCTTTTCTGGTTGCGCAGCTTCTCGGCGATACGCGCGGCCAGCTTGTTGGTGGCTTCGGCCATGTCGGCCGGCAGGCGCGCCTGCTCCAGCAGCATCGGCACCACTTCAGGCTCGGGGCGGCGATAGGCGCCGGTGATCGCGGCGCGCAGTACCGACTGCGGCAGAATGCTTTCGGCGAATTCGAGGAAACACTGATGGGCATGGTCGGGCTGGATGTCGCCCGCATCGTCATTGCCACTCACCCCGGCGCCGGTCAGTTCGGTCAGCGTCGCGCCGCCTTCCAGCTTCTCCAGGTAGTTGAAGATCGCCTGCTTGATCAACCAGTGTGGAGTGCGGTCGATGGACTGCGCGCAAGCCTTGAGGCGTTCGCGGGTCGGGTCGTCCAATTTGACGCCCAGGGTGGTGGTTGCCATTTCTTGTCCTCATCAGGGCCACGGTGCGTGGCAATAAAGCCGGCGGCAAGATTAGCCGTGCGCTTTGCGGGGTGCAACCAGGTGCAACCTGTATATCGACGAAAGTTGCACCGCTCGACGGAAAATCTTTTTGCATGGGTTGAATCTGCACAACGCAGGTGCGGCTGTGTAGCGAATGACAGGCGAATGCTCCGAAAGGAAGCAGATACACCGTGTTTATCCAGATGTTTCCGGAGGTGCAACTTGCTTGCCAAAAGGGGTTGCGCCCGTCTCCAATGCCGGCCTAAAGTTCGGCGCCGTTGGGTCAACCCGGACATCCTGCAATCTGCCGACCTGTACATGAAGCGCCGAAGCGCGCTCGCAGGCTCATAAAAACAACACAAGGAGACACCCATGAGTGTCAGCAACCCCACTCTGATCACCTTCGTGATCTACATCGCTGCCATGGTCCTGATCGGCCTGTTCGCCTACCGTTCCACCAACAATCTTTCCGACTACATTCTCGGCGGTCGCAGCCTTGGCAGCGTGGTCACGGCCCTGTCCGCCGGCGCCTCGGACATGAGCGGCTGGTTGCTCATGGGCCTGCCGGGCGCGATCTACATGTCCGGTCTGTCGGAGGGTTGGATCGCCGTCGGACTGATCATCGGCGCCTACCTGAACTGGCTGTTCGTCGCAGGCCGGCTGCGCGTGCAGACCGAGCACAACGGTGACGCCCTGACCCTGCCGGACTATTTCGCCGGGCGCTTCGAAGACACCAGCGGCCTGTTGCGGATCATCTCGGCGGTAGTGATCCTGGTGTTCTTCACCATTTACTGCGCCTCAGGCATCGTCGCCGGCGCGCGATTGTTCGAAAGCACCTTCGGCATGTCCTACGAGTCCGCCTTGTGGGCCGGCGCTGCAGCGACCATCGCCTACACCTTTGTTGGCGGGTTCCTGGCGGTAAGCTGGACGGACACGGTGCAAGCCACCCTGATGATCTTCGCGTTGATCCTCACGCCGATCGTCGTGGTGCTGGCCACTGGCGGCGTCGACACGGCCTTTCTGGCCATCGAAGCGCAGAACCCGGCCAATTTCGACATGCTGCGCGGTACCACCTTCATCGGCATCATCTCGCTGCTGGGCTGGGGGCTGGGCTATTTCGGCCAGCCGCATATTCTTGCCCGCTTCATGGCCGCCGATTCGGTGCGCTCCATTGCCAAGGCGCGGCGCATTTCCATGACCTGGATGATCCTTTGCCTGGGTGGCACCGTGGCCGTGGGTTTCTTCGGTATCGCCTACTTCTCGGCGCACCCCGAGCTGGCCGGTCCGGTCACCGAGAACCACGAGCGGGTGTTCATCGAGCTGGCCAAGATCCTCTTCAATCCGTGGATTGCCGGGGTGCTGCTGTCGGCCATTCTGGCTGCGGTGATGAGCACCCTCAGCTGCCAGTTGCTGGTGTGCTCCAGCGCCCTGACCGAAGACTTCTACAAGGCGTTCCTGCGCAAGGGCGCCTCGCAGCGCGAACTGGTCTGGGTGGGCCGCATGATGGTGCTGCTGGTGGCGTTGGTTGCCATCTGGCTGGCGTCCAATCCCGACAACCGCGTACTGGGCCTGGTCAGCTACGCCTGGGCAGGTTTCGGCGCGGCGTTCGGACCGGTGGTGCTGATCTCGGTGGTCTGGAAAGGCATGACCCGCAACGGTGCGCTGGCGGGCATTCTGGTGGGTGCAGCGACGGTGATCGTGTGGAAACACTTCGAGTTGCTGGGGCTGTACGAGATCATCCCAGGCTTCGTGTTCGCCAGCCTGGCTATCCTGATCGTCAGCAAGCTGGGCCGCGGGCCGTCACCGGCCATGGTCAGCCGCTTCGAGCGCGCCGAGGCGGCGTTCCACCAAGGCAAGTGATGCAGTGGGGGCTGCCAGCTCCCCTGAAAAACCCCATCTGAAATGCTAGACTCCTGCGCATCTGCAGGAGTCCCCATGAACTATCGTCATGCCTTCCACGCCGGCAATCACGCCGACGTGTTCAAACATATCGTCCTCACCCGGCTGGTTGCGCTGATGTCGCGCAAGGAACAACCCTTCGCCTACCTCGACACCCATGCCGGGCTGGGGCTCTACGACCTGCGCGGCGACCAGGCCACGCGCACCGGTGAATGGCTCGAAGGCATCGCCCGCCTGTGGCAGGCCACCGACCGCCCGGCGCTGACCGACGACTACGTCAAGGTCATCAACCGTCTCAATACCGAAGGCGAGCTGCGTTACTACCCCGGCTCGCCCGAGCTGGCACGCCGGTTGATGCGCCAGCAGGACCGCGTGCTGCTCAACGAGAAACACCCCGAAGACGGCCAGTTGCTCAAAGAAAACATGAAGAAGGACCCGCGTGTGGCCGTGCACCTGGGCGAGGGCTGGCACGTGCCGCGGGCCCTGCTGCCGGTGGCCGAGAAACGCGCGGTGATGCTGATCGATCCGCCGTTCGAGCAACTCGACGAGCTCAAGCGCTGCGCCACTGCCCTGAAGGAAACCATTGGCCGCATGCGCCAGACCGTGGCGGCCATCTGGTACCCGATCAAGGACGACGAGCGTGCGCTCAAGCGTTTCTACCAGGACCTCACCAGCACCGGCGCGCCGAAGCTGCTGCGCGTGGAGTTGCTGGTGCACCCGCTGGACACACCGCAGAGCCTGAACGGTTCGGGACTGGTCATTGCCAACCCGCCGTGGGGCCTGGAAGAAGAATTGCGCGAGCTGATGCCCTGGTTGGCGAATCTGCTCGGCCAGAGCCAGGGCGGCTGGAAGATGGACTGGCTGATCGCCGAGTGACCCTCAAGGCGTGAGGCGCGCCCCTGTGCCGCCCGGCCCGCGATCCCCTGGCGGGTCGTTGGCCACGTACTGCCGGTGCTACGCCTCGGCACAGCGCAACGTCAGGCCTTCGGCCCGCGTGGATAGCGTTTGAGCCGTTCGATCAGTTCGGCGCCGGGAATCGGCTGGTCGAACAGATAACCCTGGCCGACGTCGCAGCGTTGACGCCGCAGGAAGGCCAGTTGTGCAGCGGTTTCGATACCCTCGGCCACGACCTTGAGCTTGAGGTTGTGCGCCATGGCGATCACTGCCGAGGTAATTTCCATGTCGTCCTGGTTGTCCGGGATCTCGTGGATGAAGCTGCGATCGATCTTGATCACGTCGATGGGGAATTTCTTCAGGTAACTGAGCGAAGAATACCCCGTGCCGAAGTCATCCATGGCCAGGGTCATGCCCAACTGCTTGAGCTGTTCGAGTTGCTGATGGGTGTCCACGGTGGCTTCCAGCAACAGGCCCTCGGTCAGCTCCAGCTCCAGCAACGAGGCGTCCAGGGCCTCTTCCTGCAGAATGCTGGCGATGGACGCAACCAGGTCGGGGTCGGAAAACTGCTTGGGCGACAGGTTGATCGCCACCTGCAGGCGGCCCAGCCCGGCCGCTGTGAGGGCTTTGCTCATGCGGCAGGCCTGACGCGCGATCCACTTGCCGATGGGGATGATCAACCCCGTCTCTTCGGCCACGCTGATGAACTGATCGGGGCGAATCATGCCTTTTTCCGGATGGTTCCAGCGCAGCAGCGCTTCCATGCCCAGCAGGCGGCCGGTGCGCAGGCACAGCTTGGGCTGGTAGAACACATCCAGTTCGTTCTGGGTCAGTGCGCGCCGCAGGTTGTTTTCCACGAACAGCTTGTAGCTGGCCTCGGCGTTCAACGCCTCGGTGAACACCTGCACCTGATGCTTGCCATTGGCCTTGGCCTTGTGCAGCGCAAGGCCTGCGTTCTTCATCAAGGTCTGCGGGTCGCGCCCGTGCAGCGGCGCACACGCCAGGCCCACGGAGCCGGTGACGTTGATCAGCTGGTTATCCACGAACATCGGCTTGTCCAGCGTCAGCAGCACCTCCTGGGCAATGCGCTGGCCGGCTTCCAGATCAGTGTCGTGCAGCAGCACGGCGAATTCGTTGCTGGCAAAACGTGCCAGGCTGCCGGCCGGACTCAGGCTGTTGCGCAGCCGGCGCGACAGGCTCACCAGCAGCTTGTCGCCGGTCTGGTGGCCAAGGCTGTCGTTGATCCGTTTGAAGTTGTCGATGTCCACCAGCATCATGCTGATCGGCCGGTCGCTGTCGTGGGCGAAGCTTTCATCCAGGCAGCGGATGAACGCCGGGCGGTTGCCCAGGTTGGTCAGATTGTCGGTGTAGGCCAGGCGCTCGATGCGCTGCTGGGCCAACTTGCTTTGGGTGATGTCTTCGTAGATGCCGATGTAATGGGTCAGCTCACGGTCGTCGCCGTACACCTTGGAGATCGACAGCTGGCCCCAGTAGGGTTCCAGGTTCTTGCGGCGGCTCTTGAATTCGCCTTGCCAGCTGTTGCCGTTGGCCAGGCTCGAAGGCGCGTCGAACAACAGCTCGCTGAGGTTTTCCAGGGCTGGCAGATCCGCTAGGCGCTTGCCGTGGACTTCCTCGGTGCTGTACTGGGTAATCGCGGTGAAGCTGGGGTTGACGTACTCGACCACGCCATCGCAGTTGACCAGCAGAAAGGCATTGGCGCTTTGTTCGACCGCGCGCTGGAACAGATTCAAGGCGCTGGTGGCCGCACGACGGTCGTGGTTGTTGATCACCTGGGCGAACTGGTCGGCGAGCTCGCCGGCGAAGGCGATCTCGTCCGCACGCCAGACCCGCCCACCGCCACTCTGCTCCAGGCACAGCACGCCGACCACCTGGCCGTCGATACGGATGCTGGCATCGAGCACCGAGCTGACATCGCGCATTGCCAGTTGCCGGGCAAGCTGGCGCGTGCGCGGATCGCTGGCCACGTCGCTGGCGTCGATGGCGCGGCTGGCGTGCAGGGCCGCCAGGTAATCGGGGAATTCCCCCAGGTCTACAGGCTGCAGACAGCCATGCACCTGCCGATCACCGTAATAGGCGGTAATGGGCAGCAGCTGCTGGCCTTGCAGTGTCCACAGGCTGGCACAGTCCACGGCATAGATATCGCAGGCATTGCGCGTGATCAGTTCGGCCGCCTCGAGCAACGGCTTGTGAGGCCCGTAGCGTTGTTGTGCCAGGCTCAGGATCAATGCCTGCTGGGCGCTGGCGCGCTCCATGTGCTGCAGTTGTTCCTGTTGCGCGCGCTGGTTCAGTTCCAGCGCCATCTGCAGCGGGCTGCTCACGCTGGCGGGTTTCAGCGTGTCGTCGACTACGTCGCCGACGGCCGCGTCGACCACCATCAGGTAGCCCCGCAACAGCTGCCGATTGCGTTGGCGAAAGGCTTCGCCCAGCTCCATCAGGTGCAGGCTGCCGTGGTTGCTGTGCAGGGTATACCGCACGGTGTAATGGGCGCTGTCGACCAACTGCGCCTGGATGGCATCGTGCAGACGGTGCCGCGCCTCCGGCTCCATCAGGCTGGCGTAGGGCGAGCCGGTCAGCGAGCACAGCTGCGCAGCGGGAAGACCGAAGGTTCGTTCGCAGGCCGGATCCAGATAAAGCAGTGCCCAGCTGGCCTCGTTCAGCCGTTCGAAACGCAGCATTCCCAGGCGCGAGGGCACCGGCAGCTGCGTCACTACCTCGGCCACCATGCGGTTGGCGGCATCGGGCTGGCTTTTCATTGAAAACTCGCTTCAAGGGTACTGGTCGCGCAGGGACAACCATCCTTACAGGCTAGGGTCCCTACAGGCGGGCGCGTCAGGCAAGGTTGCATCATGGCGCTCGGGCTTACAAGCGGTACAGTGGCTCGGTGCTTCCATGTTGTCGGCAGGCGCACAAAATTCTGCAATTGGATCCGAAAATACGGGTTACATGAGGGCATTTACGCTCTGCGCTGCACACCGTTCCCGTACTTCGCGGTCGAATCCAGGGCAAAAAAAACCCACCGGTAATGGTGGGTTTTTTTCATCCGGCCAGCGTTACAGCAGCATGGTGCGGATATCGGTCAGCAACTCGCCCAGACGTTTGGTGAAGCGCGCAGCGGCTGCGCCGTTGATCACACGGTGATCGTAGGACAGCGACAGCGGCAGCATCAGCTTGGGTTGGAACGCCTTGCCATCCCAGACCGGCTGGATGGTAGCCTTGGAGACACCCAGGATCGCCACTTCCGGCGCGTTGACGATCGGCGTGAAGCCGGTGCCGCCAATGTGCCCGAGGCTGGAGATGGTGAAGCAGGCACCCTGCATGTCGTCTGCCGAGAGCTTCTTGGTCCGGGCTTTTTCGGCCAGGGCGGCGGCTTCGGCAGCCAGTTGCAGCAGGCTCTTCTGATCGACGTTCTTGATCACCGGCACCAACAGGCCGTCCGGCGTATCGACCGCGAAACCGACGTTGACGTATTTCTTGCGGATGATCGCCTTGCCACTGGGCGCCAGTGAAGCGTTGAAGTCCGGCAGCTCCTTGAGCAGGTGCGCACAGGCCTTGAGCAGCAGCGGCAGTACGGTCAGCTTGACGCCGGCCTTTTCCGCCACGGCTTTCTGCGCCACACGGAACGCTTCCAGCTCGGTGATATCGGCCTGATCGAACTGGGTCACGTGGGGCACGTTCAGCCAGCTGCGATGCAGGTTGGTAGCACCGGCCTGCATCAGGCGGGTCATCGGCACTTCTTCGGTTTCGCCGAAGCGGCTGAAGTCGACCACCGGGATCGGCGGAATGCCAGCACCACCGGTGGCGCCGGCAGCAGCGGCCGGTGCCTCCTTGGCCTTGTGCATCATCGCCTTGACGTAGACCTGCACGTCTTCCTTGAGGATACGACCGTGCGGGCCGGTCGGGCTCACCGCGTTCAGCTCGACACCGAACTCGCGCGCCAGTTGGCGAACGGCCGGGCCGGCATGCACCTTGGCACCGGCCGCTGCGGCAGGTGCTGCGGGTGCGGCAGCAGGCTTCTCGGCAGCCGCCGGGGCAGCTGCAGGCTTGGACTCAGCCGCAGCGGCAGCCGGTGCAGCTGCCTGGGCAGGCGCTGCGGGGGCAGCACCGGCCACTTTCAGCTTGAGAATCAGGTCGCCGGTACCCACTTCGTCTTCCAGCTTGACACTGACGCTTTCAACCACGCCGGCAGCCGGAGAAGGAATCTCCATGCTGGCCTTGTCCGATTCCAGGGTGATCAGCGACTGGTCGGCTTCGACCGTGTCGCCGGCCTTGACCAGTACTTCGATGATCTTGGCCTTGCCGGCCGAACCGATGTCGGGCACGTGGATGTCCTGCACGCTCTCGCCAGCAGGCGCTGCGGCCGGCTTTTCAGCCGCTGCAGGCGCCGCTGCGGCAGGTGCCGGAGCGGCGGCCGCTGGGGCAGCAGCAGGGGCTGCGCCTTCGACCGCAAGCTTGAGGATCAGGTCACCGGTACCGACTTCGTCGTTCAGCTTGACGCTGATGCTTTCCACCACGCCAGCAGCCGGCGATGGAATTTCCATGCTGGCCTTGTCCGACTCCAGGGTGATCAGCGACTGATCGGCGGTGACGGTGTCACCCACCTTCACCGAAATCTCGATGATCTGCGCCTTGCCCGACGAGCCGATGTCCGGCACGTGGATGTCCTGGCTCGAAGCCGCGGCAGCGGGAGCAGCGGCAGGCGCGGCCTCGGCTTTCTCTTCCAGCTTTGGTGCAGCCGCAGGCTCGGAAGCCTGGGGTGCTTCTTCAGCACCCTCGACTTCCAGCTCCAGCAGTTCGTCGCCTTCTTTCAGGCGGTCGCCCAGCTTGACCTTGATGCTTTTCACGACGCCCGCCTTGGGCGCCGGTACTTCCATGCTGGCCTTGTCCGATTCGAGGGTCAGCAGGCTCTGCTCCGCCTCGATGCGGTCGCCGACCTTGACCAGCAATTCAATGACTTCACCTTCACCGCTGCCGATGTCAGGTACGCGAATGAGTTCGCTCACAAAAAATCTCCTCAGCAGTCCAGTGGGTTGCGTTTGTCAGGGTCGATACCGAACTTGACGATGGCCTCGGCCACCACCTTCGCTTCGATATCGCCGCGATCTGCCAAGGCTTCCAGAGCAGCCAGCACGACGAAGTTGCGATCCACTTCGAAGAAGTGACGCAGCTTCTTGCGGCTGTCGCTGCGACCGAAGCCATCGGTACCCAGGACTTTGAATTCCTTGGAAGGAACCCACTGACGAATCTGCTCGGCGAACAGCTTCATGTAGTCGGTAGAGGCAATGACCGGACCCTTGCGGCCGCTCAGGCACTCTTCGACGTAGGTGGTCTGCGGCTTCTGCCCGGGGTGCAGGCGGTTCGAACGCTCGACGGCCAGGCCGTCGCGGCGCAGTTCGTTGAAGCTGGTGACGCTCCACACGTCGGCGCCGACGTTGAACTCTTCGCGCAGGATCTTCGCCGCTTCGCGGACTTCACGCAGGATGGTGCCCGAGCCCAGCAACTGGACGTGGTGCGCCGCTTCCTTGGTGTCTTCCTCGAGCAGGTACATGCCCTTGATGATGCCTTCCTCGGCGCCGGCCGGAATGGCAGGCTGGGTGTAGGCTTCGTTCATCACGGTGATGTAGTAGAAGATGTCCTGTTGCTCTTCGGTCATCTTCTTCATGCCGTCCTGGATGATCACCGCCAGCTCGTAGCCGTAGGTGGGGTCATAGGTGCGGCAGTTGGGGATGGTCGCGGCAAGCAGATGGCTATGGCCGTCTTCGTGCTGCAGGCCTTCGCCGTTCAAGGTGGTACGGCCGGCGGTGCCGCCGATCAGGAAACCACGGGTGCGGCTGTCGCCAGCGGCCCAGGCCAGGTCGCCGATACGCTGGAAACCGAACATCGAATAGAAGATGTAGAACGGCAGCATCGGCTGGTTGTGGTTGCTGTACGACGTACCGGCGGCGATGAACGACGACATGGCGCCGGCTTCGTTGATGCCTTCCTCGAGGATCTGGCCCTTCTTGTCCTCGCGGTAGAACATCACCTGGTCCTTGTCGACCGGATCGTAGAGCTGACCGACGGAGGAGTAGATGCCCAGCTGGCGGAACATGCCTTCCATACCGAAGGTACGGGCCTCGTCCGGGATGATCGGAACGATGCGCTGGCCGATTTCCTTGTCCTTGACCAGCTGCGACAGAATCCGCACGAATGCCATGGTGGTGGAAATTTCACGGTCGCCCGAACCGTCCAGGATCGCCTTGAGGGTTTCCAGGGGTGGCGTCGGAATGCTGAAGCTCTTGGCCCGGCGCTGCGGCACGAAACCGCCCAGGGCGGCGCGGCGCTCGCTCAGGTAGCGGGCTTCGGCACTGCCTTCTTCGGGCTTGTAGAACGGCATGCTTTCCAGCTCGTCGTCCTTGATGGGGACGTCGAAGCGGTCGCGGAATTTGCGCAGGCTGTCGACGTCGACCTTCTTGGTGTTGTGCGCGGTGTTCTTGGCTTCGCCTGCACCGGTGCCGTAACCCTTGATGGTCTTGGCCAGGATGACGGTTGGCTGATCCTTGTGGTTCACCGCCTGATGGTAGGCTGCATAGACCTTGTACGGGTCGTGGCCACCACGGTTGAGCTTCCAGATCTCGTCGTCGGACAGGTCGGCGACCATGGCCTTGAGTTCCGGCGAGTTGAAGAAGTGCTCACGGACGAACGCACCGTCCTTGGCCTTGTAGTTCTGGTACTCGCCGTCGATGACTTCGTCCATGCGACGCTGGAGGATGCCGTCGACGTCCTTGGCCAGCAGTGGGTCCCAGAAACGGCCCCACACGACCTTGTTGACGTTCCAGCCACCGCCACGGAACACGCCTTCCAGTTCCTGGATGATCTTGGCGTTGCCGCGAACCGGGCCGTCGAGGCGCTGCAGGTTGCAGTTGATGACGAAGATCAGGTTGTCCAGCTTCTCGCGGCCTGCCAAGGAGATCGCGCCCAGGGATTCCGGCTCGTCGCACTCGCCGTCGCCCATGAAGCACCAGATCTTCTGCTTGCCGGCAGGAATGTAGCCGCGGGCTTCCATGTACTTCATGAAGCGCGCCTGGTAGATCGCCTGGATCGGGCCCAGACCCATGGAAACGGTCGGGAACTGCCAGAAATCAGGCATCAGCCAAGGGTGCGGATACGAAGACAGGCCCTTGCCGTCCACTTCCTGGCGGAAGTTGTTCATCTGGTCTTCGCTGATGCGGCCTTCCATGAAGGCGCGTGCGTAGACGCCAGGCGAAGCGTGGCCCTGGAAGTAGATGAGGTCGCCACCGTGTTCGTCGGTCGGGGCCTGGAAGAAGTAGTTGAAGCCGATGTCGTACAGGGTCGCGCTGGAGGCGAAGCTGGAAATGTGGCCGCCCAGATCCGGGTCGCGCAGGTTGGTGCGCACCACCATCGCCAATGCGTTCCAACGCACCAACGAGCGAATGCGGCGTTCCATGAACAGGTCGCCAGGCATGCGTGCTTCGTGGGTGACGGGGATGGTGTTGCGGTACGGCGTGGTGATGGCGTAGGGGAGTTGTGAACCACTGCGGGTGGCCAACTCGCCCATGCGGGTCATCAGGTAGTGAGCGCGGTCTTCGCCTTCTTTGTCGAGGACCGACTCCAGGGCATCCAGCCATTCCTGGGTTTCGACGGGATCGAGGTCTTGCATGGCTTGCTCCAGGGCGGAAAGGCTTCCAGAATCGAAGCCTGAGTTTGCGACTGGCCTTGTGGGCAGACGATATTGAATTCTTGGATTACCGGCAGCTTTTCCGGCGAGCTGTAGTTTTACTACAAATCCCTGCCCTTTTCATTCCCCTGCGGGCGGTGGGCAGCCGGGTAGACACAGGATACAGGCTTTTGGCCCCCTGTCCGGTTGTGGGTTGGATCGTTACCTGTGATCGAATGTATTCATCTCGGGGCTATGCGTGAGTGACTTCTGCCAAGTTCTGAAGAAATTCAGCTATTTATCACCTTTGTTCGACAGATCAGGGACAGATGAACCTGTCTATACAGACCTTTACCAGGCTCTTCACGCTGCACAAGGATAGACCATGAACCTGCCTTTGCTGGTCGAAATTCCGGCTGTTCTCACGCCTTTGGTGTCACGCAATCGCGAGTCGTTCCAGGCGGCTGTGGCGGGGGCTGAGGGCCTGTTCGCCGATCTCAGCAGCACCACGCACACTGTGGGAGCGGGCTCTGCCCGCGAAGAGCCCCCCCCAGTCACCACCCCCTTCAACTGGCCCACCGAGCGCTGGCAACAATGGGACCGCGTCACCACCGCCAGCGACTTCGTCCTGCAGCAGGCCATCCAGAACCCCGCCATGCTGCTCGGCCTCATCGCCAGCGGCGAACTCGACCGTCCCTTCAGGCCCGGTGAACTGCGCGAGCAGATCGCCCTCGCCGTGGCCCAGGCCGAGAGCGAAGACGACCTTGCCCGCATCCTGCGCCGCCAGCGCGCGCGGCAGCAGGTGCGCATCATCTGGCGCGACCTCAACCGCCTCGCCGACCTGGTGCAGACCTGCCGCGACCTGTCGGACATGGCCGACGCCTGCATCGACCAAGCCTATCAGTGGCTGTACCCGCGCCAATGCCAGCAGTTCGGTACGCCCATGGGCCGGCGCAGCGGCGAGCAGCAGCACATGGTCGTGCTGGGCATGGGCAAGCTGGGGGCAGTGGAGCTGAACCTGTCGTCCGACATCGACCTGATCTTCGGTTACCCCGAAGTCGGCGAAACCCAAGGGGTGAAACGCCCCCTCGATAACCAGGAGTTTTTCATCCGCCTCGGCCAGCGCCTGATCAAGGCCCTGGACCCGATCACCGTCGACGGTTTCGTCTTCCGCGTCGACATGCGCCTGCGCCCCTACGGCTCGTCCGGTGCCCTGGTGCTCAGCTTCAACGCGCTGGAGCAGTACTATCAGGACCAGGGCCGCGACTGGGAACGCTACGCCATGATCAAGGCGCGGGTGGTGGCCGGCGACCAGCAGGCCGGTGCGCAACTGCTCGATATGCTGCGACCGTTCGTCTATCGCCGCTACCTGGATTTCTCCGCCATCGACGCGTTGCGCACCATGAAGCAACTGATCCAGCAGGAAGTGCGGCGCAAGGGCATGGCCGACAACATCAAGCTGGGCTCGGGCGGTATCCGTGAAGTCGAATTCATCGCCCAGGCGTTCCAGTTGATCCACGGCGGGCGAGACCTGAGCCTGCAGCAGCGACCCTTGCTCAAGGTGCTGGCAACCCTGGAGGGGCAGGGCTATCTGCCTGCTGCGGTAGTGGACGAGTTGCGCGAGGGCTATGAATTCCTGCGCTACACCGAGCACGCCATCCAGGCCATCGCCGATCGGCAGACACAGATGCTGCCCGACGATGAGCGGGACCGTGCGCGCATCGCCTTCATGATGGGCTTCGCCGAATGGCCGGCTTTTCACGCGCGCCTGATGCACTGGCGCGGCCGCACCGCCTGGCACTTCGCGCAGGTGATCGCCGACCCGGACGAAGACGCCGAGAACAGCGAGGCAATGGTGATCGGCGGCGAGTGGCTGCCGCTGTGGGAGGAAACCCACGACGCCGATGCGGCCTGCCGGCAGTTGCAGGAAGCCGGTTTCAGCGACGCACGCCAGGCGCTCAAGCGTCTTGAAGACCTGCGCAGCAGCCCGCAACTTCGGGCGATGCAGCGCCTGAGCCGCGAGCGCCTGGACGCCTTCATTCCGCGCCTGCTGGCTCAGGCGGTGGAGCACGCCGACCCGGACCTGATTCTGGAACGGGTGCTGCCGCTGGTGGAAGCCGTGGCGCGGCGCTCGGCGTACCTGGTACTGCTGACGGAGAACCCCGATGCCTTGCGTCGCCTGCTGACCCTGTGCGCCGCCAGCCCATGGATCGCCGAACAGATTGCGCGTTTCCCGTTGCTGCTCGACGAACTGCTCAACGAAGCACGGCTGTTCAACCCGCCGTTGGCACCGGAGCTGGCCGCCGAGTTGCGCGAACGGCTCACGCGCATCCCCGAGGACGACCTGGAGCAGCAGATGGAAGCGCTGCGGCATTTCAAGCTGGCGCACAACCTGCGCGTGGCCGCTTCGGAAATCGCCGGCGCCTTGCCGCTGATGAAGGTCAGCGATTACCTGACCTGGCTGGCCGAAGCGATTCTTGCGCAGGTGCTAGCCCTGGCCTGGCACCAGACCGTGGCGCGCCATGGCGTGCCCAAGCGGGCCGACGGCAGTGACTGTGATCCGGCCTTCGTCATCGTCGGTTATGGCAAGGTCGGCGGCATCGAGCTGGGCCATGGCTCGGACCTGGACCTGGTGTTCATCCACGATGGCGACCCGAGCCTGGAAACCGACGGCGCCAAGCCGATCGACAGCGCCCAGTTCTTCACTCGCCTGGGCCAGCGCATCATTCACCTGCTGACTGCGCAGACCAACTCCGGCCAGCTGTACGACGTCGACATGCGCCTGCGTCCCTCCGGTGCGGCGGGGCTGCTGGTCAGCTCGGTGGCGGCGTTCTCGCGCTACCAGCAGACCGAGGCCTGGACCTGGGAGCACCAGGCGCTGGTGCGCGCCCGGGTGCTGGTAGGCTGCCGCCAGACGGGCGCCGAGTTCGAGCAGGTACGTGGCGCCGTGCTGGCCAAACCGCGCGACCTGGATACGCTGCGTGCCGAGGTCAGCGAGATGCGCGCGAAGATGCGCGACAACCTGGGGACGCGGCAGACGGCAGCAGGGCGCGGCGCCAATGCCTTCGAAGCTGGCCAGCGCTTTGACGTCAAGCAAGACGCCGGTGGTATCGTCGATATCGAATTTATGGTGCAATACGCGGCTCTGGCGTGGTCGGGCAAGCACCCGGACCTGCTGCGATACACCGACAACATTCGCATTCTCGAAGGCCTGGAAGAGGCCGGATTGTTGCCCGCCGCCGATGCGGGGTTGCTGCGCGAAGCCTACAAGGCCTACCGCTCGGCCGCTCATCGTCAGGCCCTGCAGAAGCAGGCCGGGGTGATCCCGGGCAACCAGTTCATCGATGAACGGCGCGAGGTGATGCGGATCTGGGGTGAGCTGGGGTTGAGTTGAAGGCGGTACCCACCTATTTGCCCCGTAGGAGCGGTCAGTGGCCGCGAACAGGGCTCCGCGGTTTTTCAGGCACTGCGCGGCGTCTGGTTCGCGGCCGCTGACCGCTCCTACGGGTGACCCCGATCCCTGTAGGAGCGGTCCGTGGCCGCGAACAGGCTGGCACCGAAATCCCTGGCACCACCGCACCACCCGACTGACTGTTCTGGAAAACTATGAGAATTCTGATCATTGGGCCCAGCTGGGTCGGTGACATGGTAATGGCACAGACCCTGTTCCAGAGCCTCAAGCAACGGCACCCCGACTGCCTGATCGACGTGCTGGCGCCTGAATGGAGCCGCCCGATCCTGGAGCGCATGCCCGAAGTGCGTGCGGCCTTGAGCTTTCCGCTCGGCCACGGCGCGCTCGAACTGGCCACGCGCCGGCGCATCGGTAAAAGCCTCAAGGGTCATTACGACCAGGCCATCCTGCTGCCCAACTCGTTGAAATCGGCGCTGGTGCCGTTCTTCGCCGGCATCCCCAAGCGCACCGGCTGGCGCGGCGAGTTTCGCTACGGCCTGCTCAACGACGTGCGCACCCTGGACAAGCAACGCTACCCGTTGATGATCGAGCGCTTCATGGCCCTGGCCTTCGAGCCCGGCGCCCTGTTGCCGCAGCCGTATCCGCGCCCCGAACTGCGTATCGACCCGGCCAGCCGCGACGCTGCCCTGGTCAAGTTCGGCCTGGCCCTGGATCGCCCGGTGCTCGCCCTGTGCCCCGGCGCCGAGTTCGGCGAAGCCAAGCGCTGGCCGTCCGAGCACTATGCCGAAGTGGCCGAAATCAAGATCCGTGAAGGCTGGCAGGTCTGGCTGTTCGGCTCCAAGAAAGACTTCCCGGTGGGCGAGGCGATCCGCGAGCGGCTGATTCCCGGCCTGCGCGAGGAAGCCTACAACCTGTCCGGTGAAACCGCGCTGGCCGAAGCCATCGACCTGATGTCGTGCGCCGACGCCGTGGTGTCCAACGATTCAGGCCTGATGCACGTGGCCGCCGCGCTCAACCGGCCGCTGGTGGCGGTGTACGGCTCGACCTCGCCAGGTTTCACACCCCCCCTGGCAGAAAAGGTCGAGGTGGTGCGCCTGGGTCTGGATTGCAGCCCGTGCTTCGACCGCACCTGCCGCTTCGGCCACTACAATTGCCTGCGCCTGCTGGAACCCCAGCGGGTTGCCGAGGCGTTGCAGCAGGTAGAAGGGCCGGCCACGGTCGAACTGACAGTCAAGGCGGAATGAATTGCGGGTACTGCTGATCAAGACCTCGTCCATGGGCGACGTCATTCATACCCTTCCAGCGCTGACCGACGCGGCCCGCGCCTTGCCGGGCATCCGTTTCGACTGGGTGGTGGAGGAGGGCTTCGCCGAAATCCCGAAATGGCATCCGGCCGTGGACACGGTCATTCCAGTGGCCATCCGCCGCTGGCGCAAGAACCTTTGGCAGGCCTACAAGAGCGGCGAATTCAAGCTACTGCGCCAGCGTCTGCGCGCCAACCGCTATGACTTGGTGATCGACGCCCAGGGGCTGCTCAAGAGCGCCTGGCTGACGCGTCTGGTCAAGGCCCCGGTGGCCGGGCTCGACAAGGGTTCGGCCCGCGAAGGCCTGGCCAGTCGTTTCTATCATCGGCGTTTGGCCGTCGCGCGCGGCCAGCACGCGGTCGAACGCGTGCGCCAGCTGTTCGCCCTGGCACTGGGCTATGACCTGCCCAAAGGCACCGGCGACTACGGCCTCAATCGCCTGCAGTGGCGCGACCTGATTCCCGGCCCGGCGTTCGTGGTGTTTCTGCACGGCACCACCTGGGACACCAAGCACTGGCCGGAAGCCTACTGGCGCGAGCTGGCCGAACGCTTGGGACATGCCCACATCCAGGTGCGATTGCCATGGGGCAGCGACAGCGAACGCGAACGCGCGCAACGCATTGCCGCAGGCCTGAAGAACTGTGTGGTGCTGCCTCGGTTGAACCTGGCCGGGATGGCGCAGACCTTGGCCGAAGCCCGCGCCTGCGTGGCGGTCGACACTGGCCTTGGCCACCTGGCCGCCGCCCTCGACGTGCCGACCATCTCCCTGTTCGGCCCGACCAACGTTGGCCTGACCGGCGCCTACGGTCGTGGCCAGATCCACCTGGCCAGCGATTTCCCACCCTGCGCGCCGTGCATGCAGAAAACCTGTACCTACCAGCCGACGCCGGATGACCAGCGTCGGTTCGATCTCAAACGCGAGTGGCCGCTGTGTTTCACCCGGCTCGACCCCGAGCGCGTGGCAAGCCGACTGAGCACCGTGTTACTGGCCGAGGATCTTCGCTGATGCAACTGGCATTCGTGCTCTACAAGTATTTTCCCTTTGGTGGCTTGCAGCGCGATTTCATGCGCATTGCCCTGGAGTGCCAGCGCCGTGGCCACGGCATCCGCGTCTACACGCTGATCTGGGAAGGCGAGGTGCCCGAAGGTTTCGAGGTGCACGTCGCGCCGGTCAAGGCGTTCTTCAACCATCGGCGCAACGAGAAGCTGCTGAGCTGGATGCAGGCCGACCTGGCCAGGCGCCCGGTCGATCGCCTGATCGGCTTCAACAAGATGCCCGGCCTGGACGTCTACTACGCGGCCGACGGCTGCTACGAAGACAAAGCACAGAACCTGCGCCATTCGCTGTACCGCTACTGGGGGCGCTACAAGCATTTCGCCGACTACGAGCGCGCGGTGTTCGGGCGCGATGCGAAAACTGAAATCCTGATGATTTCCGAGGTCCAGCAACCGCTGTTCATCAAGCATTACGACACCCCGCTGGCACGCTTTCACCTGCTGCCGCCGGGCATCGCCCACGACCGTCGCGCGCCGCCGGACGCGGCGCTGATCCGCGCCGAATTCCGTGGCGAATTCATGCTCGAGGACGACGAGCTGCTGTTGGTGCAGATCGGCTCCGGCTTCAAGACCAAGGGCGTGGACCGCAGCCTCAAGGCCATGGCGGCCTTGCCGGCAGCGCTGCGCAAGCGCGTGCGGCTGATGGTCATTGGCCAGGACGACCCCAAGCTGTTCCAGATGCAGGGCGCAGCGCTCGGCCTGGGCGACCGGGTGCAGTTCCTCAAGGGCCGCAGTGACATTCCGCGCTTCCTGCTCGGCGCCGACGTGCTGATTCACCCTGCCTACAACGAGAACACCGGCACCGTGCTGCTCGAAGCCGCCGTGGCCGGCCTGCCGGTGCTGGTGTCGGCGGTGTGTGGCTATGCCCATTACATCGCCGAGGCCGACGCCGGGCTGGTGCTCAGCGAGCCCTTCGAGCAGGAAGAGCTCAACCGCTACCTGCAGCGCATGCTCGAGGACGACAGCGCCCGCGCGGCCTGGTCGGCCAATGGCCTGGCCTTCGCCGACAGCGCCGACATCTACAGCATGCCCGAGCATGCCGCCGACGTTATCCTGGAGGCGCGACCATGAAGCTGGTGCTCGACGAGCCGTTCAAGACGCTGTGGGCCGGGCGCGATCCGTTCGTGGCCGTCGAAGCGCTGCAAGGTGAAGTGTTCCGCGAGCTCGAGGCGCGCCGTACGCTGCGCACCGAAGTCGATGGCAAGGGCTATTTCGTCAAGATCCACCGTGGCGTCGGCTGGGCGGAAATCACCAAGAACCTGCTTACCGCCAAGCTTCCGGTGCTTGGCGCCGGCCAGGAGTGGAAGGCCATCCAGCGCCTGCGCGAGGCCGGCGTGCCGAGCATGACGGCAGTGGCCTACGGCGAGCGCGGCAGCAACCCGGCCGATCAGCATTCGTTCATCATCACCGAAGAGCTGGCGCCTACCATCGACCTGGAAGTGCTGAGCCTGAACTGGGCCAAGCAGCCGCCGCAACCGGCGCTCAAGCGCGCACTGATCGCCGAAGTGGCGCGCATGGTCGGCATGATGCACCGCGCCGGCGTGAACCACCGCGACTGCTACATCTGCCACTTTCTGCTGCACACCGACAAGCCGGTCAAGGCCGACGATTTCAAGCTCTCGGTGATCGATCTGCACCGTGCCCAGGTCCGTCCGCGCATCACTCGCCGCTGGCGCGACAAGGACCTCGCCGCGCTGTATTTTTCGGCGCTGGACATTGGCCTGACGCGCCGCGACAAGCTGCGCTTCCTGCGTGACTATTTTCAATGGCCCCTGCGCCGCGTGCTCAAGGAAGAAGCCGTACTACTCGGCTGGCTCGACGGCAAGGCGAACAAATTGTACGACCGCAAATTGCGCTACGGGGATGCTCTCTGATGGCGGGTTGGAACCTGGAAGCGGGCTACGAGCACCTGCAGGCCGACTTCGGCAGCCTGGACAGCGTGTTCGCCCTCACCGGCGAGCGCCTGACCCGCGACCCGTTGTCCGAGGTGATTCGCGTGCAGCGCAGTGGGGTCAACTATTACGTCAAACGCTACGTGGGTGCCGGCAAGGGCCTGCGCGCACACCTGGGCAAGCCAAGGGTGAGGGCCGAATGGCAGAACCTCAAGCGCTTCGCCAAGTGGGGCATTCCCACTGCCGAAGTGGTGGCCTGGGGCCTGGAACGCAACGGTGCCAGCTATGACCGCGGAGCGCTGATCACCCGCGAACTGCCCAACACCCAAGACCTGCACCAACTGGCGCTGAGCGACGATCCGCGGTTGCGCAACCGGGCCTGGGTCGACCACATCAGCCGGCAGCTGGCACAGCACACGCGCACGCTGCATGACAACCACTTCACCCACAACGATCTGAAGTGGCGCAACCTGCTGGTGGACGACAAGGACGTGCTGTACTTCATCGACTGTCCCAATGGTGCGTTCTGGCGCAGCTTCATGTTGCGCTATCGCATCATCAAGGACCTCGCCTGCCTGGACAAACTGGGCAAGAGCGAACTGTCCAACACCCAGCGCCTGCGCTTCTACCTGCAGTACCGCCGCCGCGAAAAGCTCAATGCCTCGGACAAGCTGCGCGTGCGCAAAATCGTCAAATTCTTCGAGGGCCGCGAATGAGCGACTTCATCGCCAGCGAGGAGCGAGCCTTGCTCGAGCGCCACGGGCTGGCCACATTCGATGCACTGTGGAACCTGCAACTGGACGCCGTGGACGAACCCAACACCGGCCGTGGCGGCTGGAGCAGCGTGTATCGGCTGGACCTGGAAGGCCGTGGTTTCTACCTCAAGCGGCAGAGCAACTATTTGACCCGTACCCTGGCCCGGCCCTTCGGCGAGCCAACCTTCGCCCGCGAGTTTCGCAACATCAGCCGCTATCGCAAGCAGGGCATCCCGGCGTTGCAGGCGGTGTTCTACGGTCAGCGCCAGGTTCAGGGTGAAACCCGTGCCATGCTCATGACCCGCGCTCTGGACGGCTGGTCCGACCTCGAAGCGGTGCTGCAGCAGTGGCCGACCCTGGCCCCCGAAGAGCGCCGCGCAGTGCTGGTGTCGTGCGGCGAGCTGGGGCGCATCCTGCATTCGGCGGGGCAGGTGCACGGCTGCTTCTACCCCAAGCACATTTTTTTGCGCGCCACGGCCAGCGGCTACCAGGCGCAATTGATTGACCTGGAAAAGACTCGCCCGCTGCTGTTCGGCCAGCGCGACCGCGCCAAGGACCTCGAACCGTTGCTGCGCCGGGCACCGCGCTGGCAGGCCGCCGACATTCGCGTTTTGCTCGCCGCGTACTTGGCCCAGCCCGAAACCAGCCCTCTGGTCGATGCCTGGCTTCAACGTTTGAGCCGCCGTCGCAACCACAAGGAAGGCCGCTGATGCGCCTGTCTGAACTGACCCAAGCCGGCCGCACTCCCGCGTTGCCCCTGAGCATCACCCTGGCTGACGCCGCCGGCCCCGCCGAGCTGCAACTGCTGACCCTGTTGCGCGTGCTGCCCGGCCAGCGTTGCGTCGGTGCCGGTATCTGGCGCGGCCGCACGGTGCTCGCCAAACTGCTGGTCGGCAGCAAGGCTGCCCGGCATTTCCAGCGCGAACTGGAAGGCGTGCGCCTGCTGGCCGAACAACACCTCACCACCCCGCAACTGCTCGCCGACGGCCTGCAGGAAGGCGAGGGCGGCTGGCTGCTGTTCGAGTACCTGGAAAACGCCCAGAGCCTGGCCGACGACTGGACCCGTGTGGAAACCCTGCCGCCCCTGGCCGACGAACAGACCGCCGTGCTTGGTGACGCGCTCGGCGTTATCGGCCAGATGCACGGCAAGGGCCTGTGGCAGCAAGACCTGCACCTGGACAACCTGCTGCGCCACAACGGTCAGGTGTTCCTCATCGACGGCGCCGGCATCCAGGCCGAAGAGGCCGGCAAGCCCCTGTCGCGGCAAAAGGTCCTGGAAAACCTTGGCGTTTTCTTCGCCCAATTGCCCAAGCACCTCGAGCCCTTCACCGAAGAGCTGCTGGTGTATTACCTGCTGGCCAATGGCGAGCACGGCCTGCCCATGGAAGCCCTGCAAAAGCAGATCGACAAGGTCCGCGCCTGGCGCCTGAAGGACTATCTGAGCAAAGTGGGCCGCGAATGCAGCCTGTTCAGTGTGCAGGACAGCGCGTCTGGCCTGCGCGCCGTACGCCGAGAAGAAGAAGCGGCCATCCTGCCCGTGCTGGAGCAGGCCGACGCCCTGCTCGAACAAGGCCATGTCTACAAGACCGGTGGCGCCGCCACGGTCGGCCGCGTGCACAGCCAAGGCCGCGACCTGCTGATCAAACGCTACAACATCAAGAACCTGCTGCACTGGGGCAAGCGCTTCTGGCGCCCGAGCCGCGCCTGGCATTCGTGGGTCGAGGGCAATCGCCTGCTGTTCCTCGGCATCGCTACCCCCAAGCCGCTCGGTGTGCTGGAAAAGCGCGTGCTGTGGCTGCGTCGCGAAGCCTACCTGGTGACTGAACACCTGGGCGGCCCGGACCTGATCGAAGCCTTCGCCGCCCATGTCGACACGGGTGACGTTCCCGAGGTTCAGCTCCAGGCCCTGGACCAGCTGTTCACCGACCTGATCCGCGAACGCATCAGCCACGGCGACCTCAAGGGCCACAACCTGTTCTGGAACGACGGCCGCTGGGCCCTGATCGACCTCGACGCCATGCAGCAACACGCCAGCGACAGCAGCTTCGCCCCTGCCCACCAGCGTGACCGTGAACGGTTGCTGCGCAACTGGCCGGACGGCAGTGCCCTGCGTGTGCTGCTGGATCAGCGTTTGCCCCGAGAAATGTAGCCGCAACGTACGTCGCGCACGGAATTCAGGACTCTTCCTGCATCTGCGTCGGATGGGTCCTACAGACGTACTTCCACAACTCCCGGAAACTCCTGTCGCTTGGCGGCCCTGCGTGGGCCAGCGGCAGAGCAGGGGGTTTGGACATGAAACTGGGCTACTTCATCCGGTTGGGCGACAAGACATCGTGTGGCGGCACGGTCCTTGGTGGCGAGCGGGGCGTCACCCTGCTCGGCGTTCCGCGTTCGCGCGAAGGCGATCGCGTGTCCTGCGGAAAAAGCACCGGCGAGTTCCACATCGTCGGCGGCGTCGAGCAGCTCAAGAGCAACGGTCGACGCGTTGCCGGCAGCCTCGACAGCACCAGCAGCTGTGCCTGCAACGCCCTGCTGATCCCGTCGTCGTTCAGTACCCAGTACGAGTCATCGAAAAAGGTCAAAGCGCGACATACCATAATGCCGCGGCCCAGCGCCGTGCAGAATTGTGGCCATCCGGACCAGCTGCTGTCGATCACCACCTACATGGCCGGCGAGATCAATCGCAACGTCCGCCACGCCGTCGTGAGCAAGATCAAGCAATTCAACCGCTACGATGCAACCAGCGCCATGCGCACCTACCAAGCGCTGCCGTGGCACGCACGTTGGTGGGTGCGCAATCCACAGCAGGTGGCCAGGGCCTGCAAGGACGAAGCAGTGGCCCTGTGGGTCGAGCAGATGGACGAAAACCGCGAGTGGAACTACCGCGCCAAAGTCGCGCAACTGCAGAGTTCCTCCTGGCACAAGCAAGGGCAATATCTGTATCACGTCGGTCTCTGGGGCGGTATTCACTACGGATACCTGGGCATGGCTGCAGGCTTTCGCCCAGGCGTACTGATCGACGGCATCGACGCGCAGACGCCTTTGCAACAGCGCACCTTGCGCCACTGGCACACGCCCGCCGAACGGCTGGCAATCAACATCGGCGTAGCGTTGTACCAGCGTCACCCCGAAGGCTTGCTCACGGCCAAGGCCATGATCAATGCAGTGCTCGCTGCCGAGCAGGAGAACTGGGGCACGGGAAGACGCGAGCATCGCTGCGCTGCTCGCGTCAGACAGCCCGCCGCGTCGGTTCAAGCCTTGCTCTCGGTGCCAACCCTGTAGGCAGTCTTGCTCGCGCAGCTGCTTAAGCTAGGCCTCGCCGACCACGCTGCTCAGCTTTGACATCGAAGGTATCTTCAGGCACACCATGCTGCGTTTTCGCACGACGAAGTTGTGGTTGAACCCTGGCTCGCTCGGATCGTCGGGCGCGGTGATCGGGCATGGTGGGCGGCGAAAGGCGAGGATTATAGCGTAATACGCCACCACCCAACACCGGGGCAAAAGTAGCGGCCGCGGCGCTACCGCGCCACCACCCACCAGCCCCCGCGCGCCCTTTGTGGGATCGGGCTCTGCCCACGAGGAGGCCAGCCCTGACCCCACACACCCCAGACAAATCTCCCACAGAACCTTGAATCAATCCTGCGGTACCCGCAACGAAGCCACCACCGCCTGCGCATGCTCGATGCAATGCAACGTCACGCCCAGCAAACTCCGATCCGGCGCATCCCACAACTCATTCGCCGTCAGTTGCGCGCATTCCAGCAACACTCCCAGTTGCGCCAGTGCCTCCTCCAGCGCAATACCAGCATTCACGCTGAACAACGCCGGTTTATCCGACCCACACGCCCCTACCGGCACACTGCAGGTTTGAATGATTTCCACCATGGTCAATTTCCCTTTCAACATCAATGGGAAGCACGAGCGGCCGTCCCGCTTACGCGTTACAACCTTCAGTCCCGTCGCTCGGACTGCCAACAGCAAGGCTTCGGCGGCGCTGGCATCTGTGCGTTGCGACGAGTAGCCACGGTGTGGCCATCGACATGTTCGGAGATGCCTGGGTAATGAAACGAAGGCTGATCGGGCGGGAGTGGAACGATGGGGGGATCGGGGGTCGGCTTGACCATGGTGGAGCTCCTGACATGAGTGGAGTCCGCCACATTCGTGACCAAACGAGTGGGTGGCGGACAGTACGCAGGTTGGTCAACCGGGATGTCAGGCACCCGGCGTGCTCGAAAGCACCCCTGGCATCGGCCGCCATCAAGCCTGCTGCGGACAAAATACCGCCTGCACGCAGAATGCGGCGTGTGCGCGCCCGACATAGCTGGATAACCACGCCTGGCCGCTGATTCGCAAGCTACCTGGTCAACCTATTCATTTCGCCATCCAAGGCCAATATCCGTGTACTAAGTAGTACGCGTTAGCAATGAAGTTCACGTTTTAACACGTTGCAAATACCGTAGTGGAGTTTACAGCTATCTTGGAAGTACATCTCTGTGCGTGTAAGGCGTACTTCACTTTTCTCGCAGGACCATGGGTTTGGATGAATCACCATATGCTAGCCGCCTCAACATAGCCTAGCTAGCCCACAGTGATATTGTCCAGCCTAAAGAGTACGCCAGGGGCCTCGAAACTAATGTCTTTAATTCTGTTGCTTATGTTTGCTTGTGCAAATTCTCTCCAGCTGTTGCCGGTAATAGGAAACTGTAGATAACGTCCATCTTCATAGCCTACAGACAAGTATACCGTGCCTGGAGTGCTAAATCCAAACTTCAGCCTCGTCGTTGGAATATGCATCCTAATAATTGTGAAATCCCCTCTTTCTGGTTTTTCAAAATGTTTACCCGTAATGTGCGGAGCTCCTGGGTAAGTATTAGAAATGCGGCCCGCTGTTATAGTGCAAGGACCTAAGTCAGTAACACCTGCCAAATCACCTAACGGCAAATCTTCGAAATCAATAACACCCGGTTGTGTTGGATAGCCCTCTCCAACCTCCAAGGAGACCGGATCGGACGTTGTATAAAGGCCTCCATCCGTCAGTGCAACCTTGTACTCAAAGGTTACCGCCTGATTGATACTTTTCAAGACCTCAGCCTTACTAACTACAAACTCCATAACGTCACTAGCATCCGTCACCTGCTGCCTATCTGTAACTTCCTTGGATCCACCCTGCCCATTGAACACTACAGACACCCACTGACTCACTGCCCGTCCTCCAAAAACCGGAACTTGCACCACCACCCCATTCCCCGGAATGGTGTCTGGATCCAATATTCCATTCACCGCTCCCACCACCGTTGGCGCAATCAAATCCAGATTCACAGTAGCCATGACAACCTCTCCTTCAGGAAATAAGGTAGCGGACGCCTCGACAGCGCCCCCAGTCAGATCAACTTTCAGTTCAAGACGCAGCGTCGAAGCGTTTTCCAGCCTCAGCAGTTGAGGGCGTTCCAGCACTCGGCGGATACCCGTTGCTACCTCGGCCGGTTGTACCGCATAAGGTGTCGACAAGCGCTCGGTGTAGATGCTGCCATCGTCGCGAATGCCTTTGGCCAACAACCAGAACGTTTGCCCCGCTGCAATCAGCGGCCAGGGCGCCACAATCACCGTGGCGTTGCCTGCGGTGATGTTCAAATCCAGCACGGCGGGTGTTCCGCTAGCTTCTGCCACAACGGGCGCAGGCAGATCGCCTGCGGCAAAGTCCGCGACACGCAGGGTCAATACCGCGGACAGAGGGGTGACCACACCGCCCTGCATCACCGCATAGAACACTGTTACCGTCCTGCCCCGCGAGGCCGCCAGCACGGCAGGGGGCACACTCGCCTGCGCTTCGCCTGCAGCACTGACTGGGATCCAGGCAAGGAGTTGATCCACATCGCCTGGCAGACGCCAGAAGGGAGCCACGGTGTCGCCGATCCGCAACCGACTGTCGCGCAGCACGAAGTTGGCGATATTGCCTTGCCCGTCTGCGACCGGATTCCAGACAGTGACGGGGCCGCCAGAAGCGTCATGCACCTCGGGCGCCGGCCAGGTCTGGCTCGCGGCATCCTGCACCGAGATCAGCACGCTGTCGGAAACGCCCGTGGCTCCCGC